>JBBIQJ010000053.1:0-13982 GCA_037442385.1 Armatimonadota bacterium
CGCTGACCTGTTAGACCCCGAACGGTTCACGATGCTCCTGCATCGGGTGCTGGAGGTGCGCAATCGCGTGCTGATCCGCGTTTACAACGCCCCTCCGATTGACGAAGCGGCGCTTCGTGACGAATTTCTGGCGCACGCGGAATGGCTGCGTCCCCTGGTCGCCGATGTGCCCGCCATGCTGATGGAGGCTGTGGCACGCGGTGAACCGATTCTCTTAGAAGGAGCGCAGGGCACACTGCTGGATCTGGATTATGGAACCTATCCTTATGTTACTTCCTCACATCCCGTCTCGGCGGGCGCCTGTCTGGGTACGGGGATTGCCCCCAATCAGCTCACCGAAATCTGGGGCGTCGCCAAGGCTTACACCACGCGGGTGGGCGAGGGACCTTTCCCCACCGAACTGGAGGACGAAATCGGGGACTACATTCGCAATCGGGGCCGGGAGTATGGCACCACCACAGGGCGCGCGCGCCGGGTGGGGTGGCTCGATCTCGTCGCGCTTCGCTATTCCGCACGGCTGAACGGCTTCACGGCGCTGGCCCTCACGCTACTGGATGTGCTTTCGGGACTCCCCACGCTCAAAGTCTGCACTGCCTACCGCTATCGGGGCGCCTTGCGCGACCAGTTCCTCGCCGACGGCTTCGCGCTTGCGGAGTGTGAACCCATCTACACGGAGCTGCCCGGCTGGGACGCCGATCTCAGTGCCTGCCGTAAGCGCGCTGACCTGCCCCGTAACGCGCAGGCGTACCTCGATTTCATCGAGGCCTATGTGCAGACGCCCATCAAGCTCATTTCCGTCGGACCGAATCGCGAGCAGACGATTCTGGATTAGTCCTCCACGCCCAGAATCTGCGTATACACCACCTGATCCGGATGTACCGCCACTACCCCCCGTGCGCCCAGCTCCGTCGAACCCGAGTGGCGCACAAAGCAGATTCCGGGCAGGCGGGTGAGTTCCGTCGCCTGACGCAGCGATTCGATCACCTGCTCCGCTTCCTCGCGCGAATTAATCGGGCAATCCACTTCCATCCCGTTCGTTAGCCCGACCAGCAAAGTAACGCGTGCCATACTATGCCTCCTGCGTTTGGGGATTCGTAGCGAATTGCGGAATTCCTGCTATTCGATGCGCTCGATTCGGTACTGGATGGTTCCTTTTGGAGTCTGCACGGTGATCGTATCGCCTTTCGCTTTGCCAATAAGTGCCTCCCCTAAAGGCGATACGATGGAGATGCGGTCCTGCAGAGGGTCTGCCTCAAACGAGCCGACGAGTGTAATCGTGCGCGTGTTGCCTTCTGCGTCGCAGAGCGTCACAATACTGCCGAGATGCACCACTTCGCCTGCGTTATCGGGGCGTGGCACGATGCGCGCGCGCCCCAACACCGTCTCAAGGTCTTTGATTCGCCCTTCCAGCATCGCCTGCTGGCGCTTCGCGTCCTGATAATCGAAGTTCTCGCTGAGGTCGCCCAGCGCCCGCGCCTGGCGGATGCGCTCGGCAATCTCGCGGCGCTTGACGGTCTTGAGTTCTTCCAGCTCTTTTTTCAGACGCTCGTAGCCCTCAGGCGTCATCAGAATGTCGGACATGGCAATTGAATATACCCCATGATACGCGCTCACCGGCCCCTTGAATTTGGCTTCCCTGTCGGGTATAATTACGCCCGGTGCCGGGTCGTCTAACGGCAGGACGCCAGACTCTGGATCTGGTAGTGGTGGTTCGAATCCACCCCCGGCAGCCAACCCCTTACAGGAGCCGCTATTATGAAACTCTTCGTAGACACAGGGCAGGTCGAAGAAGTGCGTCAAGCCGCCGAATGGGGCATTATCGATGGCGTTACCACCAATCCCTCCCTGATTGCGAAAGCGGGGCGTGGCTTTAAAGACACCGTTCTGGCGATGTGCGAGATTTTACCGCACGGCTCCATCAGCGCGGAAGTTGTGGGCACCACGGTTTCCGATATTCTCAGGGAAGCGCGCGAGATTGCTTCCTGGGCGCCCAATATCGTGGTGAAGGTTCCCATGACGCCCGCAAGCATTCAGGCAACACGCCAGCTGCGTCAGGAGGGCATCCGCGTCAACATGACGCTTGTGTTTTCCCCAGCGCAGGCATTGCTGGCTGCCAAAGCGGGCGCCACTTACATCAGCGTGTTCGTAGGGCGCGTGGATGATATTGCCAGCGAAGGCATGCGCACCATTGAAGAGGTCGTGCAGATGGTGGACGCCTACGGATTCGAGAGCGAGGTATTGGTCGCCAGCATTCGCCATCCAATGCATGTGGTGGAGGCAATGCGCATGGGCGCCCATATCGCCACGATGCCTTTCAAAGTGCTGGAGCAGCTGTTCCACCATCCGCTGACCGATATTGGTCTCCAGCGATTCCTCGAAGACTGGAACAGGGCAGGGCTGCGTATTTTTGACAACCCCGCCTGAGAATTAGATTTTCAGTACAATTTTGCCGAAGAAGTCGCGGCTCTCCAGCTTTTCGTGCGCCTTGCGCGCTTCGGCGAGGGGAAACACACTATCCACCACAGGCTTCAGGCGTCCCTGCTCCACATGAGGCAACAGTTGCGCCAGCTCCGCGCGTGTGCCAATGTACGCCCCGTGAATTTCAATTTCGCGGCTGAACAGATAGCGAATATCGAACTGCGCGGTTTGCCCTGTGGTTGCGCCGCAAGTCACCAGACGCCCACCCTTGTTCAGCAGGCGCACGCACGAATCGAACACCGCCTGCCCGATATGCTCGAACACCACATCAATTCCCTCGCCTTCGGTCAGCTCTTTGACCTTTTTCCACCATTCGGGGTCGCTGTGATTGACCACTGCGTCGGCGCCCAGTTCAAGGCATTTCTGCATTTTCGCTTCGTTGCCAGCGGTGGCTATCACCAGCGCGCCGCGCAGTTTGGCTATCTGGATCCCTGCGCTTCCCACGCCGCTGCTGCCGCCCATAATCAGCGCCCACTCGCCCGGCTGCAGGCGCCCCAGGGTCAGGAGCATATGCCACGCGGTCAGAAACACCAGTGGCACGGCGCTCGCTTCTTCGTAGCTGAGGGTGGTGGGTTTGGGCAGCAGATTGCGAGCGGGCACGACAATATATTCGGCATAGCCCCCCGAACGGTGCGCCCCGATCACCTGAACTCGCACGCATAAATTCTCGCGCCCTGTGCGGCAGAACCGACACTGACCGCAGGTAATTACAGGGTAGACCACCACCAGGTCGCCAGGGCGCCAATCCGTAACGCCCGGTCCCACCTCCACCACTTCGCCAGCAATATCGCTGCCCAGAATGTGCGGCAGGGGTGTCTGATAGGCGGGAATACCGTTGCGCACCCAGATGTCCAGATGGTTCAACGCACAAGCATGCACGCGCACCTTCACTTCGCCGTGCTGCGGGGTGGGTTCAGGCACATCTTCCTCGTAAATCAGGTTTTCCGCTGTGCCAAATTGATGAATTCGGACGGCTCGCATAGGCTATATAGTACCCCAAAGCAGGCTAAAATCCCGCCCAGTCCAGGTAGGCGCGCACGCCAGAGGCAAACCCCTCGCCCCACAGAAGCGTCGCCATCGTGCCCAGTCCCAGAAACGGACCGAAGGGGAGCATGCCTGGCTGCTCGTGGGATTCGTCCCCCCAGTTTTCCAGCTCAGGTTCCTCATAGGACTGTCCCAGCCTGCGATAGAGCGCATCCTGCACACGATAGGGTAGGAAGGTGAGCAGCACATCCACCCAGAGCAGGTACAGCACGCAGGCCATCAGCAGGTTCGGGATTGGCTCTGGCGGGAGCGGAGGCGGTTCCGTCGAATTGGGGTTGTGCCGAGAGGAGTGTCGCCGACGCTGAATGAGCGCCCATGCGCCGCCAATCGTTGCACCTGACGCAATCGCCAGCCCAAACGCCACCGCCATCCCCGGCAGCAGCAAAAGCGCTCCCATCGCTCGTGCCAGCTTGATGTCGCCGTGTCCCATCGCATCCCGACGGAACACAATCCGCCCAACCAGCGCAATCGCACAGAACAGAAACGCCCCCACTTCTGCCGCCAGCAGCGCGTGAGGCAGGTTCAGGCGCCCCCATTCCGCCCAATCCCATGCCGTTGGCTGACCTGTGAGCAAACCCGCATGCAGCAGCCCCAGCAAGAGCAGCGCCACATTCAGCTCATCGGGAATCAGGTAATGCTCCAGGTCGGTAAAAAAGAGTGCGATCAGCGCCGAGCAGGCGAGCGCATAAAAAAGAAACCGTAGCGGCAGCTCGCTCACCACCAGCCATTCCCACCAGAGCCAGCCCCAGAGCGCCGCGTTCCACAGCTCCACTAAAAAATAGCGTGCCGGTATTCGCGCACGACAATAGCGACATCGCCCCCCCTGCAGTAAATAGCTCAGCAAGGGCACTAAATCCAGCACGCCCAGCCGATGCTTACACGCAGGACAGTGCGACGGTGGAAACACAATAGAAAGCCTTCGAGGCAGTCGGTAGATCAGCACATTCAGAAAGCTGCCTACCGCCGCCCCGAAGGCGACGCCGAACACCACGTTCCAGGCAGGGAACATTAATTGCCCTGATTCTGGCTCAGGTTCGAGATGACCTCGATCATTGGCAGGAACATCGAGATGACGATGAAGCCAACGATGAACCCCAGCAACACAATCATCACGGGTTCAATCGCAGCGGTGAGGCTGGCAATCGTCATCTCCACCTCGTTCTCGTAGAAGTCGGCAATCTTATTCAGCATATGGTCCAGCGAACCCGATTCTTCGCCGACGCTGACCATATGCACCACCATCGGCGGGAACATTTTGCTCTTTTGTAGGGGGTCGGCAATCTTTTCTCCCTCGCGGATACGGGCGCGCGATTCCAGCACTGCATCGGCGACGACCGCGTTGCCCACGACGCCTGCAACCGTTTCCATCGCCTGCAGAATCGGCACGCCCGAAGCCAGCAGTGTGCCCATCGTGCGGCTGAAGCGCGCCATCACAATCTTATGATGGAGCGGTCCGAACACGGGCACACGCAGTTTGACTCGGTCTGCCACACGCCTCCCCACGCGCGTGCTGACAAACAGCTTGTAGGCGATAAACACGACCACCACCGCGATAATCATGATGTACCACTTCTGGGTGAGGAACGCGCTGAGGTCAATCAGGAACTGGGTGGGGGCAGGCATCTCTTTGATGCCCAGCTCTTTGAAGAGGTTCGCAAACTGAGGCACCAGCCACGAGACCAGGAAAATCACGATTCCGATGGCGGCGAGCAACACGATTACAGGATAGGTGAGCGCGGAGCGGATTTTGCGCCGCAGCTCCACATCTTTCTCAAGGAACGCTGCGATGCGCTGGAGCGACTCTTCCAGCACGCCGCCGACCTCCCCAGCGCGAATCAGACCGATAATCAGCTGACTGAACGCCTTAGGATGACGCGCCATTGAACGGGAGAGGCTCTCGCCCGACTCGACGCGTGTGGAGAGGTCTATCAGGATTTTGCGCAGGCGGGCGTTATTCGTCTGCTGCTGGAGCACATCGAGGCAGCGCACCAGCGACACGCCCGCATCCAGCATGGTGGAAAACTGGCGGGCGAAGATGGCAAGGTCGCTGAGTTTCACGCGCCCGTAGCCGCCTGCGGGCACGCGCGGCGCCTTGCGGTCCTCGCTGATTTCAATGACCTGCAAGCCTTCTTCTTGCAGGCGCTTGCGCAACTCTTCCGCGTTAGGCGCCTCTACCTTGCCCGTTCGGGTCTGCCCTGTCGCATCTCGAATGGTATAGTTGAAATACGGCATTGCTCTCGCCTCCTCCGATTAGCGTCCGCGTGTCGGCGCGGGTTGTCCGCCCGGCGTCCCCGTCGGCGCAATCATCTTGCGCAGCTCGTCGGGGTTAATTGCGCGCGACATCGCTTCTTCGTAAGTGACCCAGCCTTTGATGTAAAGGTCACGCAGCGACTGGTCCATCGTCTGCATCCCCAGCTGCCCGCTGGTCTGAATCATGGTGTGGATCTGGTGGGTCTTGTTCTCGCGAATCAGGTTTCGAATGGCTGGGGTTGCAATCATCACTTCAACAGCAGGCACGCGCCCCGGTTGCCCCGCCCGAGGCAGCAACTGCTGGCTGATAATCGCCTGCAGGTTGTTCGCCAGCTGGATTCGAATCTGCTCCTGTTGCCCGGGCGGGAACACATCGACGATACGGTCAATCGATTCGGCGGCGTTGTTGGTGTGCAATGTTGCGAACACCAGGTGTCCTGTCTCGGCAGCGGTGATGGCGAGCTGGATGGTCTCCAGGTCGCGCATCTCGCCGACCAGGATCACATCGGGGTCTTCGCGCAGGGCGGAGCGGAGCGCCGCCGCGAACGATTTGGTGTCCTGCCCCAGCTCGCGCTGGTTGATGATGCTGAACTTGTGGGTGTGCAGGTACTCAATCGGGTCTTCGATGGTGATGATGTGTACGCTTCGCTCGGAGTTAATCTGGTTAATCATCGCCGCGAGCGTGGTGGACTTGCCCGACCCGGTGGGACCCGTTACCAGAATCAGCCCGCGCGGGCGTCGGGTCAGTTCTTCTAGCACTGGGGGCAGGTTCAGCTCTCGAATGGTGGGCACGCGCGCGGGGATCAAGCGGAACGCCGCTGCGACCGCGCCCTTGTCTTTGTAAACATTCACGCGGAAGCGAGCCACCTTGTGCAGGCTGTAGGAGAAGTCCAGCTCAAAAGTCGTTTCGAAACGCTGGATTTGTTCGTCGGTAAGGATATCGTACATCAGGCGCTGGGTGTGCTGCGGGCTGGCTTTTTCGAAGTTAAGCCGCAGCAGCTGCCCGTCCACACGGATGACCGGCTCCACAAAGGGGCACAGGTGCAGGTCTGAGGCGCCTTTTTCCACCACAATATAGAGCAACTCGTCGATATGGATATCTTCGAGGCTGCGCGCCTGCCCGGCGGCGGTGGGTTGCGCGGTGGGCATCGCGCCACTGCCGACAGGTGTCGCCCCACCATTTGCGGGAGCTGCTCCAGAACCGAAATTGTTCATGCTCATCGTTTGTGAGACCTCCTCCAGTATCAATAGAATCCTGCGGTGAAGACCACGCGTCGTACCTCATCCGGCGTGGTGATACCTTCCAATACTTTGATGAGACCGTCTTCGCGAAGTTCTTTCATGCCGTTCGCTTTCGCTGCCTCTTTGATGTCGGACAGCGGCGCACGGCGCACAATCATCTCCGCGATCTCGGCGTTCACCACCATCAGTTCGTAGATCCCGACACGCCCTGCATACCCGCGCCCGCGGCAGTGGTCGCACCCCACACCTTCCCAGATGGTTACAATCTGGTCGGGGTCTTCCACATGGAATCCGAAGGCGCGTAGGTCGGACGCTGGGATTTCGCGCGGCTCCTTGCAGTGCTGGCAGACACGACGCGCCAGGCGCTGCGCCAGCACGCCCGTAACCGTCGCCGCAATCAGATACGGCTCCACACCCATATCGACCATACGGATCACAGCGGACGGCGCGTCGTTGGTGTGAAGCGTGGACAAGACCAGGTGTCCTGTCAGCGCCGCTTCAATCGCAATCTCCGCCGTCTCCAGGTCGCGCATCTCTCCGACCATGATGATGTCCGGGTCCTGACGCAGGAAGGCGCGCAGGGCAGTCGCAAAGGTCAATCCTGCCTTACGGTTCACCTGAACCTGCGCAATCCCTGGCAACTGGTACTCAATCGGGTCTTCAATCGTCAGGATATTCTTTTCGACGGAGTTCAGCTTGTGAAGTATTGAATACTGGGTGGTGGTCTTCCCTGACCCTGTAGGACCGGTGGACAGCACCATGCCCTGGGGTTGCATCACCAGTTCTTCGAGACGCGCCTGGGTTTCAGGGGTGAAGCCGAGTTTGTTGAGACCGATCAGCACGCTCGTCTTATCGAGAATACGCATCACGATTTTCTCGCCGTGTGGGGTGGGGATAGACGAGACGCGCAGGTCGTACTCTTTGCCCTGATAGCGGATGGGGATACGCCCGTCCTGCGGGAGGCGCTTTTCGGCGATGTTCATCTCCGCCATGATTTTGTAGCGGGAGATGAGCGGCGCCTGCACATACTTGGGCAAGGTGAGCGCTTCATGCAACACGCCGTCGATTCGGTATCGGATTCGGACATTGCGAATTTGCGGTTCCACATGGATATCGCTGGCGCGCTCTGCAATCGCCTGCTGGATAATGGTGTTCGCCACGCGGACAATGGGACCTTCTTCGGCTTCGCGCAGAACGGCTTTTTCGTCTTCTTCGGTATCGCCTCGTGCGCTATACGCGGCGACATCGGTCATCACGCTGGCGCGCAGGTCGGCAGGGCGTGGCGCAATTGCGCCGCTTTCACCCTCGCCCCCGGAGGCGCCGTCTGTCGCTGCGACCGCCGAGCCGCCATAAGCTTTCACGATAGCGTCTTGAATCGCGCCCGGCGCCGCCAGCACAGGACGCACCACACAACGCGAGTTCACACGCACATCGTCAATCGCCATCACATTGTTCGGATCCGCCATCGCCAAATACAAAATGTTGCCTTCCTTCTTGACGGGCATCACATTGTAGCGCTTGGCGATGTGCTCTTTGACCACATTAATCGCCGACGGCTCCGGCGTAACGCGGTCTAAATCCACGAACGGCATGCCCATCTCATAGGCTTTCGCCTCATAGGCATCCCGTTCGCTTACCAGCGTTTGATCTACCAGGATTTGTTCAAGGGGTTTCCCTGTGGCTTGCTGGATTTTCAGCGCGTCCTCCAACTGTTCGCGCGTGATCAAGCCCTTTTCGAGGAGGTACTCCCCCATCGTTTTGCGTGTCATCGCCATCGTTTTCCACTCCCACTTGGTCTACCGTCCACTGCCATACAATTATAGCATGTCCGTCGATGCAGTGTGGTACAATACTGTTCGACGGCAGGAACCCGTTTCCTGTCGCCAACGATTCGGAGGAGGAGAAAAAATGCGCAACATGGTGCTGGCGCTCTGTAGTTTGAGTTTTGCGTTCGTGATGGGGCAGCCCACAGAGGGTTCCAAAAGCGATAAGAAAACACCTGAGGACGGGCGTGTGCCGATCAGTCAGGCGATAGCAGAGATTGCCAAGAAGTTTTCCGTGCGGATTGTGGTGGACCCTGCGCTCACGGCGCGTGTCAAACCCACTACGGCGGAGACGCTGGAGCGTGCGCTGGACGAGATTACCGCGCAGACCTCTGGGGTGGTGTGGCGCAAGGTGTTCACCGGGAAAGTGCTGGGACAGGAAATCCCCGATGATCAGGTGCTGTCTGCCACACGCGCCCTGCTGAACATCCAGCTCACAGGGCTGATGGTGGTGGACCCGCGCAATGGCACGCTCAATTCGTTTGTGGGGAACTACCCCGCTCCCCCCGGTTTTGAGCAAACGCTGGAACAGATGCAACCGCCTTTCAGCGCCAAACCCATCTATGTGGTGTTGAACCCGCGTAGCGCGCCAGCAGGGCAGAACCTGCGCGGGAGCCGCGCCGAGCAGTATCAACAGCTCCAGCAGCAACTGATGGACCTGCTCGCGAAGATGAGCCCCGAAGAGCGACGCCAGGCAATCCAGCAGGGATTCTACGCATGGATGAACGCCGACCCAGAAATTCGCAACCAGATGCTGTTTGAAGGCATGCGCATGTCGTTTGAATACTGGCAGTCGCTCAGCCCTGACCAACAGCGCGAGATGATGGAGATGGGGCGACGCTGGTTCGAACAATATTTTGGGGGCGGCGGCAATCCGTAAGATACTCAGTAAGGGGGCATGGTAGCCGCCATGCCCCCAGCAGAAGGAGGTTAGCACCCCGTACCGAAGTTGAACAGCACAATCAGCAGGTCGGCGTCATCGACAGTGCCGTCGCCGTTCAGATCCTCCGCGCCACCCTGGCCGCCGAACGCAAACAGCACCGCCAGCAGGTCGGAATCATCCACACAGCCGTCGCCGTTCACATCGCCCTGGGTGGGAGGTGTGTCGCCCGATCCCCCATCGCCGCCAACCTGAACCGAATCCAGAGTCCAGCCACTCGGAACTGCGAACGACAGGTCAAACTCGGCAGGGACTTCGATCTCGGAAGGCATCGGTTCGCCAACATTCGGTAGCTGAACGCCATCGAAAAGCCCACTTTTTAACACCTCGACAACGATGCCGTTTCGGGTTCGCAGGCGCAGCTCGCCCGGTTGCCCGCGCAGAGACTGACCGCCGACTGACACCATGAGATACCCGTCGCCGTCTGCATCCAGGCAACAGTAACGAATCCGCGCGGTATCAGCCCACCCGTCGCCGTCCACATCCTGCCCTTCCCATGTGAAATGTCGATTGGCGCGCAGGTCAAACAGCACATCTTCGCGGCTCTCGCCCGTAGCAGGATTGCGCAGGCGCAAAGTCACCGGGTCGCGCATCTGAACCTGGCATCCGCCCTGAACTGTGTCCTGCAGAGTGGGTTGCCAGGTAATGGCTCCCGTAGCATCTGGGGCTCCACAAAGGATGGTGATGCTGGAGGCGCTGGTGGCGTTAGAACCGTAGCCGCGGCAGTGCACGCATGCCTCCCCAATAGCCTCGTGGAAACCCTGAATACACTGCGTGCCCGGAATCCAGTCCACCTGAAATCGCGCACACGCGCCAGAGACAGCACATCCTTGCCCCGCAGAGGCGCTCGCACACTTCACATCGGAGCTGGGAATGGGATAGGTTTGTGTTCCACTGGTCGAGTTGGTGGTCATCGGATGCCAGGCAGACGCCTGAGCGTTCCATGACCAGTCCACGGCAGTAATCTGACAGTTGGGTAAACAGATACGGAAGTTGTGGCGCACCCGATAGGTGCAACACTGGACATTCTGCCCAAACACGGGCGTGTTCAGGCTGGCAAAAAGCGCACTCGCAATTAACCCGAAACTCCAGAGACTCCGTTTCATTGTGTCATCCTCCTATTGCCTCTCATGCGCGAAAAGGGCAGAATGTACCCATAGCCTCGTGGGAACTCACTCCTTTCGGCTCCAGAGCAGATTCCAGAGGCGCGGCTTTCACGCTAATCTTTTAACAACGCAAGTCACAGAGAAGTTCCTGCTTCGATGTCAAAAACTGGTAGTTTGAGGAGGTTGCAACGATGGCACGACCAGTAACGCTTTTTACGGGGCAATGGGCAGATTTGCCGCTGGAGACGATGGCGCAAAAAGCCAGCGCGTTCGGCTACGACGGGCTGGAACTGGCTTGCTGGGGCGACCATTTCGATGTAGAAAAGGCGCTGACCGACGAACGGTATTGCGAATCGCGCTGGGAAATCTTAGGACGCTATAACCTCAAGTGCTTCGCGATTAGCAACCATCTGGTAGGTCAGGCGGTCTGCGACCAGATTGACGAGCGGCACAAAGCCATCCTGCCGCCGCGCGTGTGGGGCGATGGGAACCCCGAAGGTGTGCGCCAGCGCGCCGCCGAGGAGATGAAAAACACCGCCCGCGCCGCACGTAAGTTCTTCAACTGCGCTCCCCCCGAAGTAAAAAGCCAGCTGACCCGCGTGGTGGTGAACGGTTTCACGGGAAGCTCTATCTGGCCCTATCTCTATTCGTTCCCGCCGAACCCGCCCGATCTGGTGCAAAAAGGGTTTGAAGACTTCGCCACGCGCTGGAAACCCATTCTGGATGTGTTTGAGCAGGAAGATGTCTACTTCGCACTGGAGGTTCACCCCACCGAGATTGCTTTCGATATCGTAACCGCCGAGCGCGCGCTGGAAGCGATCCACCATCACCCGCGCTTCGGCTTCAACTATGATCCCAGCCATCTCGGCTATCAGGGCGTGGACTATGTGGCGTTCATTCGGCGGTTCCGCGACCGCATCTTCCATATGCATGTTAAAGATGTATGGTGGGCGGATACCCCACGCCTGTCGGGCGTGTTTGGCGGACACCTGAACTTCGGCGATTCGCGCCGCTACTGGGATTTCCGCTCGCCAGGTCGCGGCTCGATCGACTTCGAGGAGATTATCCGGGCCCTGAACGAGATTGGTTATCGCGGTCCGCTCTCGGTGGAATGGGAGGACAGCGGCATGGATCGTGAGCATGGGGCGCGCGAGGCGTGCGCTTTCGTGCGCAGTCTTGACTTCGAGCCGTCGCGAATCGCTTTCGACGCCGCGTTCGAGCGGTAAACGATAAAAGCCCCCCGTTTGCGGGGGGGCTTTGCTTACTTATCCACCGCGACCTTGACGCGCTGGCGCAACGCCGCCTGCGCCGCCGAAAGACGCGCAATCGGCACGCGAAACGGCGAGCAGCTCACATAGTCCAGCCCCACATCGTGGCAGAACTCGATCGAGGCGGGGTCGCCCCCATGCTCGCCACAGATGCCGACCTTGAGGTCGGGGCGTGTGGCGCGTCCCAGGTCAAACGCCATCCGAATCAGCTTGCCCACGCCGTCGCGATCCAGCGTGACAAACGGGTTTTCGGGCAGAATTTTGTGTTCTACATAGTAGGCGAGGAACTTGCCCTCGGCGTCGTCGCGGCTGAAGCCGAAGGTGGTCTGGGTGAGGTCGTTTGTGCCGAACGAGAAGAACTGGGCATACTGGGCAATCTCGTCGGCGGTGAGCGCCGCGCGGGGGATCTCTATCATCGTGCCGAACTTGTAGTCCACGCGCACGCCCTCGCGCGCCATCACCGTTTTCGCCACCTGGTCCAGATGCTCGCGCACCACCTTCAGCTCGTTCACATGCCCCACCAGCGGGAGCATAATCTCCACATGGGGGTCGTAGCCGCGGCGCTGGGCTTCGGCTGCCGCCTCCAGAATCGCCGTGACCTGCATCTCCACGATTTCGGGGTAAAGGATCGACAGGCGCACGCCGCGGAAGCCCAGCATCGGGTTCGCCTCGTGCAGCTCCTCCACGCGCTGGAGCAGGCGCCGTTTCTCGACAAGCTCGGGCGAATCGGGCGCGGTGAGCTCCAGCCGCGTGACTTCGCGAAGCAGTTCGTCGCGGTCGGGCAGGAACTCATGTAGCGGCGGGTCAATCAGCCGAATGGTAACGGGCAAGCCCCGCATTACTTCAAAGATTTCAAAAAAGTCCTGCCGCTGGAAGGGGAGCAGTCGTGCCAGAGCCTCACGGCGCGCTTCGGGGGTTTTCGCCAGAATCATCTCCTGCACAATCGGCAGGCGCTGTTCCCCGAAGAACATATGCTCGGTGCGCGCCAGTCCGATGCCCTCCGCGCCGAACTCCAGCGCTTTCTGGGCGTCGTGGGGGTTATCGGCGTTCGCCCGCACGCGCAGCCGACGGAACTGGTCTGCCCAGCTCAGCAGGGTCTCCAGCTCGCCGCCCAGCGTCGGTTCCACCGTGGGCACGGCGCCCTGATAGACCTTGCCCGAAGAGCCGTCTATCGTAATCCAGTCGCCCTCGTTAATCGTAATAAGCCCGTTTTCAGTTTGTGCGGCGAACTGGTTATGGGTTTCGTCCACACTGATGGCTTCACATCCTGCCACGCAGGGGATTCCGAATCCGCGGGCGACGACGGCGGCGTGGCTGGTCATCCCGCCGCGTGCGGTGAGAATCCCCTTCGATGCCAGCATGCCGCCCACATCGTCGGGGTTCGTTTCGGGGCGCACCAAGATCACGGGCTGGGTCTTGCCCAGTTCCATTGCGCGGCGCGAGTCGAACACGGCGATGCCGCTTGCGGCGCCTGGCGAGGCGCCCAGTCCATGCGCCAGCAGCGGATATTCGCCCGTCGCCAGCGCCTGCTCATCTAGATAGGGGTGCAGGAGCTGATCCAGCTGGCTGGGGTTGACCCGCAAGACGGCTTCGTCGCGTCCAATCAGCCCTTCCTGCGCCATGTCGACCGCGATTTTCACCGCCGCGCGCCCTGTGCGCTTCCCCACACGGCACTGGAGCATCCAGAGCCGACCCCGCTCGATCGTGAACTCCAGGTCCATCATATCGCGATAGTGGCGTTCCAGGCGGTCAGCAATCTCAAGGAACTGCTGGTAGACATCGGGCATCAGATCCCGGAGCGCGTCCAGCGGGAGCGGCGTGCGCACGCCGG
>JBBIQJ010000054.1:0-13910 GCA_037442385.1 Armatimonadota bacterium
GCCGGCGACCACATCTTCGCCCTGTGCATTCGGCAGGAACTCGCCGTAGATTTTGCGCTCGCCAGTGGAGGGGTCGCGCGTGAACGCCACACCCGTGCCCGAATCGTCGCCCATATTGCCGAACACCATCGCCTGCACATTGCACGCCGTGCCCAGATCGTGCGGAATCTTCTCCCGCTCGCGATAGATGATGGCGCGCTCGTTGTTCCAGCTGCGGAACACCGCCTCAATCGCCATCTCCAGCTGGCGCCATGGGTCCTGGGGAAACTCCTTGCCGTGTTCGCACACGACACCCTTGAAGGTCTCCACAAGCGACTTGAGCGCCTCAGCGGGCACCTGCGTGTCTTCCTTCACCCCCAGCTCGCGTTTGAGCGCCTCGAACCGCTCCTCGAAGTGCTTTTTGGGGATGTCCATCACCACATCGCTGAACATCATAATGAAGCGGCGGTAGGCGTCGTACACGAAGCGTGGGTTCTGGGTCAGCCGAATCATCCCCTCGGCGGTCTGGTCGTTCAAGCCGAGGTTCAGAATGGTGTCCATCATGCCCGGCATCGAGAATTTGGCGCCGGAACGCACCGAAACAAGCAGGGGGTTGGCAGGGTCGCCGAATCGCTTGCCCACCCGCGCCTCCACGACTTCCATCTTCTGGCGCACTTCGTCCATCAGTCCTTCGGGCAGGCGCATTCGCTTCAGATAGTCACGGCAGACATCGGTTGTAATGGTGAATCCTGGGGGCACAGGCAGCCCGATGTTGGTCATTTCTGCAAGATTCGCGCCTTTACCACCCAGCAGATCGCGCATGTCGGCGCTACCTTCGTCAAAAAGATACACTCGCTTCATCATAGACCTCCTTACTTTTTTGATTTTGGGATTGGATTGCCCCTCGATGGGCTGGATGGCAGCGCCGCTGCTACCGACTGAGTATTATGACACAAACAGCGTGCGATGATGTCGCCTGCTCAGCGTCCGCTGACAGGCTCGGTACCCGTCAAGCCTTCGAACGACTCGCCCGCATGCGGGTGGGTGAGGTCTTCTATGGAGGGTCCCATCGTGTTCTGGGCGAAGGGGATTTCTTCACCGCCCAGCGGAAAGTCTTTGCGCAGGGGATGCCCCACCCAGTCGTCGGGCATGAGGATACGCTTCAGGTTTGGATGCCCCTCGAAGGGGATTCCGAACATATCGTAGACTTCGCGTTCTGGGTAGTTCGCGCCCTCCCAGATGGAGGTTACGGAAGGCACGCTTTCACCTTCGTTCACGCGCACCTTCAGAAAGATTCGCTGGAAGGTTACAGGCGAGTAGAGGTTATACACCACCTCAAAGCGCTTGGGGCGCTCGCCCGCCTGCCACTTCGGGAGCCAGTCGATGCCCATCACATCGGAGATATAGAGATAGCTCAGTTCGGGGTCGTCGCGGAGCAGTCGGCACACTTCCAGCAGGCGCTCCGGGCGGATGGAAATCCATGTGTCGCCACGAAACTCATAGATATCTTCAATTGCGTCAGGGTACTGCGCCTGAATTTTTTCAATCTCAATTCGGCTCATGGCTGCTCTCCTGCAGACGCGGGCTGGGGTTCAGGCTTAAGACGGCGATGATCCACTGGGTCTTCCCACTCCAGCGCGCCTTTTTTCCACTCATACACGAAGCCAATCACCAGTAAGAAGGTGAACACGCCGACCACGCCCAGTGCGAATGCGCGGGTTTCAGGAGGCAGGCCGCGTAGCGCCACAAAAAATGGGTACAGGAAGGCGACCTCCACATCGAAAATAATGAACAGCATCGCGGTGAGGTAAAAATGGATGGGGAATCGCTCGCGAGCGGAGCCGACGGGCGTTATCCCGCACTCGTAAGGCGATTGCTTGGCAGGGGTGGGGCGCCGCGGTCCCAGCAGCCACGAACCGCCCACCATCACGCCAGCAATCACCAGCGCAATCACCATCAGCAGCACAATCGGCACATAGTCGTAGACCATCGGTGTTGATTATACCCGCTATCGCCTTCGCACCGCCATCGTGTATAATCTTTTATCATGCGGGGAGCGATTCGAGGCTGGGGAATTCTGGGTAGTCTTGCTGTCCTTTTATTCACTGGCGCGGTTGCAGTTGCCGACATGGGGCGCACGCCGCCGCCCATTCACTCGGTAAGACAGCTGAAACGGTGGATTGAGCAGGAAAAAACTCGTGTTCGGCAACAACTCCAGCAGATGGAGGCAGAGGGCAAGCGTCTCCCTGAAGCGGTCAAGCATAAAATGGAGGAGGGCCCCGAATATCTGGAGGCGCTGCTCCATTATCTGGAGATTCGCGCCTACCCTTACGACTCGGTAGACTGGAGCGCGTATCTGCGCGCGGCGGAGCATCGCGACCAGATGAGCGGTATCTTCTTCCCTGCTTCGGGTCCGCGCTGGGAGTTCGTGGGTCCGCGCAATTTCATGCCCCCCTACCGTGTCTACTTCGGAACTCAGCCGATTAGCGGGCGCGTGAACGCCGTCACCTACGACCCCGTGAACGAGGGCGTCTACTACATCGGCGCGCCGCAGGGCGGCGTCTGGAAAAGCACGGATCACGGCGCTACATGGCAGCCGCTGGGCGACAGCTGGCAGTTCCTGCAGGTGGCATGCATCGCCATCCATCCGACAGACCCGAACATTCTCTATGTGGGCACGGGCGATTTCCAGGGCTGGATGCGCCCCTTCTCGATGGGGATTATGAAATCCACCGACGGGGGACAGACTTGGACCAGTATCGGCGCCCAATTGTTTGGCAATAAGTGTGTCTCCGATATCCTGATCGACCCCGAAAACCCGAATATTGTTGTCGCCTGCACGGGCTGGGGACCTTATCAGAGAATTGCAGGCGACATCTGGCGCAGCACAGACGGTGGGCAAACATGGACGCGCGTGAACCCCGTCAGCGCCATCTGGAGCGATATGGCAATCAGCGCACGCAATCCCAGCACGGGCGTGCGCTACTACTACGCCGTTGGGCACGGCAACCCCGGACGTCTCTTGCGCTCCACCAATCGCGGGCAGACATGGACCGTGCTGACCCCGCCTTTCCCATCAGGCAATAAGTCTTCCCTGCGTGTGGCGACTTCGCCTACGGTGCCAGAGCGCGTCTACCTGCTCTCGGGCGACGACTCGCAGGTCTGGGTCAGCAACAACGCGGGCGACTCCTGGACGGCGCTCAACCCCAGCGTGGACGGCGGCTTCTCTCAGGCATGGTACGACGCCCACCTGCATGTTTCGCGTGACAACCAGAATCGGGATGTGGTTTATCTGGGGCTGGTGGACCTCGTACAGCGCACGGGTGCGGGCACCTGGCGCAGTATCGGACTCGGATTTACGAACAACGCGCTGGTGCATGTGGATCAACACAGTTTCGCGATTAACCCCCGCAACCCCAACGAAGCGCTGGTGGGCAACGACGGGGGCGTCTATCGGATGGTGTATAACCCCACTACAGGCACGGTGAACTTCACTTCGCTGAACGCGAATCTGGGCATCACGCAGTTCTATGCCGCAGCGTTCCACCCCACGAACTCTGCGGTGATGCTGGGCGGTGCGCAGGACAACAGCACTGCATTCGCGTACGGCATCCTGAGCAGCTGGCGCAGTGTGGTGGGCGGGGATGGCGGCTTCTGCGCGATCAACCCAAATAATCCCGGCGTTCAGTACGCTTCGTGGCAGTATCTCGGCATCATGCGCACAACGGATAGCTGGGTATCCAGTACTAA
This sequence comes from Armatimonadota bacterium, assembly GCA_037442385.1. Taxonomy (GTDB): domain Bacteria; phylum Armatimonadota; class Fimbriimonadia; order Fimbriimonadales; family GBS-DC; genus LDYB01. The sequence continues at coordinate 3,730 of JBBIQJ010000054.1, forward strand.
TATCTCGCCGAACTACGGCAGCGACTCGGTGGCGTTTATCGCGCCGCTCACGCTTCACCCGGCGAACCCCAACTGGCTGCTGGCGGGTACAAACTATCTATATCGCTGGGACGCCACCACAGGCACATGGACGGCGCGCCTGGGCAATCAGGCTTTGACAGGGCGTGTGCTGCTGACCATCGCAGGCGCACCCAGTAACGCAAATGTCATCTACACGGGCGGAAGCGACGGTCAGCTCTGGATGACCACCAACGGCGGCGCCACATGGCGTGCGATCCATGGAGGCAATCCTTCCCTGCCCAATCGCGCCATCACGGAGATTGCGGTGCATCCCACCGACCCCTACAAAATCTATGTTGTGGCGGGCGGCACGGGCACACCCCATGTGTTCCGCTGTGATAACACGCTGGCGAGCCCCGTGCAGTGGGTTAACATCAGCGGTTCAGGTAGCACGGGCTTGCCCGATGTGCATTTTAACTCCATCGCGTTAGACCCCAGCGCGCCTGACACGGTGATTTATGTCGGCACCGATATCGGGGTCTTCTTTACGCTGGATGGCGGCGCGACATGGCGCAACGCTACACAACCTTACGGCTTGCCGAATGTGCAGGTCAACACCGTGCGCGCGGTTCCGGGCACAGGTTATCTCATGGCAGCCACCTACGGACGGGGTATCTGGCGAATTGCTCTGCCCCTTACGCCCACAGGCGATGTGAACGGCGACGGGTGCGTGGACGATTCGGATCTGCTGGTTGTGTTGTTTGCGTTCGGCAGCACGGGCAGCCAGCCTGCCGACCTGAATCGCGACGGCGTGGTGGACGATACCGACCTGCTCACGGTGCTGTTCCATTTTGGGGCAGGCTGTTAGGCAGGCTATCGCCGCGTTACCAGATAGATGATGCTCAGCAGGAGCCACACCACGCGCAGTGGCTCTTCGGGGGAGGAGCGCCGCTCGCGGATAACGGGCACCTCAACGGTGTCGCCGCCCTGAAGCGGCTCATCGGGGCGGGAACCCTGCGCCACCTCCAGCAGGTTAACGGTAATCTTTTGCGTGCGCCCGCCCGCGATGGGGCGCGAAATTACGATTTTTTCCAGAATCGCCTTGTCGGTGGGTCCGCCTGCGGCGTCCAGTGCCTGCGTGAGCGTCATGCCCTCGGTGTAGTTGACGATGCCGGGCTGACGCACACCGCCCCGCACCACGATAAACTGCCGCACCCTGCGGAAAGGCACCAGAATCTGATCGCCCGTCTGCAGTTCCACATCGCCTGTGAGCGTGCGCAAATTCACAATGATCGGTTCTGCCTGTCCCGCGCGTTTGATGGAAACCTGCGTGAGGTCTGCCTCGGTTTGCGTGCCCCCCGCGAGGCTGATGGCTTGCAGGAGGGTTTTCGCCTCGGCAAAGTCGTAGGTGCCAGGTCGGTTCACGGCGCCCAGCACGATAATATTGCGGTTGGTGGGCATCAGGGGCACAAAGATTCGGTCGCCCGCCTGAAGGAGGGGGTTCTCGCTCTCCTCGCCCGACTGGCGGTAGCGCAGGATGTTGAGCGTGAGTTTCGTACCGTCGGCGCGTTCGAGACGTACTGCGGTCAGGTCGGCGACATTGGTGGGGCTGGCAACCTCCAGTGCGTCGTTCACGCGCCAGCCGGTCTTAAGTTCCAGCTCCCCTGCGCGGCGTACCGCCCCCGCCACAGTGATAACGGGACGCGCTGGCAACACAATCTCCACCGCCACTTTCGGGTCTCGATAGAAGCGTCCCTCAATGAGACGCTGGCGGATCTCTTCTGCCAGGGCGCCGGGCGTTTTCCCGCTCGCTTTGAGTGTGCCAATCAGAGGCATCTGAACCTCGCCCCGCGAATCCACCTCGTAGACGCGCGAAAGCGACTCGTCGCCCTCCACTGTGATGCGAATCTTATCGCCGGGCTGAATGGTCGGCTCCTGCGCCTTCACCCAGCCGAACATCCAGAGCCCCAGCACCAGGATCAGCAGCCAGCGCATTTGTGTTCCCTCCGTGTAAAGTGTACCATGCGCTCTACAGGTTCTCCCAGAGCGCTTGCACAATCGCGTCCTGCAGGGCGCGCGCCTCGCTCGCTGGGACTGTGTAGAAGTTCATCACGATAGAGAACGCCACCGTGCGCCCTGAACGGCAGACGAGATACCCCGACAGGCTGCTGACCCGGTAGAGGCTGCCTGTCTTGGCGAAGCCTTTGCCCTGCACAGGGGTATTGCGGAGGCGGTTGCGTAGCGTGCCGTCCTCGCCGTAGATGGGGAGCGAACGGCGGAAGATCTCGGCATACGGCGAGCGCGCCATGTAGACCAGCAGGCGCACCAGGTTTTCGGGGCTGACGGCGTTCATGCGCGATAGCCCAGAGCCATCCACCATCTGCACTGCTCCCATCTCCAGACCTGCCGATCGCAAAAACTCCCTCAGCGCGCGGATGCCCGCTGCCGTCGTGCCTTCACCTGCCCGCTCCTTGCCGATGACCTTAAGAACTATCTCGGTGAGCAGGTTATCGCTGGGTTTGTTGATGAGCGCGACGATCTCGCTCATGGGGGGCGAGGGGTGGACGGCAATCTGCGTTGCGTTCGGGTGGAGCGTTCGCGCCGTGGGCGCCAGTTCCGCTGAGATGCTGACCCCCGCTTCCTGTAGCGCCTGCCGAAACAGCCACGCCGCATAGCGTGAGGGATTCTCCACCGCATAGCGCCCCACCAGCACCTCCTGAGAGTCTGGGGAGATAGTGCCTGTGAGAATAATCTGGTTTCGGGCGTGGGGGCGCGTGGCGCTCAGTGAGGTGTTCGGCGTGTCCCGGGACACCGTGCGCGCGAGGTTGACGACTTCCACATAGTCCGTTGGGGGTTCCAGTCGCACCTCTGGCGGCTCGCCCTCTTTTTCGGCGGGGCGGGCGTAGAGTCGGACGGTGTTGCGCTCGGCGCACAGCGCGCTCATCTGCGCCTGATAGCCGAATGGCTCGTCGTCGATGTTCCAGCCGAAGCCGTAACGCTCGGCGTCCAGCCAGGTATCGTCGTAGAGCAAGCGCCCTGCCACACGCTGAATGCCCGCCGCGCGCACCTGTCGCGCCAGTTTTTGCAGGTCGTTGTAGCCCAGACTCGCGTCGCCCCTGCCCACGAGGATTAAGTCGCCTTGTAGCACGCCGTCGGGGTCAACCGTGCCGGTGCGCCAAACCTCCGTGCGCATGCGATAGTCCGTCCCCAGCAACGCCAGCGCGCCCGCCGTTACAAGCAGCTTGTTGTTGGAGGCGGGAATCAGCCCCCGCTCGGCGTCGCGCTGATAGAGTGTTTCGCCCGTTTGCAGGTCGCGCACCACGATTCCGCAGTAGCCGAAGCGGAGCCATTCAGCGGTGAGCAGCTTGCTCATTGAGTCTGCGAGCGTGCTGGTCTGTGCCGCGAGCGCACTCCACAGCAAGAGCCAGCCAAGCCAGAGGGCGCGTCGTGTCATGGGGAAGGTTCTTCCATCTCCGGAGCCAGTTTCCTGCCCCCTATGAGGGCGGCGCTTTTGAGCGCCTCCACCTCCTCCTGCGTGAGCCAGCGCCACTTACCTGGGGGCAGGTCACGCGGAAGGCGCAACGGACCGAACGCAATCCGAACCAGCCTGTGCACAGGATGCCCCACCGCCTGACACATGCGGCGAATCTGGCGTTTGCGCCCCTCGCGCAGGGTGATTTCCAGAAGGCTCTCAGGGGGCGCGGCTTTCAGCAAGCGCACCTTCGCAGGGGCAGTGCGTCCCTCTTCCAGCATCACGCCCTCACGCAAGGCTCTCAGCGCCGACTCGCTGGGCAAGCCCTTCACCCACACGCGATAGGTCTTGGGCATCTTGTAGCGCGGGTGGAGCAGGCGATTCGCGAGCTCGCCGTCGTTGGTCAAAAGCAGTAATCCCTCCGAATCAGCATCCAGCCTGCCCACCGGGAACACAGGCACGGGCACATCGGAAATCAGTTCCATGATGGTGCGCTCCGCGTGGGGGTCAGAGCGGGTCGTTACGAATCCGCGCGGTTTGTGAAGTATCAGATACACGGTTTTGGGCGGCTCCTGCACAGGTTTGCCGTCCACCAGAATGGTGTCCCGTTCGGGGTCTACCTTCATGCCGAGCGTGGCTTTCTGCCCGTTTACCAGAACGCGCCCCTGCTCAATCAGTTGCTCGCACGCCCGTCGTGAACCCAATCCACACCGCGCCAGCCACTTCTGCAAACGAATCGGCTCCATCTTAGCTTCCAGAAGCGGTGAGCGATTCGTAGACCACGCTGGCGACCGCCACATCTTCCAGGGCAATCCCCAGCGACTTGAACAGTGTAATTTCTTCGGGCGCCTGACGCCCTGTTGCCAGCCCGCCCACAAGATAGGACAGGGGTAGCACACGCTCCCATGTGAGGCGTCGCACTTCGATGGGGATGACCAGCTCCGCCGCTTCAATCCGCGCCTGTTGCACATCGTCCACGAAGATACGGTCGCAACGGGCGACGGCATGGGTATCCAGCTCGCGCCGCGCCAGCGAGTTCGCGCCCACAGCGTTCAGGTGCATGCCGGGTTTGAGCATCGCGCCTGAAACAACTGGCTCGCGGGAGGTGGTAACGGTTATCACGATATCGGCGCCGTCCAGCGCATGCTCCACGCTTTTGGCGGTTTCGAGGGGCACGCCCAGCAAGGGCGCGTTCGCCTCGCAGAAGGCTTGACAGCGTTCGGGGGTACGGCTGTAGACGCGCACGCGTGTAATCGGGCGCACGGCGCACACCGCCTGCAGCTGGGTCAGCGCCTGCCCGCCCGCGCCAATCAGAGCCACCGTCTGGGCTTCAGGGCGCGCGAGCCAGCGCGTTGCTACGCCCGTCGCCGCACCCGTGCGGATTCTGCCGAGCCAGTCCGCCTCTATTAATGCCAGAATCTCGCCCGTTTGCGCCGACGCCAGCACGACCACAAAGCGCGTCCCACCAGGGAAGGAAAAGTAGCTTTTGTAGCCGATATAGTGCCGCCACGCCGCGCCCATCAGGTGCAGGGTTCCCTGCGCCGTATGCACGCGCTGGCGAGGCTGGTTCGTCGCACGCCCATGCGCCCAGTCGCGAAACGCTGCTTCGACCGCCTCAATCGCGCGCGCCATTGGCAGATGCGCCTGCACCTCCGCCTCGCGTATCAGCAGGGGCGTGCTATCGCCCACAGGAAGGGTTTCTGCCATGATTTTCAGGTAACCACCGCACGCTGTGTGAGAACTGTTCTCCCTCAACTCCTGCAAGGCTTCTCAACAGAACATGCTCGCGTTCTACTAATAATCGGGCTTCAGGCGCTATGTAGTCGCCCACGGCAACAGGCACAGCATGAAAGCCACACTCCTGCAGAATCAGGGCGCCGTCACGCGCTCGGATTACATCCGTAACGCCTACTCCCCATGAGATTTTTATCGCCAGCACAATCTCTTTGCCATCGGAGCACCGCATACCACGCGCTCTATGGTCCAGACTCAGCAGTTGCTCGAACTTTGGATCCGTGAAACTTATACACTGCTCAAGTTCGTCGTCATAAAATTCGCTTGGTACATATATCCGTACATAGCGCAGGAACAAACCGAAAAAAGACTCCACGCGATAGCCCCACAGGAGCTTCATTACAATACTCTCGCGCTCAGGTTCAGAAGACTTCCGCTTCTGGCGTTCCGCCCTTAAATGCTGGCGGGCATGCTGCTCTTCAATCGCCGCGATACGGCGTCCATATCTCTCCATCCGTTCGCGCATCTCGGCGCGAAAGTCGCGAAACTCCTGCGGCAGTAGCAGAAGGTCCTGTGGCAGCAGTGCGCTCAGCAGCACCTCGCGCCACTCAGGGTGTTGACGGATAATCTGAATCAGATCCTCAACCGAACTTATTTGCGGCACGCTCTGATTATACCACAGTGACATGGTATAATCCCTGCAGGAGGTTTCCGATGATGGCAACCTTAGCACGCACCGTTCGCGCACCACGCGGCGCCCAGCGCACTGCCAAAGGCTGGATTCAGGAAGCCGCCAAACGCATGCTAATGAACAACTTAGACCCCGAAGTCGCCGAGAAACCCGAAGAGCTGATTGTCTACGGGGGGCGCGGCAAAGCCGCCCGCAGCTGGGAAGATTTCGAGCGTATCATTCGCGTGTTAGACCGCCTCGAAAACGACGAGACCCTGCTGGTACAGTCCGGTCGGGCTGTCGGCGTGTTCCGCACCCATGAGCGTGCCCCGCGCGTAATCCTTGCTAACTCCAACCTCGTGCCCAGATGGGCGACCTGGGAAGTGTTCGACGAACTGGAGCGCGCTGGGCTGATGATGTTCGGTCAGATGACCGCGGGCAGCTGGATTTACATCGGCACGCAGGGCATTTTGCAGGGCACTTACGAGACCTTCCTCTCTGCCGCCAAAAAACACTTCGGCGGCTCACTGAAGGGCACGATTACCGTAACGGCGGGGCTGGGCGGCATGGGTGGGGCGCAACCGCTTGCCGTTACACTCAATGGCGGAGTGATTATCGCAGTTGAAGTGGACCCGCACCGCATCCAGCGCCGAATCGAAACGAACTATCTGGACACATGGACAGAGAGCCTTGATGAGGCGATACAGAGGGCGGAAGAGGCAAAACGCAAAGGACAGGCGCTTTCAATTGGACTGCTGGGGAACGCCAGTGAAGTGCTGCCCGAAATGGTGCGACGCGGCTTCATTCCCGACTTAGTGACGGATCAGACCAGCGCCCATGACCCCTTGTATGGCTATGTGCCGCGCGGGATGTCGCTGAGCGAGGTGGAAGAAGCGCGGCGCACGCGCCCTGAAGAAGTCCGCCAGCGCGCGATTGAATCGATGGCGATTCACTGCGAGGCGATTGTCGCGATGCAGAAAGCAGGCGCGGTTGCGTTTGACTATGGCAACAACCTGCGCGCCTTCGCGAAAGAGGGCGGCTTCGCAGAGGCATTCAGCTACCCTGGCTTTGTGCCTGCGTTCATTCGCGACCAGTTCTGCGAGGGGCGCGGTCCGTTCCGGTGGGTGGCGCTCTCAGGCGAGCCGTCCGATATTTATAAAACCGACGCCGCCCTGCTGAAACTCTTCCCTGAAGACGAGGGTTTGCGCCGCTGGCTCACCGAAGGCGTCAAGCGATTCAAGTTTCAGGGCTTGCCCGCGCGAATCTGCTGGCTCGGCTACGGCGAGCGCGACAAAGCAGGGCTTCTGTTCAACGAGATGGTGCGCCGCGGCGAGCTGGGGGCGCCGATTGTGATTGGGCGCGACCATCTGGACGCGGGCAGCGTCGCCAGCCCCTACCGCGAGACAGAAGCCATGCGGGACGGCTCCGACGCGATTGCCGACTGGCCGCTGCTGAACTTTGCTCTGAACGCGGTCTCTGGCGCGGCGTGGGTCAGCTTCCATCACGGAGGGGGTGTTGGGATGGGCTACTCTCTCCACGCAGGGCAAGTCTGCGTCGCCGACGGCTCCGACGAAGCCGCGTGGCGACTGGAGCGCGTGTTGACCAACGACCCTGGCACGGGCGTCATGCGCCACGCTCACGCAGGCTACGAGAAAGCGCGCCAGATTGCACGCGAGCGCGGGATTGACCTCGCCGAAGACTAAGGGCGCGGGAACACCACACGCGCCACCGTGCGCGAATCCGCACTGCTTATCTCAAAGCGCCCGCGAAGGGTGCCGCGCGCCAGATTATCAATAATTTTCACGCCGAGCGTGTTGGAACGCGCCGCGTCAAAATCGGGCGGGAGCGGCTCGCCGTCGTTGGCGACCTCAAGCAGCACATGCCCATTCGTAAACTCCACCCGCACGCTGATTTCCCCCTCCGAGCGGTCTTTGAACCCATGCTCGATTGCGTTCTGAATCAGCTCATTCAGAATCAGCGCCACAGCGGTCGCCTGTTGCAGCGGCAGCAGCACATCCTCGCCCTCCACGCGCGAGTGAATCTGCTTGCCCGGGGGGACGAGCGCCTGCTTCGTGTTGTGCAGAATACTGGAAGCAATTTTGCGCAGGCTCACCATGTCTAAATCTTCGCGCGAGAGCAGCTCATGCACCTGCGCAATCGCCAGAATACGGCTGAGGCTGTCCTGAATCACTTCCTCCACAGTTTTGTAGCGTGAGTAGTGCATCTGGAGGCGCATGAGGCTCGCAATCTGCTGGAGGTTGTTTTTGACGCGATGGTGCATCTCCTGCAGGATGGCGCTTCGAACCATGAGCTTGGCATGGTCAATCGCGAGCGCGGCTTGACTGGCAACTGCCTCCAGCGTGCGCAACTCCTCATCGGTGAACAGGTGCGGGCGGTCTGTGTAGCAGTTCAGCACGCCAATCACCTGCTCACGCACGCGCAGGGGCACCGAGACCATCGAGTGCAATCCCTCCCGTTCCGCAATATCGGGGAATCGGTAGTTCGGATGGGCGCGCACATCGGGCACAACAATCACGCGGTTTTCCGCCACCGCGCGCCCCGCGATGCTCTCACCGATGCGCAAAGGGGGCTTCTTGCGATACTCCTCGCTTTCGGCTTGAGTGGCTTTCAACATCAGCTCGCCCTTCTCTTCATCAAGGAGCATCACCGTAACGATTTTGTAGCCCAGCGTCTGCGCCGTGATATGCACCAGCAGCTGCAACACCTCTTCCAGATAGAGGTTACCTGTGAGCGTGCGGCTGATTTCCGAAAGCGTGGCGACCTGCGTGGCGGTACGCTCCAGCTGTTCGATACGGCTGAGTTGATTGAGCGCGCCCGCCAGATGGCTGGCGATCCCCGATAGCAGGCGAATCTGGTCCTGCTGGTACTCTTTGGGTTTACGGGTGCGCACACTGATAACCCCAATCACCTCATTATTCACCACCAGCGGCACAGCGAGCATGCTCTCGTACTGCTGCTCGTTCAGAGCAGGGTAGAGCTTGAATCGGGCGACAGCAACCGGGCGACGCTCTTTGGCGACCCAGCCTGTGATGCCCTCGCCCGGTTTGAGTCGAATCTCGTTGATGAATCGGGCATCGTCGCTAGTGGCGGCGCGCAACACCAGCTCTTCGCGGGTCTCATCAAACAGGAAGATGTGGCAGACTTCGGTTTCGGTGATGCGCATCGCGATTTCGGCGATGGACTGAAGCATGGCTTCGGAGGCGAACGCGCTCCCTGTGGCTTCGCTGATTTTGCGGAGCGCCTCAATCTCCGCCTCGCGGTCGGCGAGTTTATGCTCCAGCTGGCGCATGGCGCGACGCGCCTCCTGAAGTTCGCGCTCCTTGCGCTCCAGCTCGGCGCGGAGTTCCGCAGGGTCGTCGGTCTGCCAGCGGCGCTGACGCTGGCGCCACAACTTCAACACGCGCATGGGTTAAAGTATACCGGGCGCCCCTTAGCCGAACCGAACCCCGACAGCCTTGAGCCACTCCTGCGCAATCAGCATATGTCCTGCCATCGTGGGGTGAACGCCATCCGCCGCCCAGAAAGCAGGCTCCCGGCGCGCAGAGACTTCCCGAAACCGCCGATCCAGCGGCACCAGTGTGGCTTTAAACTCGCGCGCCAGCTGGCGTACCACCTGAATCTTCGGGTCTAAGTCCTCGCGCCATGTCTCGCGGTCAGGCGGTGTGTGTAAAACGAAAGGTTCCATCAGAATAATCTGCGCTTCGGTGCGTTCGCGCGTCAGGCGCAGGAGGGCGCGGTAATCGCGCTCAAAATCCTGCACGCTGGTGGGGTCGTTACTATCGTAGCGGCGCCATGTGTCGTTGATGCCAATCAGGATGGAAACCCAATCGGGTTTGAGCGCGATACAGTCGGCTTCCCAGCGTGCCAGCAGGTCGCGCACGCGGTTCCCGCTGATACCCCGGTTCAGGAACCGAATCGGGCGTTCGGGATACATCGCCGCAATCCAGGAAGCAATCAGCAGGGGGTAGCCCCAGCCCAGGTCCGTGGCGACTTCGCGCTTGCGCCCGCCATCGGTGATGCTATCGCCCTGAAACAACACCAGACTGTTCTCGGCAATCCGCAAAGGCATGGGCAAGAGGTTCGCGCCAATTCCAGCGTTTCCTTCACGAATCAAAAAACCCCTCCCGAAGGAGGGGTTTTTTAGCCAAGCCGCTCTGATTGGCTCAGTTCTTCTTGCGTCGGCGCAGCGCCAGCAGGCTGACCAAGCCCGTGCCGAGCGCGACCATGCTGGCAGGCTCAGGCACCACACTCACGGTCAGGATGTAGTCGCCGACCTCAGAGTGA
>JBBIQJ010000055.1:0-13900 GCA_037442385.1 Armatimonadota bacterium
CAGATTCCTGTAACGGTGGGCAACATTGTGGGCGGCGCGCTGTTTACTGCAGGCGCACTCTACTGGACATATGGCTCGCCCCAGGGCAAGCCCTGAAAGCAAGCGGAGCGCGTTCCCTGCGCCGTAGACGAGGTTGTTTTTGCTGGTGTAGACCCAAATCATGAAGAGATTGGTGTCGCCGGGCGCGCCTCCGTCCCAGAGGCAATCCAGAAAAGCAGTCGTCGCCGCTGCCATTTGGCGTCGCCTTTGTGGGGGAAGAGTGCCGTACCCCTTGACACAGCCGAATCAGATGGGGTATAATAAGAGTCGTCAGGTGGCCCCATGGTCTAGTGGTCTAGGACGCCTGGTTCTCAGCCAGGAGGACGGGGGTTCGAATCCCCCTGGGGCTACCATTTTTTATGCTTGCACGGGAGCCTGCGCGGCTTTACGGCGTGATTCGGCGCGCTGGCGGATTTGCTCAATTTCTGCCTCCGTGATGGCTCGCTCAAAGCTGCGGAACCCCGCCAGTCGGAAGCCGTGTCTACGCGCCATCTGCTGAGTCTGCTCCACCTGCTCAAGAGAGACCTCTTTCCCCAGCGTAAAGTTTTCAATGCGCCCTTCCAGCGCCAGCATCATCGTTTCGGACATGCAGGCGTAGGCGGTTCGGGGTGGGAACCCAAAATCAAAGCCGAAATCGACCTCGCCTGGCACCGCGACCAGCCCGCCCTCAATCACCAGCACATCGTTTCGGACATGCAGGCGTAGGCGGTTCGGGGTGGGAACCCAAAATCAAAGCCGAAATCGACCTCGCCTGGCACCGCGACCAGCCCGCCCTCAATCACCAGCACATCGTCGCGTTCGCGGGCGACGCGCACCGACACATCGCGCGGGCGCGCCACATCCACCACCACCGCGCCCACTTTGAGGTCCTTCGGATAAATCACGGCGTCTACTGCGCTGGTGACGGTAATCACCACATCGGCAACGGGCAGGTCGCGGCGAATGTCGGTGGAGACGCCCACGCTGCCGCGCGCACGCTCACGCAGTTGCGCCGCAATTGGCTCCAGTCGGCTTGCATCGCGCCCCACTAGCAAAATGCGCTCCGCCACTGGCGCCAGCGCCTCCGCGCAGGTACGTCCGATGGAACCTGTCGCGCCCACCACTGCCACGGTGGCGTTTTCGATGGAGATGCCCATGCGTCGTGCGCCTTCTATGGCGGCTTCAATCGCTGTCGCCACCGTGTAGCTATTGCCCGTCGTCACGGCAATGTCCAGATTCTTCGCAATCGTGATACCGCCGTCCCCCACCACCGAAGTGAACGCGCCAAGACCAATTATCTCTGCCCCCAGCTCCTGCGCAATCTGTCCACAGCGGATAATCTTCTGATACACAAAGTCCAGAGGCAGCGACAGCATCATCCGCGGCGAGAGCGGACAGCCAATGAACCAGCCCTCGGTCTCCACCCCTGTCAGCGAGTGTACCCCCGTGATTCTGGAGACCACCATCGGCTCTTTGCGCTTCAGTAGCGACTCCACCCACGACTCCGGCAGATACCGTGCAATCGGGTACTTGCGCGCCGCGTCCCGCTTCACATCAATCGGATGAATGACAAAGGCAAACCGATGCATAGGCTCCTCCGCCTAAAAGGATACCCTATGACGCGGTACAATTACCGCGATGATTGGGCGCTTAACGGGGTATCTTGTGGGTTTGGAGGGCGATACGCTCCTGCTGGATGTGCAGGGGGTGGGTTATGAGGTGCGGGTTCCCCAGAGTGTGCGGGCGCAACTGCCCGCGCTGGGGGAGATGCTGACGCTCCATGTACGCACACTTTTCAGCGAGGAAGAGGGACTGATGCTGTTTGGGTTCACCGAGTTGGCGCAGCGCAAGCTGTTTGACCTGCTTTTGCGGGTGAGCGGCGTCGGGCCGAAGATGGCGATGAATCTGCTTAGCGCGGCGGAGCCAGAGGCGCTGGCGCGAGCGATTGCCCGGAAAGACACGCGCTACCTGCGAAGCCTGCCAGGGGTCGGCGCAAAGTTAGCCGAGCGGATGGCGCTGGAACTGGCGGATAAGGTTGCCGAGTTTGCTTTTGAACGCAAGATTGAGCGACTGGAGGCGGCGTCCCGAACCAGCCAGATCGATCTTGAGGCGCTTGCTGAGGGGCTGGTGCAGCTCGGCTACTCGCGGCGGGACGCGCTCAACACGCTCACGAATCTGCTCAACGAGAACCCCTCCGCCAACGAGGCGACCCTGATGCGCCTCGCGCTGACCCGCCTCGGATTGAAGCGATAAACCTCTACGGCGCCGCAGTCTGGAACACGCCCATCTGACGGAATCGCAGGTAGCGGTGTCCCCGAAGCGCTTCGGGTTCCATCTGGCTCAACTCGTCCAATTGCTGCAACACGGCGGAGCGCACGCTCAGCGCGGTGGTCTGCGGGTCGCGATGCGCGGCGCCCAGCGGCTCTGGCACAATCAGGTCGATCAGTTTCAGGCGGAGCGCCTCTTCGGCGGTCAGTTTGAGCGCGTTCGCCGCTTCGGGCGCGCGGTTCGGGTCGCGCCACAGAATCGCGGCACACCCTTCAGGCGGGATGACGGAATAAATCGCATGCTCCAGCATGAGCACCCGGTTTGTGGCAGCCAGCGCAATTGCGCCGCCGCTGCCCCCTTCCCCTAAAATCACCGAAACGGTGGGCACGGTCAGCTCAAACAGTGTGAACATGGAGCGGGCAATCGCCTCGCTTATACCTCGTGATTCCGACTCGACGCCAGGGTCAGCAGCGGGGGTGTCCACCAGCGTCAGCACAGGTAGGCGAAACTTCTCGGCGAGCTGGAACATGCGCATCGCTTTGCGGTAGCCCTCTGGTTTCGCCATAGCGAAGTTGCGCTTCTGGCGCTCTTTGAGGTCGCGCCCCTTCTGCTGTCCCACAATCACCAGCCGATACGAACCCAGCTTACCCACGCCCGCCACAATCGCGGGGTCGTCAAATCCCAGGCGGTCGCCATGCAGTTCCAGAAAACTTTCACACATCAGGCGAATATAATCCAGCGCGTAGGGGCGTTTGGGATGCCGTGCGAGCAGCACTTTATCCCACGGACGCAGATGGCTGAAAATCTGTCGGAGCAGGCGCTCGCGCTGAGCTTCCAGCTCCGCAATCTCGCGCGTGCGGTCTATCCCCTTCTCCGCCACCAACTGGCGCAACTCCTGAATCGCGCTCTCCAGCTCGTTAATCGGCTTTTCGAAGTCAAAAATTGTCATGCTGACTCCCCTCCCGTGAAAATGTCCAGCAGGTAGGCAAGCGTCGGACGGATTTGCTTACGGGGTACAATCAGGTCAATCATGCCGTGTTCTAACTGAAACTCGGCGGTCTGGAAGTTCGCAGGGGGCTTGCCCACCGATGCCTGTGCCGCAACGCGCTGACCTGCGAAACCCACCAGCGCGCCCGGTTCGGCGAGAATCACATCGGCGAGCGAAGCAAAGCTTGCCAGTACGCCTGCCATCGTCGGGTCGGTAAACACAGCAATATATGGCTGACGCGCCTGCTGGAATCGCGCCACGCCCGCCGTCGTTTTCGCCATCTGCATCAGAGAGACCAGCCCCTCCTGCATCCGAGCGCCCCCCGACGCGCAAAACAGTACCACGGGCAGGCTCTGTTCCAGCCCACGCTCAAAACAGCGCACCACCTTCTCGCCCACAACCGACCCCATGCTCCCGCCCATAAACGCGAAATCCATCACACCTATCACCACGCGATGCCCCTCAATCGTGGCAATCCCCGTGATAATGGCTTCGTTCTCGCCTGTCATCTGCATGCCTTTTGCCAGCTTATCAGCGTATTCCGGGAATCCGAGCGGGTCCGCTGGGCGCAGGTCGGCGTCGGTCTCCACAAAACTGTGGGGGTCTACCGTGAGTGCAATCCGCTCGCGCGCACGAAGGCGGTGATGATGCCCACACGCTGGGCAAACCCGCATCGCTTGCTCAAAGTCGGGCTTGAAGAGAATCTTTTTACATTTCGTACACTGCACCCACTGATCCGAGGCGCTCGCCACAACCGCTCGCCTTTGCATGGCTCCAATTCTACCCGAAACGAAAAAAAAAAGTGGGCAGGGAGTCCCCCTGCCCTGAGAATCAAGGGTCTGGATGGAAAGAGACGACTATCCGCATCCGAAGGAAGTGCCGCAGTTAAGGCACTGATGGCATGCTCCGGATCGCACCATAATCATTCCGCAGTTGGGGCAGGGGGGTGCATCCTGCTGCAGTTTCACGATTTTCGACCAGTCCGTAGTCTTCGCCCCCTGCGGTGTAGCAGAGACCGTTGGCTCCGTTTTGGCGCCTTCCAGTCCCATCGCTTCGGGCTGTGTGGCGGTGGCGTGTGCTGTCAGTGTTGCCTCGTCCAGCGGCTGCACCTGGGGCGGCTGGTGGTCCAGGAACTTCAGCGCCAGCCAGCGGAAAATGTAGTCCACAATCGAGGTCGCCACAGGAATCTGCGGGTTGTTAGTGAAGCCGCTAGGTTGGAAGCGCGTGTAGGAGAATTTCTCCACTAGCTTCTCCAGCGGCACACCATACTGGAGCGCCAGCGAGATGGCGGTCGCGAAGGCGTCCATCAAGCCAGAAATAACCGAGCCTTCCTTCGCCATCGTCACGAAGATTTCGCCCGGCCTGCCGTCTTCGTACATGCCGACGGTGATGTAGCCCTCGTGCCCCGCGATGCTGAACTTATGCGTGATGCTCCTGCGCTCATCGGGCAGATGGCGTCGCACGGGGCGCTCCACAATCTGTACCGTCGCCTGATCGGGCTTCTGCTCCTCGCCAGGCTTTTTCGTGGAGAGCGGCTGGGTGCGCTTGCTTCCATCGCGATAGATGGCAATCGCCTTCAGCCCCAACTTCCACGCTTCCATGTAGATTCGCTCGATATCCTCAGGCGTGGCGTCGTTGGGCATGTTGACCGTCTTGGAAATGGCACCCGACAGGAACGGCTGCACCGCCGCCATCATCTTCACATGCGCCATCGGCGGGAGGCTCCGCTTCCCTTTCGCTGGGCGGAAGGCACAGTCGAACACAGGTAGATGCTCCTCTTTCAGGTACGGCGCGCCTTCAATGGTGTCATGCTCGTCGATATACTTTGTGATGGCTTCGATCTGTTCGGAGGTGTATCCCAGCTGCTGGAGCGCCAGCGGTACCGTGGTGTTCACTATCTTCAGCAGCCCGCCGCCGACCAGCGTCTTGTATTTCACCAGCGCGATATCGGGTTCAATCCCTGTGGTGTCGCAGTCCATCATAAAGGCTATCGTTCCGGTAGGAGCTAATACCGTGACCTGCGCATTTCGGTAGCCGTGCTTCACGCCAAGCTTGAGGGTTTCCTCCCAGATGGCGCGCGCGGCGTCCATCAGCGACGGCGGCACCAAATCCGCCCGAATCTGGTTGAGCGCGTCGGCGTGCATGCGCATCACCTCCAGCATCGGTTCACGGTTCAGCTCAAAGCCTGGGAACGGCGCACCACAATCCCGCGCAATAATGGCTGACTGACGATATGCCTCACCATGCATAATCGCGGTCAACACTCCGGCATAGGCGCGCCCCTCATCGCTATCGTAGGGTAAGCCAAGCGACATCAGCAAGGCACCAAGGTTCGCGTATCCAAGCCCCAGCGGTCGGAAGTTATGGCTGTTGTCTGCAATCCGCTCGGTGGGGTACGCCGAGTTGTCCACGATAATCTCCTGCGCTGTGATGAGCGTACGCACCGCCGCCCGATACGCCTCGACATCAAAGCTACCGTCGGGCAGGCGGAATTTCATTAAGTTTAAGCTGGCTAAGTTGCAGGAGGTGTCGTTAAGAAAGACAAATTCGGAGCACGGGTTGCTCGCCTCAATCGGCCCGCTGTTTTTGACCGTATGCCAGCGGTTGGTGGTGTCGTGGAACTGCAAGCCGGGGTCGCCGCAAATCCACGCCGCTTCGGCAATTTTGCGGAACAGGTCGCGCGCGCGGTAGCGCCCCAACACCTCGCCTGTGGTGCGGGCTATCGTACACCATTCTTTATCCTCTTCGACCGCCCGCATAAACTCGTCGGTAACGCGCACGCTGTGGTTCGCGTTCTGGAAGAAGACCGAGTCATACGCGCCGCCAGGCACATTGAAGCCTGGATCGTAGCCCGCCTCAATCAGCGCCCACGCTTTCTGCTCCTCTTTGGCTTTGCACTCGATGAAGTCCACGATGTCGGGATGGTCAATATTCAGCACCACCATCTTGGCAGCGCGACGGGTTTTGCCGCCGCTTTTGATGACTCCTGCAAAGGCGTCAAAGCCGCGCATAAATGACACAGGACCTGACGCGCGCCCGCCACCCGATAGATACTCCTGCGAGCCACGGATGCGCGACAGGTTGGAGCCAGCCCCAGAGCCATACTTGAAAATCATCCCTTCGGTCTTGGCAAGCTCCAGAATCGACTCCATCGTGTCTTCTACGGAGACGATGAAGCAGTTGTGAACCAGCACGCCATTCGAGAGATATTGCCCGCTTAGAGTCTGGATGTCATAGACATCCATCTCCCCAACAGGCTCAATGGAGACTATCTGCTGGTATCTCACCTGGCAACGTCGCTTGCCCTTAACGCGGAGGGACCCCAGGAGCTTCGCCTGCTTATGTTCGGAGACGAAGCCAATCTGTTCAGCAAATTTTTGTCGCTCAGAGGCGATTGAGATATCCACCTCCCATAAATCGTAGCGATCGGGGCGTTTTTCGCGCTTCTGGCGTACTCGCGAGTAGATGCCGAACCTTGTCAACAAGAGCTGAATATCCTCTACGAGTTTGCGCGAGATTAGCGCTAAAGCAATGTGCGCGCTGGGATGGTGAATGGCAACGTAGCCGTCGGCTTGGAATAGGCTCTTCAAATACGCAGCAACCGCCTCATTCGGAGCTGTCCACACGGGTTTAGGAACACGCATCTCTGCACCGTGGCGTAACAGCTCATACTTCTCGACAAAAGGACGCAGTTCCTCACCATAGAGGCGGATTCGCAGGCATGGTTCCTTCAGGGTTTTTGTGGTAACTTCACTGATTCGGTAGTGGTGATTCGGGAAAACGCGCTTGAGATGTGTCATTACCCACTCAAACTCTTCATCTCCGACGGTCATGAACTCGAGGGTAAGAGATTGATACTCGCCGACCAAACCATCTGCTTGTAACCAGCCCGCCAATGCACACTCAGAGACGACTATCTCATCGGCTTCGGAGGTATAAGTGCGCGGCAGGTTGGCGTACACCCGCATGAGCATCCCTGGTTTGAGCTCATCCACGCGGCACCATTCGAGACGGCGTGTTTGGCGCGTGGTGTGCGCACACACCAGATGGTCTCCCGTCGCCTCGATGCTGAACCCATCGTTCAGCGTTATCCGATAAACAGGCTTACGACCATTGTGCTTTACAGCAATCACAGGTGTCAATCCCTGACTATCGTACACGGGAAGACCGATGAGTCTCTTTTCCACAATCTCACCGATGGGCATAGGACCGTACAGAGTGTTGACCATCGCGTGGTAAGGCTGGCACGCCGAGCATTGCGGGCGCGGCTCAATCCCGACATTGAACCAGACGGGGCTGTTGAAAGCGGCGTACTGATGCAGGAGCAGATATTTCAACTCGTCGCGGAAGGCGTCGGCGTCCTCCTCGCTGGCGAAGTAGCGCATCTCGCGTCCCCAGCGCGAAATGGTGTCCACCACACGCCCAATCACCTGACGCACGCTGGTCTCGCGCTCTGGGGTGCCCACCTGACCCCGGAAATATTTGGAGACCACTACATTCGTTGCCAGCTGCGACCAGAAGTGTGGCACCTCCACATCCTTTTGCTCAAACACCACCTCGCCGCGCTCGCCCGTAATCACCGCTGTGCGCTTCTCCCATTCCACCTGGTCGAACGGGTCCACGCCTGCCTGCGTGAAATAGCGTTTGAAGCGCAATCCCTTGCCACGATTAATCAGGTCAAACTTCTCGCGGGGTACATAGCCATAGCGTCGTGCTGTGCCGTTCGCAGTCGGCTTTTTCGACTCTTCTTTGGCAGTGGTCTCTACGACAGCGCCGTTCCTTGTTTCCACCATATCCAGCAGACCTTCTTCAGGGTTGAACATTGCAGGAACCTCCTCTGAAAGGATATTGAGAAAGGCAGTTTATTGGCGCGATGCCGACGCGCGTTTTTGCATGCGGGTCAACATCTGCACCAGACGGTTGAATTGCTGGGGGTCGTTGAACTCCTCATAGACCGATGCGAAGCGTACATAGGCAACGGGGTCAATCGCGAGGAGTTTTTCCATGACCATGCGTCCGATTTCGGTGCTGCTGATTTCGGACTCCATGCGGTTGTGGATTTCGTGTTCGATCTCATCCACGGCTTGCTCCAGCCGCTCCATACTGACGGGGCGCTTCCTGCAGGCAATTACCATGCCCCGCAGGACTTTTTCCCGGTCAAACGGCTCGCGGCGCCCATCTTTTTTGACGACCATCAGCGGACGCTCCTCGTAGCGCTCAAAAGTTGTGTAGCGTCGCCCGCAAGCAAGGCACTCCCGGCGCCGCCGAATGACCTGACCCTCCTGCGAAGGGCGCGAGTCCACCACATGGTCCTCATCCTTGCCACAGTAAGGGCATCGCATGGTATCACCCTAATGAGTTCCCAGATGTTTGGGAATTGAGCGCATAAATCCCCTACATCTTGGGGCTGCTTATATTATGACATGCCCCCGACCCGTTTGTCAAGGGGTCAGGGGCCAAAAGGGGCAAATTTAACATTCTCTCCTGCCCCTTTGGCGCGACGGGTACAATTGGGCTATGCTGGACTACCGTCGTTTGCGCAACGAGCCTGAGTTCGTTAAGGAGTCGCTGGCGAAACGGGGCTATGCCCCCTCGATGGTGGAGGAGTGGCTCGCTGTCGACACGCGCTGGCGCGAGCTGACCACGCAGGTGGAACAGCTCACTGCCGAGCAGAACCGTGTCTCTAAAGAGATTCCCCAGCGGAAAAAAGCAGGCGAAAATGTGGAGCCGCTCCTGACCCAGATGCGGGCGCTCAGTGAGCAAATCAAACAGCTCGAAGCTCAAAAGCGCGAGCTGGAATCTCAGCGGGAGCAGATGCTGTTAATGTTTCCTAACATCCCCCATGCCAGCACCCCAGTCGGCGCGGACGCCAGCCAGAATGTGGAGGTCCGTCGCGGCGGGCAGCCACACGCCTTCTCCTTTGAACCCAAACCCCACTGGGAGATTGCCGAAAATCTCGGGTTGATAGACTTTGACCGCGGCGCCAAAATCAGCGGCAGCGGCTTTATGGTCTACACGGGCATAGGCGCACGGCTGGAACGCGCTCTCATCAACTTGATGCTGGATTTGCATGTCCGCGAACACGGCTACACGGAAATCTTTCCCCCGTTTCTGGTGCGCCCTGAGGTGATGGTGGGCACAGGTCAGCTGCCCAAGTTTGAGGAGGAGATGTACCACTGTGCCGACGACCCGCTCTACCTCATCCCGACTGCGGAAGTGCCTGTAACCAACCTGTACCGGGAGGAGATTCTGAATGCTTCTGACTTGCCGCTAAACCTGGTAGCCTATTCACCCTGTTTTCGGCGTGAGGCGGGCGCGGCGGGCAGGCTCACGCGGGGGCTGTTGCGCGTGCATCAGTTCAACAAGGTAGAGCTGGTGAAGCTGACTCTGCCCGAAACTTCCTATGACGAGCATGAGCGCCTGCTGCGGGATGCGGAGACGGTACTCCAGCGACTGGAACTGCCCTATCGGATTATGGTGCTTTGCACAGGCGATCTGGGTTTCGCCGCCGCGAAGTGCTACGACTTAGAAGTGTGGTCGCCAGGAGTGCAACAGTGGCTGGAAGTGTCCTCCTGTAGCAACTTTGAGGACTTTCAGGCGCGGCGGGCGAACATCCGCTTCCGCAGGGAGCCGACCGCACGCCCGGAGTTTGTGCATACGCTGAACGCTTCGGGCGTTGCCACCCCACGCCTGATGGCAGCGATTCTTGAGAACTATCAGCAGGAAGACGGCTCGGTGGTCATCCCCCACGCCCTGCGACCCTACATGGACGGGTTAGAGGTGATCCGCCCCTGAGTCGGCGTTCTGCTGGTCCCACTGCTCCGCGAACTGGCGGATGGTGCGCAACAGCTCCGCCAGCCGCTCGCCGCGCGGGGTGAACCGATACTCCACATGCGGCGGGATGGTGGGGTATGCAATCCTCTGAAGAATGCCGTACCGCTCCAGTTTGCGCACGCGCTCCTGAAGCACTTTGGGTGTTAGCCCCGGCAGGGCGCGTTCTAGCTGACCGGGGCGGCAAATACCCCGTGAGACAGCGTCCAGTATCTCCAGCGTCCACTTGCACTTGAGAATGTCGGTCAGACACGCATAGACTTCCGCGTGAGGATAGCCTTCCATTTCACGCGCAATCTTCATAGCGGAACCTCCTCGACCTGCTTTTGCAACAATTCGCGGGCATGCTGGAGAGCCGTTTCAGTCGCTTCTCCTGCGAGCATGCGGGCGATTTCCGCCACGCGCGCTTCGCCTTCCAGAGGCGTTATCGCGACACGAGTGCGCTCGCCCTCCACATACTTTTCAATCAGGAAGTGGGCGCCCGCGCGGCTGGCAATCTGCGGCAGGTGCGTGATACAGAGAATCTGAAAATGCTCCGCCAGATGCGCCAGTTTCTCGCCCACATGGTATGCCGTGCGCCCGCCGAGACCCGCATCGATCTCGTCAAACACAAGCGTCGGCACAGGTGAGGCGTTCGCCAGCACTGCCTTGAGCGCCAGCATCACGCGCGACATCTCGCCTCCCGAAGCAATCTTGTTGAGCGGGCGCGGCGGCTCGCCCGGGTTGGCGGAAAACAGGAATTCCACTGCATCCACGCCCGTCGAACCCATCGGCTTGGGGGCAATCGCAACCTCGAACAGGGCGCGTTCCATCGCCAGATCGCGCAGGTGCCGTTGCACCGCTTGTGCGAAGCGTTCCGCCCCTGCGCGGCGCATCTCCGAAAGTTGCGCACAGAGCTGCTCCGCTTCCGCCTGCGCCCGCGCCAGCTCCTGCTCAATCGCCTCGCGACGCTCCGATTGATGTTCCAGCGCTTGCAGTTTCCGTTCGGCTTCGTCGGCGTATGTTAGCACTGCTTCAATTGTGTCGCCATACTTGCGCTTGAGGCGCTTAATCAGCTCCAGCCGGGCAATCACCTGTTCCAGTCGTTCGGGGTCATACTCCACCGTTTCGGTATACTGGCGCAGGGTGTGCGCGACTTCTTCCATCAGGGCGAGCGCGCTCTCCAGTTGCTCCTGTGTCTGGTTCATGCTGGGATCAATTCGGCAGATTTCGCTCAGATTACGGCTGGCAGAGGCGGCGAGGTCATACGCGCTTCCCTCGCCTATCAGCCACTCGTAAGCGGCGCCCGCCAGCGACAGCAGGCGCTCCGCATGGGTCAGCCGTCGCTCCTCTGTGAACAGGGCTTCTTCCTCGTCAGGGTTCAACTGTGCCGCGCGAATCTCCTCCACCTGAAAGCGATAGAGAGCCAGCATCTGCTCGCGCTCGCGTTCACGGGCAGTCAGTTCCTGGCGCTCGTTTTGCAGGCTCCGAAGTCGCTGCACGGCATCTTGCACGCGCGCCCGCAACTGCAGTGCAGACTCCCCCAGCCAGCGGTCCAGCAACTCTAAATGCTGGCTGGGTTTGAGCAGCGACTGGTGTTCATGCTGTCCGTGCAGGTCGACCAGCCGCTCGCCCAGCGCTTTGAGCGTGCCCAGAGGCACGGGTTGCCCATTTACCCGCGCTAGCGAGCGTCCCCCCGCCTGCACCTCGCGATAAAGATAGAGCGCGCCATCTTCCAGCTCAATCCCCAGGTCAGCGAGTTCCACTGAGGGCGGCGCCAGGAATACGGCGCTGACCTTGAGGCGATCGGCGCCAGCGCGAATCAGTGTCGGGTCGGCGCGGTCGCCCAGCACCAGCCCCAGCGCGTCCAGCAGAATCGACTTCCCCGCGCCTGTCTCACCCGTCAACACATTCAAGCCGGGCTGAAACTCTACCTCCAGCCTGTCAATAATCGCCAGATTCTCCACATACAGGCTCTGGAGCATCGAGGGGAATTGTACCTGCTCCGGTGCGATAAACCCGGTATTACTCCAGATGAAGACGCTCTCCGCACAGTGGAGCGCTCACCGAGCGTCTTGCGCCCGTTTTATCCCTCTGGCTCCAGCAAGGCACGCAGCTGCTCCCAAGTCCCCAGCCTCCACATCAGATGCCGCCAGCCCCGCCCGACTCATCTCCCCACGATTCGCAAGCCGATGCAATACCGCCACCACCTCTGCCAGCCCCAGCCACGCGCAAGCAATCCGACAGGCTGAATTGGCGGCAACATATTCCAGCAGCGCATGAACCGTCGCAAAACCAGGCGCCGCGACATAACGTTCGACCCACGCGCTGATTCCAGGTGGACCACCGGGTTCACTCCTGGCGCATCGCCTGAATGAGCTGGCTCGCCTTAGTGGGAGCAAGCGCTTGCGCAGCTTGCTGGCGTGCCTCTTCAAGGGAGGGCAACGGCTCGGTGAGGTTCAGTTGCCAGAGGGCGCAGAGTCGGTCAAAGAGGGGGTCGGTAGCAGGATGCAAATCCACCTCCACCTGCGTGCCATCGGGCAAAGGCGGTTCCTGCTCCAGCTCTATCGTGCGCCCACGTATGACTCCGCGTAACCCCATTGCGCTCACCCGCTAAGAGGATACCTCATTTTGCCGCCTCTCCGCTCAATGGTACAATTCCCCTCACCGTGACCGAGCGAGCGCTGGTGATTCTGGGCCCCACAGCCACAGGCAAGACGGCGGTGGGCATTCTGCTGGCGGAGGCGCTGGACGGCGAGATTATCTCCGCCGATTCGGGCGCGGTGTACCGCGGGCTGGACATCGGCACTGCCAAGCCCACCCCCGAGGAGCAGCAGCGCGTGCGGTTTCACCTGATTGATGTGGCAGACCCCGACGAAGTGTTCACCGCCTCGCGCTTTCGGGAGCTGGCGCTGGAGGCGATGGAATCGATTTGGGCGCGTGGCAAGCGCGTGCTGATTGTGGGCGGCACGGGGCTGTACCTGCGCGTTTTGTTGCACGGCTTCAGCCTCGCTCCACCTCCTGCATCCCCCGAAATTCGCGCCCGCCTGATGGCGGAATGCCAGGCTGTCGGGACGCACGCAATGCATGCGCGTCTAAAGCAGATAGATCCAGCCGCGGCGGAACGCATCCACCCGAACGACGCGGTGCGGATTGTGCGGGCGTTGGAAGTTTATGAGGCGACAGGCGTACCGATTAGCCAGTGGCAACGGCGGGCCGAGTCGGAGCTGCCGAGCCTCAAAATAGGGCTGACCATGCCACGCCCGCAACTCTACGCCCGAATCGACACCCGAATCGACCAGATGATGGCGCAGGGTTTCCTGCAGGAGGTGCAAAACCTCTTGCAAAAAGGGTACAATAAAGACCTGCCCGCCCTCAAAGGGCTGGGCTACCGCCAGATGATCGAGTCTCTGGAGGGGCGCCTCTCGCTAGAGGAAGCAGTCTGCCTCTGGAAACGCGACACGCGGCGGTTCGCAAAACGCCAGATGACCTGGTTCCGCAAAGAACCCGGTGTCCACTGGCTGGACGCAAGTGCGGGCGCAGAAAAGACCGCCCAGCATATCTTGAGTCTGATTGAACAACAGGGAGGGCTATGAAAGATGCCAAAGACGATTAATTTGCAGGATATGTTTTTGAATCAGGTGCGCAAGGAAGGTATTGGCGTAACCGTGTACCTGAGCGGTGGGTTGCAGTTGCGCGGTGTGGTGCGCGGATTCGATGCGTTCACCATCCTCCTGGAAAGCCCTGGCAAGCCAGTCCAGCTGGTCTACAAGCATGCGGTCACTTCGATTGTGCCCTCGCGCCCTGTGCCGGGCT
>JBBIQJ010000056.1:0-13562 GCA_037442385.1 Armatimonadota bacterium
TGGGCGGGGCGAGAGTGGCTCCTGCAATCCCCGCCGTTATGGGCGGTGGGCGGGGTGGCGCTGCTGGGGTGGACTGTGCTGTTCTGGCTGGAGCGGCGCGCTCCCCAGGCGGAGTGGCTGGGGGTGCTGGGGCTGCTGTACGATATGACCCTTGCAGGTGCGGGCGTGTGGCTGCTGACGCATCCGCAAGCCTACTGGCTACTGTTTGTCCCCGGCATTTATGTCGCGCGGCAGTATGCGGCGTGGCATGCGCTGATGGGGGCATTTATGGCTCCACTGGCGCTGGGAGCGATTGCCACGATTTCCCCAGAACGGTTGACCGATACAGAAACGCTCTGGGGCTGGGGCGCAGGCTTATTCGTGGGGCATCTCGCGCTCGCGTGGGTCGTCTACCGCCCCAGCACAACACCTCCGCCCGAAGTGATGGAGCAGATAACGCGCGTGCTGGAGCAGACCGAAAGCGCCCACCGCGAACTACGCCACAGCTACCGCGAACTGGCGCACCATTACCGGCACCTGCAGGAGAATCTGGAAACCCTCAACGATGTAGTGGAACTCTTCACTGCCCTGCGTCAGGCAACCACGCCCACAGAAGCGTATCGCCTGATACTGGAGCGACTGCGCACACGCTTTGGGGCGTCCGGAGCGGCGCTCTATCTGGCGGACGAAACGGGCTTCCACCTGCGTGCGGCGCTTGGCGTGGGAATCCTCGCACGCCTGCAGGGCGTCGTGCGCGTGGACGCGCCCCGAAAAAGCGCACGCCAGGCGGTCGAACAACAGGTTCAGCAGGCGCTGGAAACCTTGCGCGAGCATGTTCCCCAATCGGGCGCAGAGGCTCATGCTATCGGCACAGAAGCAACCCCGCGATTGTTGACTCTGCCCCTGCGCACGCCCCAGCGATTGCTGGGTATGTTGACTCTGGTAGCACGCAACCCCGATGGGTTTGACACTGCCACCGAAAACCGACTGCACGCGCTTCTCCCGCACCTGCTCGCACTTGTGCAGCTCTATGATCAGATTGAAGTGATGGGGCTGCGCCTTCAGGAGATTCAGGCGTTGCATGATCTGGACAATCTGCTTTTTACCGTGTCGACGCCCGCTGAGATTCCGCGTCGTGCGCTGGAGGTACTGCAAAGCGTTGTGCCCTTCGAGTGCGCCCAGTTATACCTGCCAGCGGAAGACCAGCTCACACTCCAGGCGTCCATTCCCACCACCGCCGAAATCCTGCCAATGCTTCAGTTCGGTTCGGAGGGGGGCTGGCAGGGCTGGTTCCAGCAGAAAACACACCTGCTTTGTATCGCCGATACCCGCGAAAGTCCTTATGTCCCCGACCCCACGGCGCTGGCGCCATTGCGGAGCCTGCTATTGATTAACCTGCAAAGCGGCGCGCGCCCCACTGGCGTGCTGATACTGGGACACTCGCAACCGCACTTTTTCTCCGAAGGGCAGAAAGAGCTGCTGCAGGTGTTAGCGGTGCATCTGGGGCTGGTGCTGGAACGCGCACGACTGCTGATTCATCTGGAACAGCTGGCGATTACGGATGGGTTAACGGGCTTGCATAACTACCGCTATTTTCAGGAGCGCTACAAAGAGGAAGTGCGCCTCGTCAAGCGCTACCGCCATCCGTTGGCGCTGATGTTGATAGACCTGGACAACTTCAAACAAATCAACGACCGCTACGGACATCTGGAAGGCGACTACCTGCTGATGCAGGTGGCGGAGGTTTTGCAAAGTACCCTGCGCTCCACCGAACTGATTGCGCGATACGGGGGGGACGAGTTCGTAGTGCTGATGCCCTCTACAAACTTGCAGGGAGCGCGAATTGCCGCAGAGCGACTGCTTCAGGCGGTGTCTGGCACGCGATTCTCCACAACTGCAGGTCAGCCTGAACTCACAATTACAATGAGTATCGGTATCGCCGCATACCCAGACTGCACCGAAGACCCACAACAATTGCTGGAATTAGCCGATTCCGCCCTTGAAAAAGCGAAGCGCACTGGCAGGAATCGAGCTGTGGCGGTCGAAAATACCGTATAAATCGGATTGGCGCCCGCACGGGGTTTGTGCTATAATGCTCAAACCTGTTCTGTGGGCGAAGTGGAGAAAGCATCGATGAAGTCGGCTTTACGGGAACGAGCGGAACAATATGCCCAGCGAGGGCAGGTGAAACAAGCCATCCGCCTGCTGAAGCGCGCTGTGCAAAAGGGGCGCGCCTCCGTAGAGGACTACCTGCGCCTGGCAGAGCTCTACTCGCAGGAACGGGAGTGGCGCCAGGCAGTGTGGGCGTTGCGTCATGCCCACACTCTTTCGCCCCGCTCCGAACAGATTCGAGAGCAACTGGTGGAAGCGCTCCTGAACGCCAACCAGTACGAGGAAGCCATTCGCGAGTGCCAGACCTGGCTTCAGGAAACCCCGGATCACCCCATTCCCTTAGAGAACCTGCTGGACGCCTATACGAGCCAGAACGATCTGGCACATGCTCTGGCGATAGCGAACCAGCTGGTACAGCTCCAGCCGCTTTCCCCGCACTATCGCATGCGCCGCGCACGGCTGCTGGATCGCATGGGACGCTATATGGAAGCCGTTGAAGACTACCAGTGGCTCGTGTTTGACAACAACAGTACCCCATTTGAGGTGCTGCTTTTTGCGCAGCTGGAGTTGGAGCGGTTGGACCTTCGTCAGATGGAGCTCCTGTTGCATTTGGTGCTGGACGACAGCGAGTTCCGTGTGCGCTTTTTGCAGGAGCCGGTGGAGGCGGCGCGTGAGCGCGGTTTTCGGTTCAGTCCCGTGGGCGAGACGATGATTACGCAGCTGCCCGACGCCATTCGGGATACGCTTCCCAGAAAACGCCGCTATGCGCCCTATTGCTGAAACGCTCCAGTCACTTCGGGACCAGCTGGGCAAGCGCACGCTGGTGATGGGCATTCTCAACGCGACGCCCGACAGCTTTTATGACGGGGGACGCTATGCGACTTTTCAAGCGGCGCTGGCGCGCGCCGAACAGATGATTGCGGAAGGCGCTGACATTCTCGATATCGGCGGCGAGTCCACCCGCCCCGGCGCGGAACCCGTGCCCCTCGAAGAAGAGCTGGAGCGCGTCGTGCCCCTGATTCACGCGATTGCCCAGCGCCACGACACCCCTATTTCGGTGGATACCACCAAGAGCGAGGTGGCACGACAGGCGCTGGCGGCAGGCGCCTGCATCGTGAACGACATCAGCGGCATGCAGTTCGACCCCGCCATGCCCGAAGTGGTCGCCGCGGTGGGCGCAGGTGTCGTGCTGATGCACATTCAGGGCACGCCCCGCACGATGCAACTCAATCCCACCTACACCGATGTGGTCGCCGAAGTACGCGCTACACTCCAGTCGCATATCGAGCGCGCCCTGCAGGCAGGAATCCCCCGCGAAAACATCTGGATCGACCCCGGAATCGGCTTCGGGAAAACGGTGGAACACAATCTCACCCTGTTGCGCCACATCCCTGACCTCAAGGCGCTGGGCTACCCTGTGCTGATAGGGCCTTCGCGCAAGTCGTTCATCGGACGCCTGCTGGGCGACCTACCCCCTGAAGAGCGTCTGGAGGGCACTCTGGCGACCGTTGTGCTGAGCGTGGCGTGGGGCGCCGACATCGTGCGCGTGCATGATGTGCAAGCCACTGTGCGCGCCGTGCGAATTGCGGATGCGTTGTGTAGAGTACCCTGACCAGGCAGGATTCGCCCCGCGCATCGCGTAATTTCAGCCACGATGGACTATCTGCTGGCGAACGGGCGCATTTTAGACCCGTCGCAGAATCGGGACGAGGTGGCGCATCTGGTGATTCGCGGCGGGCGGATTGCTGAAATTACCCCCATTCTGCCTTCAGACCCCACCCTGAAACGCATTGACTGCGACGGGCTGTGGGTCGCGCCCGGACTGGTGGACATCCATGTGCATCTGCGCGAGCCAGGGCAGAGCTACAAAGAAACCCTGCAAACAGGGGGCGCCGCCGCATTAGCAGGAGGGTTCACCACGATTTGCTGTATGCCGAACACCGAGCCGCCGCTGGACAGCCCCACGCTGGTGCGCGAGATTCGCCAGCGCGCCGAACGCGAGACGCCCTGCAGAGTCTATGTGGTCGCGGCGCTCACACAGGGCATGGCGGGCGAGCAGATATGTGATTACCATGCACTCAAACAGGCAGGCGCGGTCGCATGCTCCGACGACGCATTCCCCGTGCAAAACGCGGAGGTGATGAGACGCGCCATGCAAGCATGCGCCGCCTATGGACTGCCCGTCGTGACCCACTGCGAAGATAAAAGCCTCAGCGCAGGAGGGAGCATGCACCGGGGCATTGTCAGCAGCCTGCTGGGGCTGCACGGCATGCCCACCTCCTCCGAAACAGTGCAGATTGCCCGAAACGCCCTACTCGCATGGGAAACGGGCTGCCATGTGCATCTCCAGCATCTTTCCACGGCGATTGGCGTGGCGCTGGTGCGGTTCTTCAAGAAGCAAGGGGTACGCCTCACCTGCGAAGTGTGCCCTCATCATCTGCTATTGACCGAGGCGGCGTGCGAGGGGTACGACACCCACGCCAAGATGAACCCGCCCCTGCGCACCGAGGCAGACCGCCGCGCCCTGAGCGAGGGGCTGATAGAGGGCATTATCGACTGCATCGCCACGGACCACGCACCGCATGCCCCGTTTGAAAAAGAGCGCACCTTTCCCGACGCGCCCTTCGGGATTGTGGGGCTGGAAACCGCCTTCGGTTGTATCGGGCTGTGGAACCACCATCACGGCGCGCCGCTTAGCCCGCTGGAGTGGATTCGACGCATGAGCACCGCGCCTGCCCAAATCCTGAACCTGCCTGCAGGCACCCTTCAAATAGGCGCGCCCGCCGATGTGGTGGTGATAGACCCCAGCGCCCGATGGACAGTAGACCCCCAGCAATTTCGCTCTAAGGGGCGCAACACCCCCTTCCGCGACTGGGAGCTGCTGGGCAAAGTGCGCTACACCTTCGTTGGGGGCGAGTGCGTCTATTCCGCGGCAGGGTAGGAACCCAGCAACACCACCTCGCGAGCGTAGGTCTCCAGCTCCTCCAGCGCCGCTCTGACGCGCTCGTCCTGGCGATGCCCCTGCACATCCACATAGAACAGGTACTCAAACATCCCGCGTGGGTTGGGACGCGATTCGATCATCGTCAGATTCACCCCGTGCCGTTCAAACGCGCCCAGCGCCCGGTAGAGCTCACCAGGACGATTGCGCAGAGTGAACACCATCGAGGTCTTATCATTGCCTGTCGGCGCAGGTTCGTTGTAGCCAATCACCAGAAAGCGCGTGTGGTTGTGCGGATTGTCTTCGATATGCTCGCAGAGGATGGGGATTCCCACCAGTTCGGCGGTCAGGCTGTTGCCAATCGCGGCGCCGTTGGGGTCTTCGGCAGCAATGCGCGCCGCGCGCGCCGTCGGAACCGCCTCAATAATCTCCGCGGCGGGCAGATGTAAGCGCAACCAGCGCCGACACTGCTGAATCGGCTGCGGACCCGCGTAAACCCGTATCACCTGATTCAGGCTCTTGCACCTGGACAGCAGATGGTGCGCAATCGGCACATAGACCTCGGCGCAGATTCGCGCATTCGTTAAGGGGAACATATCCAGCGTTTCGGGCACGACGCCCGCGATGGAGTTCTCCACAGGCACCACGCCGTAGTCCACCGTGGATTGCTCCACCGCGGCGAACACATCTGCGATGCTGTCGCAGGGGGTAAAGTGCGCCGAGCGCCCGAAACAACGCAACGCCGCCATATGAGTGAAAGTGCCCTCGGGACCCCAGTAGGCAATCGTGGGGGCTTTTTCCAGCGCCCTCGAGATGGAGATAATCTCCCGAAAGATGCTCACCAGCTGCTCGTGGGTCAGGGGTCCCTTGTTGAGCTTTTGCAATCGGCGATAAATCATCTGTTCGCGCTCAGGGGTGAAAAATGGCTTCTGGTCGCGCGTTTTGATTTCGCCGATGGCTTTCGCCAGTGCGGCGCGCTCGTTCAGCAGTTCGAGCAGCTGTTTGTCGATCTCATCGATTCGCGCCCGCAGTTCCGATAACTTCTTCATCGTCCCAGCAACCTCAGCGTCATCAGCAAGCCTGCAATCGTTTTGGAGTCTTTGATTGTACCCTCCAGAATCATGTCGGCAATCTGATGGAGCGGTGTGGGCACGAGTTCGGTCAGCTCATCCTCGTCCAGCTGCTGGCGCGTGGGCTGGAGCGACTCGGCGAGATAGACATGGAGCACTTCTTGCGAATAGCCGGGCGCAAGGTACTGGCTGAACAGTTTGCGCATCTGCCCCGCGCGGTAGCCTGTTTCCTCTTCCAGCTCGCGCTGGGCGCAAGCCTCCGGCGACTCGCCTGGCTCCAGCGTGCCCGCAGGAATCTCCAGAAGCACCTCGCCCACTGCCTGACGATACTGACGAATGAGCAATACAGTCTCCGAGTCGAGCAGGGGTACAATCGCGACGGCGCCGTGATGTTCCACAATCTCGCGCCGCGCGATGCGTCCGTTGGGCAGGCGCACGGTGTCGATTCGCAGGGTTACCACCCGCCCGCGATACAGAACCTGGCTCTCGATCAGTTCCTCTTTGAGATTCATTCGTCCTCCTTCAGCAGAAAGGATGCAGGGTGTGGGGAGCGCGTCTGCATGTGGAGCCAGTGCCAAGCTTCGGCGAGGTCGGGAGGGCGCACAATCACGGTTTTCACATTTCCATACCCCTCGCGGAGCAGTTTCAGCGCGAGCGTGTCGGGTGCGTAGAGGCTCAGGTGGTAGCCATCCGCGCGCTCCACGAGGCGCACTTCCACCCCTTCCAGCATGGGCGTCAGCGGCTCCGGGTCGCTTAACTCCACTTCGATGCGGGTGGCGTTCAGCCCTTCTATGAGGTTTTGTGGGGTGTCGTCTGCCAGCAGCAAGCCGTTGTCCAGCATCAACACGCGGTCGGCACGCTGGGCGATTTCGGGCTGGCGCGTGGTGAAGAGAACGGCGTTGCCGAAGCGAGCGCGGTCGTCCAGTTCGCTCCAGAGCCGTCGTGCTTGCTCAAAATCGGCGTGGTCGAAGGGGTCGTCCAGCAGGTAGAGCGGTCCGCGTTGCGCCAGCACGCACGCCACCTGAAGCATGGCGTGCTGACTGGTAGAGAGTTGCCCGATGGGGGTCTCTGCCACTGCACTCAGCCCCAGCAGTTCCAGCAAGTAGATGGCGCGCGTCCAGCTTTCGGCGTGGCGCTTGAGCAGGTTCAGCGGGGTCGTGTTGCGTGCTGGGCGGCTGAGGTCGGGAGCCGTCGCGCAGTCGGCACATTCCAGGACGCCCCCATGCAGGGGGATTTCGCCCGCAATCAGCGCCAGCATCAGGCTCTTTCCCGAACCTGCAGGCCCAAACAGCGCCACCAGCTCGCCGCGCCTAACCTCAAAATCGGCAGGCTCAATCCGTATCGCGCCGTAAACGGCGGATTCGATTTGATGGGCACGCAGGAGTAGTCGGTCGGCACGCATCAGGGGACCACTTCCGGGTTAGTGTGGTGCATCGCGGAGAGCGCCGCTTCAGCGAACTGCTTGAGCATCTCCATATCGCGCTCAGCGTTCCCAGTGCTGGTCTTCAAAAAGCGCACAAAGTAGGCTCTGGAGGGGAGTCCTGAAAGGCGTCCCAACAACAACAGGATTCGCGCTGACGAGGTATCCGAGCGATACCCATACGGCGTGGTGTAGAAATAGATGCCCACTGCCCGCCGCTGCGCTCCCTCCAGCGACACCAGCTGCACCGCGCGGGCACGGATGGGGCGCGCCAGACCAGGTACATTCAATTCTATCTCGCGGTTTTCCGCAAACTCCCAGTTCTGCACACGGAAACACACCTGCGGATTGTGGAACGCCCCAGTGTGAGAGCCTGCAATTATCGTGAAATCCGCCTGTTCGCCGCCAGGTCCCACATAAATCCGCGCCAGATATTCGTCGGGCATCAGCTCATTCAGGGCGCGCTCGCTGGGAGCATACTCCTCCAGCAGATGCCACTCGCCGAGCGATACAGGCACTTTATTGAGCGTTTTTTCGTCCGTCTGCTGCCTGGCGCGCGGCATCACCTGCATCGCAATCAGCAATCCGATCATCAACAGGAGGCTCAGCACCGACGGGATGCCAAACCGCTTCCAGTTCATCGGCGGGGCAGGGTGCGCTGCGCCCTGCGATTCGGCAGCAGGCGCTACACTGTCATGCCCATCCACCGTCTCGGCGGAGACCTCTACAGAAGTTTTCATTTCTTCCATCCGAGCCACCTCGCTATCAAAAAGAGCGCCACAAAAGGAATGAGTATCTCCAGGGCGCCCGTGGTGGGGATGTTCACCGTGCCAAACACAGGCAGTGAGAGTTCATAACCCTCATGGGCGATTTTCGCCGCCTGCGGTCCCCAGTGTTCCCCCGCAATCGCAATCAGCGCAATCCGGATGCCGTTGGAAAGGATCGCAATCGGAAACAGCGCCAGCGGCAGAATCAACTTCTTCCATACGGGCAAATCCACCAGTGTGAAGAAAAACAGAATAAAAGTCAGCAAAGCCACTGTCACTTTGAAGCCGCTACATTCCACCCCAACGCGCAGTTCATAACCGCTGGGCATCAAAAAGGTTGTCTGGCTGGTCTCCAGCAGCCCATAGAACGGTTTCAGCATCGCAATCGCCACTTCCGTAGACCAGACCTGAATAGGGTTGGTGATTTCATCGAACACGGCGGAGGGAAGCGGCATCATCAGGTAGAGAAACAGCAACGGGTAGAGAAGCACCTTCGTGATTGGCACACCCCAGAGCATCAGACTGAAGCTGATCAAGAACAGTGGAAACGCCATGCTGGAGGTCCAGCTGGACCACCCCCAATGTCCCAGCAGGTGGATGCCCGTAGCCACCAGAAACAGGGGAAGTCCCAATCCAGGACTCGGCTCTGCGCGCAGCTGGAGAAGCTTTTCGCGGCGCATCCAGATCATAATCAGCGCCAACGGAGGAACCAGATAGGCATAGGAATAGTAGCCGTTCTCGTCGCCCCAGCGGGGAAGCCAGTACCAGCTGATTGGCTCCCGATACGCATAGAGTAGCATTCCCAGAAGCGCCACGACAACCCCCACCAGAATCGGTTGGGGGCGTGGCAACTTCTTGATCTCTATCCGCAGTTGATCCAGCATAGCGTCCCTCCAGAGTCTCAGGCTTCGGAAGATTCTACCTGATGCGACCCGCGAAAGGTCCAGTATTTATTCGCGAAGAAGTTCCAGAACAGCACGATGCCTGTCGCGGTGGCCTGAGCGAACATAAACACGAGCTTCGGCGGATTCGGCAAAAACGGACGCACCAGCAGGGTGGTGATGGTGGCATTCAGGGTCATGCCGATGATATTTACTGTCACGAACTTGGCGAACTGGCGCGCGCGGGCGCGCTTCTCGCGAATACGAAAGGTCCAGCGTCGGTTCCAGATAAAGCTGTTGATGGTCGCAGTGCCTGACGAGAGAATCTTGGCAACCCAGACGGTAGCGGATTCAGGACGCACCGATTGCCCAAACCAGCTCACTGGGATTTGCAGGGCTCTTGCGAGGGGCGTTCCTAAAGCGTGGGGGATACCTGTATGGAAAAGCAGCAAAAAGCCGAGGCTCCAGTCGATGGCGGTGTTCATCGCCCCAACGGTCGCAAACTTGAGAAACTGCTTGACCCCCGTGGGCATCGCTTGAACGCGAGTACGCACTGCCTGAATCTTGCTCATCGCCACATCACTCCCACCACCAGAGCGCCCCAGATAAGCACCGAGAGGGCGATATGCTTGTCAGAGAGAATCAAGCGTTCGGGGCTACCGCCTGCATCATAGCGGTGAACCACATAAAAGTAGCGCAGCAGTCCGTAGGTCGCCACAGGCAAAGTATACCACAGCCCAGGGTGCGCTCTGGCGGTCTCGGAAAGGATTACATAAATCGCATAGGACTGGATTGCCAGCACCATGCAGATGGTCAGCAGATGCTCCAGCATGTTCGTGGAATATTCGCCGAGCGCGCTTCGGTGATTAGCAGCTTGCTCGCCCAGAGAAACCAGCTCATGACGCCGCTTGGCAAACCCCAGAAAGAGCGCCAGAAAGAAGGTACAGATTATCAGCCAGGGGGAGATAGACGCTTCTATCAGCACCGCCCCTGAAATGGCGCGTATCAGAAACCCCAGCGCAATCACTGCCACATCCAGAATAGGGATATGTTTGAGGTAGAGCGTGTAGAGCGTGCTTTGTGCCAGATACCATCCCAGCAAAACGCCGAATGGCACACGCAGCCACAGGGCTAATCCCAGCCCGCCTGCCAGGAGCGTTAAAGCCGACGCCCATGCCAGCCAGAGCGGCAATTTGCCTGAAGCAATCGGGCGATACCGCTTCGTGGGATGGTGACGGTCGCGCTCTCGATCCAGAATATCATTCATGATGTAGATGCTGCTGGCGACGAAGCAGAATGCAATAAAACCGAGGAGCGCATCGAGAAGCAGGAGGGCGTTAGTGAATTGCGCGGTAAAAAGGAGGGCTGCGAACACCAGGGTGTTCTTCACCCACTGGTGGGGACGCATCGCAGAAAGGAGCGCTCTCAACTGTTCCCAATAGTTCACCGCGCTTGTCGACATGCTCATGCGCCAGATACTGCCTCCATAAGGAATAGCCCAACGGTTCGGCGAATACCTTCTTTTAAGGATACCTGTGGCTGGAAGCCGAGATGCGTTTGAATTTTGCGGATGTCGGCGTACGAGCGTCGGATGTCGCCAGCGCGGGGTGGTTCAAGAAGGGGTTGTAAAGGGCGCCCAACCGCCTCCTCAATCGCTTGGATCAGGTCCCAGAGAGTGTAGCGCTGCCCTGAGGCTAAGTTATAGACTTCCCCAACAGCTCTGGGATGGTGGGCGCTCAGCCAGATGCCCTGAAGCAGGTCGTCGATGTAAATGAAATCGCGCACTTGCTTCCCGTCACCGTAGAGAATCGGCGGTTTGCCCGTGAGCGCGGCTTCCACCCAGCGGGGCACGACCGCGGCGTACTGCGAGCGCGGGTTCTGGCGCGGACCGTACACATTGAAAAATCGCAGGCAGACCGTCGGCACGCCGTAGACACGGGAGTAGTCGCGACAGAGCAACTCGCCGTACCATTTCGTCCATGCGTAGGGCGAGATGGGCTGAGGGCGCATGGTTTCGCGCTTGGGCAAGCGCGGCGCATCGCCGTAAACCGCGGCAGAAGAGGCAAACACCACCCGCTTCACCCCTGCGCGTCGCGCGGCTTCCAGCACATACTGGGTGCCCAGCATGTTCACTTCAAAAGTCTCGTTGGGCGCTTCTATGGAGTACGGCACCGATACCTGCGCCGCCAGATGAAACACCACCTCACATCCGGCAACTACTTCCGCCACGAGCGCTGAATCGGTTACCGAGCCACGCACGAACTCAATCTGAGGCAGAACTTCACGCAGATTTTCCAGACGCCCCGACGAGAGGTTATCCAGCACCCGCACACGCCCGTGCGGAAGCAGAAACCGCACCAGATGCGACCCAATAAACCCGGCTCCCCCCGTTACCAGATAAGTCGGCTTAATAGGCTCCATCACCTTTGAGAATGGCAGGAATCGTTTTCAGCAGGATTTCGAGATCGAGCCGCAACGAGATGTTGTCCACATAGTAGATATCAAGGCGCATCCACTCGTCGAAGCTCAGGTTGCTCCGCCCGCTGACCTGCCATAGCCCCGTGCATCCCTGGGGCACGGCGAACCGCTTATAATATTCCACATGGTCGAACCGATTCACATCATAGGGCGCCATCGCACGGGGGCCCACGAGACTCAGGTCGCCCTTCAGCACATTGAATAGCTGGGGCAACTCATCCAGGCTGTATTTGCGGATGAACCGGCCAATGCGAGTCATGCGCGGGTCCTGACGGATTTTAAACGCGCCCCCTTGTTTTTCATTCATATGCATGATCAGAGGCTGCAGTTCCTGGGCATTACATCGCATTGAACGGAACTTATACATAATAAAGGGTTTCCCGTAGCGTCCAAGCCGAATCTGACGAAAGAGTACGGGCCCTGGCGACTCCAGCCGAATCAGCAGCGCAATCACGAGCATCAGCGGCGCCAGCAGAATCAGCGCCACGAGAGACCCCACAATATCGATAAGCCGTTTTGCCCATGCGTGCGGAATACGCACTTCAGGGATGTATTCGGCAAAAGGCGACACGGGCGGTGCGTGTGGCACGACACCTCCCGGACGCGAGGGTTCCATCGTACCCGTTCGTCCTGTAAGCATGGTGAGCCTCCTTTCTCACGCAGGGGCGTAATGTGCCCCTGCGTGCTAAGATTAATCGCGCGGTGTGGTCTGTTCGGGTTCCGAGTCGGAATCCACACGGCTGCTGGGCGGCAGCGCCGCGCGTTCCGCTGCGCCGTTGCGTGCTTCCAGCGCGCGGTAGTAGCCGCGCTGGAACTGCTGGAACACCACACTATCATCCAGGCGCACTTTGTTCAGCACCACCCCGACCATGTTGATTTCGTGCTGTTTGAAGCGCGCCAGCATCTCGCGGGTGGCTTCGGTCATACCTTGTCCTGCGGCGTGCACAATTAGCACATTGCCTGCCACTGTGCCGACCACGAGGCTGTCGGCGAAGGTCGCCGCGGAGGGCGTATCGATAATCACGAAATCCGCCACGCTCTTGAGCTTCTGGAGCAGTTCGTGCATCTGGGGCGAGCGGAGCAAGCGCACCGGGTTGTCGGGAGGCGTGCCCGCTCCAATAAAGACCAGCCCTTCGACGGCGGTTTGTTGTACCGCCTGTTCGAGGCTGACCTTGCCAAGCAGAATATCCGCCAGCCCGGGGTGGTTCACATCGGCGCGCACGAGTCGATGCAGGTTGGGATTGCGCATATCGGCGTCGATCAGCACCACGCGGGCGCCATCGCGCACCAGGGTCAGCGCGAGGTTATAGGCGACGGTTGTGCGCCCTACATCCGCCTCGGCGCCCGTGATAGCGAGCGCGTTTCCGTTGAGGCATCCATTTGCCTGAGCGATACTGGTAGAGAGCAGCTGGTAGGAGGCGCTGAGCGGGGTCTGCTCGGCGCGGTCGCGCGCCAGCAGGGCGCGCCGCATGCGCGGTAGCGCCGCAATCGTGGGGATGCCAAACAGCGCTTCTGCCTGAGAAGGCGTGTAGACGCCCTGGTCCACCTGACCCACCAGCAGCACCAGCCCCGTCGAGAGAATCAGGCTGAGCGCGAACGCCAGCGCCACGCGGAGCGGGAGGTTTTTATCCACAGGGGTGCTGACAGGTCCGTCAATCACTTTCACGAAGCCCGCGGTCTGAAGCTCATTCTCACGGGTGATGGCTTCGTCCAGTTTGTTTTTGAGGAGCGCGAGTCGGTTGCGTGCCAGCTCCACTTTGAGAGTCAGCTCTTGGACGATACGCTGGCGTTCAGGGAGATTTTCGAGGCGCCCACGCAGTTCGGCGACCTGCGCCCGCAGTTCGCGCACGCGCTGGTCTGCTACATTGCGCTCTACCAGCGCCGCCAGATAGTCCCGTTTCAATGCCTCAAACA
>JBBIQJ010000057.1:0-12651 GCA_037442385.1 Armatimonadota bacterium
TGTGTTTGGCAGGGGTCAGGTGGACTGGCAGAAGACCGTACGCGACGCTTCGGGCAATGTCCTCTGGAGCGGTAGTGGCAGCTTCAGGGGCAGCACTATTGGCGGCACCGACGGCGCGCAAACCGTGAACATCTTTGTGCCACTGGGCGGCAACTACAATAGTGTGTTCGTCACGGAAAACTTCACACTGACGACGAATGGGGCCCCTGGCTATGGGCAGACCACCGCGGCACTCTTGCTGGTGGAACAGGATTGGGTGCCTGAGCCTACCAGCATGCTGGCGCTTGCAGTGGGTCTGGGCGGTCTGGCGTTCCGCCGACGCCGTGCATGAAACTTTCCTGAACTATCTGCCAGAAGCCCCCTTTGACAAGGGGGCTTTTTTTTTTTTTTGCTCTGTCGCAAGGATTCGCGTTCCACCGCGTGGCACGATTCACTTCGCCGTGTGGGGCGCGGTTCCCGCGTCCTGTTCCGCGAATCCCCTGTTCTTTGCGACAGAGCAGCTTCTTTTTCTATGTTGTAGATGGCACCAATTCAGATTCAACTCGTTGTCGACCGTCCCTTTCTGTTCGCGATTGTTCACAAGGAGAAGGGATTATCCGTGATCCTGCCCCCTGAACCACCCGGCTCGGTCTTGAGAGTGGCAGGAACCTCCCTTCCTGCGTCGAATCCCCTGCGGTGAAGGGAGGTTCTTGCATGGACGCGGGCTTTGTGCATCTGCATCTACATACCGAATACAGTCTTCTGGACGGCGCGACGCGCATACCCGAACTGGTGCGCCGCGTTGCTGAATATAAAATGCCAGCGGTTGCCCTCACCGACCACGGCGTGCTTTATGGGGCGATAGACTTCTACAACGAGTGTCAAAACGCGAACATCAAACCCATCATCGGGTGTGAGCTCTATGTGGCACCACGCTCCATCCATCAACGCACAAAGCAAGACCAGAACAGCTTCCATCTACTGACCCTCGCCAAAGACGAAACGGGCTATCGCAATCTGCTCAAGCTCAGCACGATTGCCCATCTGGAGGGTTTTTACTATAAGCCGCGTGTGGACAAATCCATCCTGCGCCAGTACGCAGAGGGGCTGATTGCGACCTCCTCATGCCTCGCAGGCGAAATCCCTCAGGCGCTGTTGCAGGGCGATTACGAACGCGCGCGCCAGCTCACACAGGAATATATTGAGATTTTCGGACACGAAAACTTTTATATCGAACTTCAGGATCATGGGCTGGAAGAACAGAAACGGGTCAACGAAGGATTGTTGAAACTGGCACAGGAGTTCAAACTGCCCCTGCTGGTCACCAACGACGCCCACTATCTGACCCGCGAAGACGCCGAAATTCACGATGTGTTGCTCTGCGTGCAGACCAACACCCACATCGGCGATCCGAAACGCCTGCGATTTGAGACTCAGGAGTTTTATGTCAAATCGCCGCAGGAGATGGCAGCCCTCTTTCGCGACTATCCTGAAGCGCTCGCCAACACGCTTGTGGTCGCCGATCGGTGCAACCTGAAACTGGAGTTCGGGCGGGTGCAGCTGCCCACGCCCGACCTGCCCCCTGGCAAGACCGCGATTGAGCATCTTCGCGACCTCGCTTATGAGGCGCTCCCGAAGCTCGTGCCGAACTATAACGAGACCCACCTCCAGCGGCTGGAGTATGAGCTTTCGGTGATAGACACGACCGGTTTCGCGCCGTACTTTTTGATTGTGCGCGACTTCGCCCAGTTCGCCCGCCAGCAGGGAATCTACTTCGGCGTGCGCGGCTCGGCGGCGGGCAGCTTCGTCTCCTTCTGTATCGGCATCACCGATATAGACCCGATTGAGTATGACCTCACCTTCGAGCGGTTCCTCAACCCGGAGCGCGTGCAGATGCCTGATATCGATATGGACTTCGAGGACGCTCGGCGCGATCTGGTGATTCAGTATGTCCGCCAGAAGTACGGCGAGGAGCGCGTCGCGCAGATAATCACCTTCGGCACGCTCGCGGCGAAGGCGGCTCTGCGCGATGTCGGGCGCGCCCTCAACTATCCCCCCGCCCAGATAGACCGACTTGCGAAAATGCTGCCCACCGCGCCTGGCATGACCATCGACAAGGCGCTCCAAACCATCCCTGAGTTCAGGCGCGAATATGAGAACGACCCGCAGGTGCGCCGACTGGTGGACACCGCACGCCGGCTGGAAGGCATCACACGCAATGCCAGCGTGCATGCCGCAGGGGTCGTGATTTCCAAGGACCCCCTGGTGGAACATGTGCCCCTCGCCCGCAGCGCCGACGGCGAACCCGTAACCCAGTACCCTATGGGCGCCCTCGAAAAGATTGGCTTGCTCAAGATGGACTTCCTGGGGTTGTCCAACCTGTCGGTACTGGCGCAAACGGTGGAAAATATCCGCCGTACCACCGGGCAAACGATCGATGTGCGCAAGCTGCCCCACGATGACGCCAAAACCTACGAGATGCTGGGACGCGGTGAGACCACAGGCGTGTTCCAGTTAGAAAGCACGGGCATGCGGCGCAACATCCAGCAGCTCAAGCCACAAAATGTGCGCGAGCTGGCAGCGATGGTCGCTCTCTACCGCCCCGGACCGATGGATCACATCCCGACCTATATCAACCGCAAACATGGGCGCGAACCAATCGAGTACCCCCACCCCCTTCTGGAGCCGATTCTGAAAGAGACCTACGGCGTGATTGTGTATCAGGACCAGGTTCTCAAAA
The DNA here is from genome assembly GCA_037442385.1 of Armatimonadota bacterium. Taxonomy (GTDB): domain Bacteria; phylum Armatimonadota; class Fimbriimonadia; order Fimbriimonadales; family GBS-DC; genus LDYB01. The sequence continues at coordinate 2,720 of JBBIQJ010000057.1, forward strand.
TTGTGCAGGCGCTGGCGGGGTTCTCGCTGGGTAAGGCGGACATCCTGCGCCGCGCGATGGGCAAAAAGAAACCCGAAGAGATGAAACGCATGCGTAAAGAGTTCGTAGAAGGCGCGGTGAAAAACGGTATCGACGAGCAGGAAGCCAACCGCCTGTTTGACCTGATTGAGCCGTTCGCAGGCTACGCTTTCAACAAGGCGCACGCCGTATGCTATGCCCATGTCGCCTATCAGACCGCCTACCTCAAAGCCAACTACCCCGTGGAGTATATGGCAGCGCTGATGGCGGTCTATAAAGACAAAACCGACAAGATTGCGAACTTCATCGACGAATGCCACACGCTGGGGATTACGGTGCTGCCGCCCGACATCAATCGGAGCGACCTCGGCTTCACACTGGAGCCGATTCAGGAGGCGGCGATGCCCACGCGTACGCGGCGCAAACAGCGTCAGGCAACACCCCAGTACCGACATGCCATCCGATTCGGACTGGGCGCCATCAAAGGAGTTGGCGAGGCAGCGGTGGAAGCCATCCTCAAAGAGCGCAACGAGAACGGTCCCTTTGAGGATGTCTTCGACTTCATGGCGCGCCTGTACGATACGGGTAGCGTGAACCGCTCCACGCTGGAGGCGCTCATTCAGGCAGGTGCGTTTGAAAACCTGCACCCCAATCGGGCGCAGCTGATCAAGGGATTAGACCAGATTTTACAGTATGCCCAGTCGGCGGCGCGGGCACGCTCAGCAGGACAGAACTCGCTGTTCGACGGCGGCGCCTCCGAAACAGAACCTGCTATGATGAAACCCCTCCTACCCCCCGTCTCGGACCTGACCACTCCTGAAAAACTGGCGCTGGAGCGCGAACTGCTGGGCGTCTATCTCTCGGACCATCCGGTACGCCCCTATGCGCGCGCCCTGCGCGGACGCACGACCCCAATCGCCCAGGCGCTGGAAGCAGAGCCAGGCACTAGCCTGACCCTGGGCGGCATCCTCTCCTCGGTGCGGGTCATCACCACCAAAAACAAAGGCTCGCGAATGGCGTCGCTCGTGCTGGAAGATATGACAGGCTCCATCCCCATCACCGTCTTCCCTCAGACCTACGAGCAGTATCGTGAGCTGATCCAGAAAGACAAGGTGGTGCTGGTGCGGGGCAAGCTCCAGTCGCGCGACTTTCGGGGCAAAAACGGCAACGGCGAAAGCGACGGCGCGGTCGAGTTCCGTGCCGAAGCGTTCGATCTCGCCCCCGAACCCGATCAGGTTCAGGAAACACCGATTGTGGAGATTATTCTGGAGCGGTGCCCTCAGGACGCGCTTCCCCGGCTTGTACCCTTGCTCCAGCGATACACGGGGGAAGGCGTGGTGCGATTCTGCGTTCCCCTGGAAGGCAGAATCCTGCGGCTTGAGACCCCTCATCGCGTTCAGGTCAACGAATCGTTTCTGAATGCCCTGCTGCAAATTTTGCCCCATGCGAAGGTACACTACTGATGACTGCGGGAGAAAGCTATGGCAAAACGCGGCGTTATGGAGGTGAGTTTAATCTTCCCAGAGGCGGCGGTGATTCGTCGCTACTATCGCGGACTGATTTATCTGGCGGCGCGAACCTGCTACAGCGAGAAGACGCCTCAACAAATCTGGGATGAGTTCGTTTCCGACAAGGTGCCCCCAGAGCGAGTGATGAAGCTGATTGAGCATGTGGTGGAGTCGGGTCATCACAGCACGATAGAGCATATCAGCTTTACTTTCGCGATTTCGGGGGTGAGTCGCGCGCTGTCGCACCAGCTGGTGCGCCATCGGATTGGCGTTGCGTTCGACCAGCAGAGCCAGCGCTATGTGAAATACAAAGAGCCGCCCTATGTAACGCCCCCGACGATCAGCGAGAATCCCGACGCGCTTGCCGAGTTTGAGCGCCTGCGCGACGAATCGGAGACCACCTATCACCGCCTGCTGGAGCTGGGTATCCCTGCCGAAGATGCGCGGTTTGTGTTTCCGAACGCCGTCGCCACGAACCTGATTATGACGGTGAATCTGAGGCAGCTGATGCACATGGCAGGCTTGAGGCTCTGCACCTTAGCCCAGTGGGAGATTCGGCAGCTGTTCAAACTCATCCGCAAAGAGGTCATGCAGGCGGACCCCTATTTCGGCAAGCTACTGGTGCCGAAATGTGTGCCCCTGGGCTATTGCGACGAGAAGCGCAACGAGGACGAGCATTGCAAGATTCGTCCGCATAAGAACAGTGTGTTTCGTGTGTGGGAGCTTTATAAGCAGGGTAAGCTGAAGGAGGTGGAGTAGCGTTTTTGCTCCTGACGCGCGCTCACTCACATAACGACTACTGGCGTGCGCGCCCGCTATGGGACGCGCTGGAGTGTGGCTTCTGCAGTGTGGAGGTGGATATCTTTCTGCACGACGATGCGCTCAAGGTGGGGCATGAGTGGCGCGAACTACGCGCCGAGCGCACTCTCCAATCACTCTACCTGGAGCCGCTGCGCCACCGCGCCCGCCAGTATCGCGGCGCGATTTATCCCGACGCGCCCTCCTTCCAGCTGCTGATAGACCTCAAAACCGACTGGCAGGCGACCTATCCCGCGCTTCGCAAGGTACTGGAGCAGTATGCTGACTTGATTACGCATTACGAAGGCTCGCGCGTGCATCGGCGGGCAGTGGAGGTCGTGTTGTCGGGCAATCGTCCACCTGTTTCGGTGCTGAAACGCGAACGGATCCGCTTCGCCAGCTACGATGGACGCTTGAGCGAGATAGAGGCGGGCTATTCTCCTGCCCTGATGCCGTTGGTCAGCGATAACTGGCTGGCACACTTCCGCTGGAACGGACGCGGCGACTGCCCTCAAATCGAGGTTGACCAACTGAAGCGCATCGTGCAACAGGTTCACAGCAAAGGCTACAAACTGCGTTTCTGGAACACTGCCGACCTGCCCGCCGTGTGGCAACTGCTCTGGCACAGTGAGGTTGATTTTATCGGAACCGATGTGCCCACTCTCTTGCGCGATTTTATGCGGAGTCAGATTAGGGTTTGAGAAGCCATCTGGGAAAAGGGTTAGGCAAAAAAATGCGCCGAACGGCTCTCTCCGACGGATCAAGCCGTTCCTGTCATACGAAGCCGACCTGCGTCGGCTGGAAGTAGCCCACGCATCCCGCATGCGATTTTGGGCACAATGCCCAAGCTACGCAAGCCAACGCAGGCTGGCTTTGCATACTAGGAACGGCTTCAGCCGTCCCTGATAACTGGTCTCCCACAGGTGGGAGAGGTTTCGGCGCAAAAGGACTCAACACCCACTACCGAAGTTGAACAGCACGGCCAGCAAGTCCGCGTCGTCTACAACCCCGTCGCAGTTGGCGTCCTCACGCCCAAGATCCGTACCGCTCGCGCCAAACGCAAACAGCACGGCAAGCAGGTCGGCGTCGTCCACACAACCATTCTGGTCTACATCCCCAGAATGCGTCAGGCAACCCATAAAACTGGCAAGGTCGCCCGGACCGCTGTTGTAGCCGCCAGGACGATTGTCTGAAAGCACATCGTAGATGTAAACCCGATTCCAACTGCTGTTGATGTCGTAATACGCAATCTCGTCGTAATGGTTACACTCTTCCACAAACAGTCGGTCGGGCGGTGCGGCGCGAGAAAACGCCATCCCTACAATCCCTGGACCAACTGTCCCCCATATTTCAGAACCAGGCACAGGATTCTGGTCTGTATGCACCAGGGTCGCCGCGCCTGTGTTCAGGTCAAGCAGATAAAAACGGGTTCCGTAGGGCGGCTGAGCAATATAGTCATTTATGTAAGCCTGCCCAGTAATATCAAACGCTATATCGAGAGTGGCTTGGTTCAGGTCAACACGGTTGCCCTGAACGGTGATAGGGACGCTCTGCAGAACCTGCCCCGTGTTCGGGTCAATCCGCAACAGTTCGTCCTGCCGACTGTCTATCGCCCACAGGTTCTCGGAAGCGTCAAAGGCAGCGCCCACAATAGAACGCCCCGTCAGCCAATTGCCTATCACCGTAACCTGCGCCGTCTGCGGGTCAATCCGAACTAAACGCGAGTTCGGACCTGTGTACTCATACAGGCTACCGTCCATCTCAAACGCCAGCAGCCCATGAGTCGGCGCATAGGCAAGCCCGTCCACCTTCGCGGGACCGCCGCCGTGCTGAATGTCGCCTACGAAGAAGATGCCCGACCCATCTTCGCGAAACCAGAACAACTTCCAGATGCGGGGAACATTATAAGACCCGTCAGGACCTTTGATTCCCCAGATTTGGGCGTGTCCGATGAAGCTCGTTGTGGCGAGCACGCCAAGCGTCATCAGTCCCATCAACAACGCTCCACTCAGTCGTGCACCCAGCGCGAGAAGCCATCGGTTCCAGCGCACTGTCTGCATCGTTTTGACCTCCTTCCAAAGAGTGTTTTGCAGGGGAGAGGCGTCGCTCCCCTGTAACCTATTATACATCACTTTCGCGGGAGAGGGATAGGACTTTTGTCCTAATTTGGCGCTTTTTCGGGGCGGAATCGGTCTTTTTTTTGCACAAGGGCGGTGTGTTGGCACGGTGGCTTCAGCCGCTCTTTTGCAAGGATGCTGATCCCGCCTTGGAGCATGGCGACCGCGCCCCTACGGATGCGGCTCCTGCATTCAGCTCTCGCCTGTATGTGGAGAGAAGTTCATCAACTCGTTTTGCTAATTGTTTTACATAAAAAATTGTTGCATACCTACCACAATCCCCTGTATATTTCATCGCGCCCATACATCGCGGCGCTGTAGGCGGAGTACACCTACTCTGCATGCACTCTTCGAACACCAAGTCAACGAGGTGTTTTTGCCGAGTCGGGCAAAGCCCAGATAGGCTCGCTGGGCAAGATTAATCCCTCTGGACGCCAGCGAAATGTGGCACAGCCCGAAAAGAGTGGGTCGTCTCTTATCCACGATAGAGACGATGCCTCTTGCGACTCAGCAGCTGTCTGGGAACCTGTATCCGCAAGATCGCCAAGCACATCAGAGAGGGATCCCTCCAACAGCTCCTCCAGCATAAGCCCTACCACCTCGTTCAGTTCCGAAAAAGTGATTTCCAACGGCTCCGGGAACTCCACTGCGATGCGAGTCGATACAGTAGTGTCCTGCCCCTCGACCTTTATCTGAACGGAGCAGGAAACCTTATGAAGCCTGACCGAGCTGGAGGGCGAAATGGACGGATCCTCGGAGGCGGCAGCCGCACCCTGCAAACAGAGCGCGAACATTGCAACCCACCAGAGCCATCTTGTGCCCATCTTCCTCTCCTCCACCCGATTGTTTCCAGCCTTTCCCCCCGGTACGAAGCCCTGTATCATCTGCCAATACCCGCACCCGTTTAGCGTCAGCGGCTGACAGATAGTGTACCTTAACTGTGCCTTTTGCCTCTGCGAGTCGCCTCTGTGATACAAAACACAGACTCCTATTCTGCCCATGGGTACACTCAATAGCGTCATGGCACGCACGGGACGATTGGTAGTGGGAGTCACGGGCGCAAGCGGCGGAATCTACGCCCTGCGGTTCATGCGCTACGCGGTGGAGCATTTTCAGGAAATCTATCTGATTGCGACCGATCAGGCGTTGCAGGTGTTCCAGACGGAGCTGGGGCTGGACATCAGTCGGGAGACGCTGAATGCGGAGCGGTTGCTGGGTGTTCCCTTCGGGGGCTTGCGGGTCCTCCAGCCGCGCGACTACTTTTCGCCCCCTGCCAGCGGGAGCTTCCGCCATGATGGAATGGTGATTATTCCCTGCTCGATGGGCACGCTGGGGCGTATTGCGCAGGGTATTTCGGATGACCTGATGACCCGAAGCGCCGATGTGTGCCTCAAGGAGCGGCGCCCCCTGATTCTGGTGGTGCGCGAGACGCCTTTTAATCTGGTGCATCTGCGCAACATGGTGCAGGCGTGCGAGGCAGGCGCGACCATTCTGCCTGCCAACCCGTCGTTCTACAATCGCCCGCAAACAGTGGAGGCGGTGGTGGACACAGTGGTGGCTCGGGTGCTACAACACCTGGGCATCGAACAGCGCCTTGTGCCAGAGTGGGGGGTGTCCGCAGCGCAAGAGCGAGCGTGAGACCTTCTTCGGGGTCGGGAACGCGCTATACCGCTCCTCCCGGATTCTGAATCGCCTGCAACGCCTTCAACACCATCAGCAGGGTTTCCAGCGGCTGGGCGGTCAGCGGCAGGCTAATATATTCAGGGCGTGTGGCAACCCCCGCGAACTGCTTCTGGAGCGCAACCTGCCATTGGGCCTTGAGCCGACGGCTCTCTTTGAAGTTCACCAGAATACGCTTGCCTTCCGCCTCGAGGCTGTCTGCTCCCACTGCATGCGCCACAATTCGCACTTCCATCAGGCGCAGCAGGTGTCGTACGGGGGCAGGGAGTTGCCCATAGCGGTCGCGTAGCTCGCGCACGAGGTCTTTCAGCTCATCGCGCGTGCGGCTGCCGGCGATTCGCTTGTAGTAGCCCAGCCGTTGCGCCACATCCGGGATATAGCTGGCAGGGATGTAGGCGTCCACTGGGATCTGAACGGGTGGTAGCTCGTCATGCAGGGGGCTGTCGAGCGCCCAGTGCGTTTCGCCCTTGCGCAGGTGGCGGATGGCGTCCCGCAGCATCGCCTGATAGAGTTCCAGCCCGACAGCGCGCATGGCGCCGTGCTGTTCGGTTCCCAGCAGGTTGCCCGCGCCGCGGATTTCCAGATCGCGCATTGCCAGGGCAAAGCCCGAACCCAGATGCGAAAACTCCTTGAGCGCCTGCAGGCGTTCCTCCGCCTTGTCGCTCAGATTGCCCGCCTTGAACAGGAAGTAAGCGTATGCCTGACGGTCGGAGCGCCCCACCCGTCCCCGAAGCTGATAGAGCTGCCCCAGTCCGAACCGCTCGGCGTTTTCCACAATCAGCGTGTTCACATTCGGCATGTCCAGCCCGTTTTCGATAATCGTCGTGCAGACCAGGATATCGTAGGCGTGCTGATAGAAGTCCAGCACAATCGCCTCCATCGTGGCGGGGGGCATCTGCCCGTACGCAATCGCGATTCGGGCGTGGGGCACTAACTGTTTGAGACGCTCGGCGACATGCTCAATCCCCTGAATGCGTGGCACGACATAGAACACCTGTCCGTCGCGCTGGAGCTCGCGCAGGATGGCTTCACGCACTGCCCAGTCAGTGTAGGGCATCACGCTGGTACGAATGGGCAGCCGTCCGGGCGGCGGGTCGGTAATCAGGCTCATGTCTCGAATCTCAGTGAGCGCCATATAGAGCGTGCGCGGGATGGGTGTGGCGGTCATCGTCAGCACATCCACCGTGCCGCGCAACTTCTTGAACCGCTCTTTTTGCATCACGCCGAAGCGCTGCTCCTCGTCGATAATCACCAGCCCCAGATTTTTGAACCGCACATCGTCGGAGAGCAGGCGGTGCGTGCCAATCACCATGTCAATCGTGCCTGTTTTCAGCCCGTGCTGGATGCGTTTCTGCTCGGCGGGGGAGATTAGCCGACTCAGCAGCGCCACCTGCACGCCGAACGGCTCAAACCGCTCCTTGAAGGTTTGCCAGTGCTGATAAGCTAACACAGTCGTGGGGCACAGGAGCGCGACCTGCCGCTCCGCCATAATCACTTTGAACGCGGCGCGTATCGCCACCTCGGTTTTGCCAAAGCCCACATCGCCCACCAGCAGGCGGTCCATCGGGTGCGGCGACTCCAGATCGCGTTTGACCTCCTCAATTGCTTTCAGCTGCCCTGGCGTTTCAATATAGGGGAACATTGCTTCCATTTCCGCCTGCCAGGGGGTGTCGGGTCCTGTGGGGGGGCGTGTGGCTTTTTCGCGCAGGGCGTAGAGTTGAATCAGCTCCTGCGCCACCTCTTTGGCTTTCTGTCGCGCCTGCGCCACCGATTTGACCCACAGACTGCTGCTGAGCCGCCGAATTTCGGGCGGTTTGTCGTCGGGACCGATGTATTTCTGAATCCGATCCAGCTGGTCTACGGGCACGAAGATGCGGTCAGGATGCGCATACTCAATCAGCAGGTATTCGCGCGTGACGCCCTCGCGTTCCAGTGTGGTTAACCCCCGGAAGATGCCCACGCCGTGATGGATATGTACCACATAATCGCCCGGCTTGAGGTCCATGATGGAGGTGATGGGCACGCCTTCGTTGAATCGGCGTGGGGGCATGCGCAGGCGGTGGCGCTCAAAGAACTCGGCGTCGGTCAGCAGGGCGAACCGCTGGGCATCCCAGATGAACCCGCCTCCCAGGTTGCCCCGAAACAGTAGGGGCACAGCGTGACTCTCAGGGTTCTCGCTGGGGGCGGGCAGCGCGGCGTCCTGAAACGCGCGCGCCACCTGATTGGGGCGGTCAGTTGCCACCACAATCCGATAGCCCCCTTCCAGCCAGCGGCGGACGGAGTTCCACAGGTCAGGCAGGCGTCCGCGCGTGGTTTCGGTGGAGCGGATGCCCAGCTCGTGCGCCACGCCCCTCAGGTCGGGTTTGGGCATGGCTTCCAGCGTCAGCACGGAATGTAGGCGCGAGTCATAAAGTCGCTCTATCGGCTCCACATAGTCAGCGACCTGCATCGGAATCGTGTTGCCTCGCTCGGCGCGGGAGTTAAGCGCCTGCTGAATCTCGTCCTGCATGCGCTGGAACGCCGACTCCAGCAGCAGCGGTTCATCCAGAACCAGCAATGCGTCTTCGGGCAGGTAGTCCAGCATGCAGGCGCGTTCCTCCATCAGCCAAGGCAGGTAGAGTTCCAGTCGGTCAAAGGGCGCGCCCATTGCGAGCGGGCGCAGGTCGTCCTCCAGATTCTGCCTGAGGGTGGGCTGGAGCGCGGGAAGCTGCTGGGCAATCGCGCGCTCCCATTCGTGGCGAATGCGTTCCGCGGCTTCGGGGTTGCCCATCGGGGTCTCGCGGGCAGGCGGAATCTCGGCATGGCGCACATCCCGAATGAGCGAGCGTTGGGCGGCGGGGTCAAACCTGCGCAGGCTGATAATCTCGTCGCCCCAGAACTCAATCCGCAGGGGCAACACCGCGCCCATCGGGAACACATCCACAATCCCGCCGCGCCGCGCGAAGTGCCCTGGCAGGCGCACGGGTTCCTGATACTCGTAGCCGTCCTCCACAAGGCGCTGGATCAGCGTTTCGGGGTCTATCGCGTACTGATATGGCTCTGGCGCAGGGTTTTCCGAAACGGTCAGGCGCAGCCACTCCTTCTCAAAAAGCGCGGGGGGCATCGTGCGCTGGAGCGCGGAGCCGACAGGTGCAATCACCACCACCGGCTCGCTGAGACGGAGCGTATGCAGGGCGCGGATGCGCTCATGCAGCACCTCCAGCTCCACGCCTGTCGGCTCCATCAGCGGGGTCAGACCGAGCGGAGCGCGAATCAACCTCTCTTCGGGAATGCCCAGACGGAACAGAATCGCAAACCACTGTTCGGCGCGCTCCAGCGTGGGCGCGAGGATTAGCGTCGGCGACGAGCGTTCCACCACCAGAGTCGCCGTTAGCACGGGCTTCGATTCGTTGCACACTTCGAGCCAGCGATGGCGTGTGGCATGCTGAAGCGGAGGCAGGGCGTCGCGAAGTGTGCGCAACCACTCCAAATTCATAAGCAGGGGAATTGTACCCGTTTCAGAAGCGATCCAGGAAAATGAACAGGCAAGAAAGCGCACCGGGCGATTCTCTCTGACGGGTGAGCCCGTTCCTATCACACAAAGCCAGCCTGCGCTGGCTAAAAACAGCCGACAGAGGTCGGCTTCGTATTATAGGAACGGCTTCAGCCGTCAGGCACAAATATCTTTTGATAGCTTGCTCGTTTTTCCTAGATCGCCTCTTAGAGCGTATACGGGAAGTAAGTTTTCATACTTGCCTCACCCCCAACTGACATAAACGACGCAACGCCAACACTATCAAACGCACATATAACCAACTCACGCGACTGCACA
>JBBIQJ010000058.1:0-12470 GCA_037442385.1 Armatimonadota bacterium
TGTATATCATGTACTGTTGCACCCGCCCCCAAGGGCGGGTGTGGATTGAAACCCGGTGCCGCCCCTCCATCCCAACTGTCGCACGATCCGTTGCACCCGCCCCCAAGGGCGGGTGTGGATTGAAATGCCGCCTCGAAGATAGAGCTGGTATCGGTCTCTATCGTTGCACCCGCCCCCAAGGGCGGGTGTGGATTGAAATCGGCGCGGGGTCGGCAGGTTTGGCCCGGGTGTCGATGCGTTGCACCCGCCCCCAAGGGCGGGTGTGGATTGAAATGCGCGGTTGGCACCATCGTAACAACCAACCGCAGTTGCACCCGCCCCCAAGGGCGGGTGTGGATTGAAATTCGGTCAACGAAGAAGAGCTATCCGATGTCGTGCTGCGTTGCACCCGCCCCCAAGGGCGGGTCAGGTACAATCTCGGCATGCTCACCATCGATGTGATTACCCTGTTCCCCGAAGTGATTGAAGCGGGCACGCGCTACAGCATCGTGGGACGCGCGCAGGAGTGGGGGCTGGTGCAGATTCGGGCTATCCAGCTCCGTAATTTTGCAGAAGGCAAGCATCGTAAAACGGACGACGAACCCTATGGGGGCGGCGCCGGACTGGTGATGAAGCCTGAGCCGTTTTTCCGTGCTGTCGAGTTCTGTCGGCGCCCCGATACACCCGCACGCATTCTCTTATTCGAACCGCAAGGTGTGCTGTATACGCAGGCGCTCGCGCAAGCGCTGGCAGAAGAGCAACATCTGATTCTGCTCTGTGGGCACTACGAAGGGGTGGATGCCCGCGTGCGCGACTATTTGGCGACCGATGTAATCAGCATCGGCGACTATGTGCTGACCGGGGGCGAGCTGCCTGCGCTGATTTTGATCGACTCCGTCGTGCGCCTGCTACCCGGAGCCATTCACTCGCCTGAATCGCTGGGGCAGGATTCCTACGCGGACGGACTGCTGGGCTACCCGCAGTATACACGCCCAGAGGAGTTTCGGGGCATGCGCGTGCCCCCCGTGTTGCTCTCAGGCAATCATCAGGCGATTGCCCGCTGGCGGCGCAAAGAGCAGCTGCGCCTCACTCGAACCCTGCGCCCCGACCTGTTCGCGAAGGCTTGCCTCACAAAAGAAGACCTCAAGCTCCTTCAGGAGCTGGCAGAGTCGGAGTCGCGCTGAACAGCGTTTGCGGCTTCAACTCCAGCCCCGATAGCACCTGTGAAGTAATCGGGTTTTCGCCCTTGAACCAGCCGACAGTGCGATAGCCCCATTCCTCCCACGCCAGCACCTCTATCTCTTCGTTTTGCAGGTCTACCGCCCACACCTCGCGCACGCCAATCTGATGGTAGTCGTGGAGTTTGTCGCGCCACACGCTCACGCTGTCGGAGGGGGACAGCACTTCAATCACGAGTTCGGGGGCGAATTCGGTGCGGGGTTCGTCCAGCAGGTGGGGGTTCTGGACGAGTTGCTGGGCGGAGAAGAAGAACAGGTCGGGTTGGCGCGTGCGCAACGGCGAACGCCGAATTACGATATCATAAGGCGCGGGACAGACGATGCCGGATCGATTTTCCCTGACAAAACTGCGCAGAGCCATCAATAGCTCGCTCAGCACATTCTGGTGTTTGAGGGTGGGGGTTGCCATCTCGTAGACCTCGCCGTCGATGATTTCGTAGCGCTCCTTATCGAGCTGGAGATACTCGTCCCACGAGAGGCACGGGCGCGTCTGCAAAGCCTGCGTGGCAGCCATCTGTGTTCACCAGGGGGCATTATACCTCAATCGGTATAATTCGGCTATGCGATCTGTTTGCGTGTTGCTTGCGGTTCTGGTGCTGCTCGCGGGGTGTGGGCGCAAGGAGACCGCCTCGCCCGCCGAAGTGAGCTTTCAGCAGGGCGTTGAGAGACTTCAATCGAAAGATTATGCAGGCGCGGAGCAGGCGTTTCATGAGTTCGTCAAGCAAAGTCCCACATTCAACGCCGCGCTTCAGCGGCTGTTTCAGGAGTATGTAAAGGTGCGAGATTGGGAGCCAGCCTATCAGTTTTTCGTACAGTATGAGCCGCGCGCAAAGGAGATTCCCGTTAAGGTGGATCGCGCCGACTTTTATCGGGTGCTGGGCGACCTTGCCTATCGCGTCGACCGCAAAGAAGAGGCAACACGCTGGTATGAAGTCGCTGTGAACATGGACAAGCAGAACCATCTCGCGCTCAACAACTACGCCTACACGCTTGCCGAACTGGGCAAAGACCTTGAGAAAGCGCTGGAACTGGTCAATCGGGCGATTGCCATCAAGTCGATGCAGGGTTCCCACTATGACACCCGTGCATGGGTCTACTACAAAATGGGGCGCTACGAGGAGGCGCACAAAGAGATCCGCTATGCCATGCAGATTGCGCCTGACACAGCCGAGTTGCGCTACCATGCGGCGGCGATTTACGCAAAGGTCGGGCTGATTGACGACGCGCTGGTGGAGCTGGAAAAGGCGCTGGCGCTACAGCCGGGACATGAGCCTTCTCGCCAGCTGCGGCAGGAACTTTTGGCGCAACGCCAAAAGAGCCAGCGGTGAGCCAGAGTCTGGGTTTCTGGAGTTTCTGTCGCGGGGCGCTTGCTGGAGGGCTTGCCCTGCTGTTTGTGGCGGGATGGAGCGCGCAGGTCTCTCTGCCGAGTGTAGCGCTCCAGAATGTGCCCCTGCCGTTCAAAGTGGAGTCGGCACCAGCGAACAGTCAGGTGAACCTGCAGGTCTTCACAGAGACAGGGCAGCCAGTTTGGCAGGGTGCGTTCACGGTTCCCGATTCGGGCACGCTGGAGACGGAAGTCCGCCTTCCGCAAACAGGGGTTCTCCGCTACCGGTGGACGGTGGAGAGTGAAACGGGGGCGGGGCAGGTGCGAGTGTTGCCTGCGTGGTGGAGCCTGTTGCCTGCACTAGTGGCGATAGTGCTGGCGCTCGCTCTGCGCGAGGTAGTGCTGGCGCTGTTTGGGGGTATCTGGCTGGGCGCGTGGATGGTATACGGAGGCAGTCCATTCGCGGCGTTCCTGCGCGTGGTGGACACCTACCTGCTGAACGCCTACGCCGACCGCGACCACCTGCATATTGTATTGTTCAGCCTGCTGCTGGGGGGCATGATCGGGCTGGTTACCCGCGCTGGGGGGCTGAAAGCGATTGTGCGCACCGCCAGCCGCTGGGTACGCTCGGCAACCCGCGCGCAGTGGATGGTCTTCCTGCTGGGGCTTGCCATCTTCATAGACGATTACGCCAACACGCTCTTTGTGGGTTCCACGATGCGCCCGCTGACAGACCGATTCCGCGTCTCGCGCGAGAAACTGGCGTATCTGATCGACTCCACTTCCGCGCCCGTCGCGAATCTGGCGCTCATCAGCACATGGATCGGGTTTGAGGTCTCGGTGATTGCTGAGAGTTTTCAGGCAAGTGGGGTTCGGCTGGAGCCGTACTGGGCGTTTCTGGTGAGCCTGCCTTATCGGTTCTATCCGATTTTTGCGCTGGTGTTGATTGTGTGGTTGATTCTGCTTCGGCGCGACTTTGGGGCGATGCATCGGGCGGAGATTCGAGCGCGTACAACGGGCAAGGTACTTGCTGACACCGCCTCGCCCTTGGCCGATTACGAAAGCCGCGACCTGCTGCCCGACGACCACCAGCAGGGCAGCCTGTGGGTGGCGTTGGCGCCGCTATTGACGGCGATTGGGGGCACTGTGTGGGGGCTTGTTCACACGGGAATGGCGAGCCTGGGGGAGGGAGAGCCGCTCACGGTTCGGGGAATTCTGGCAAATGCGAATTCTTACCAGAGCCTGTTGTGGGGTTCCGCGCTGGGATGCGCCGTGGCGTTTGTGCTAACCGTCGCAAGTCGTGCGTTGACGATGCGCACCGCGTTTCACGCATGGCTGGGAGGCATGCGCACGATGTTTCTGGCAGTCGTGATACTGGGGCTAGCATGGAGCATTGGCGCGGTCTGTTCCGACCTGCACACGGCGCGCTATCTGGTGCAGGCGCTGGAAGGAAGCCTCTCGCCGATGTGGCTGCCTGCGCTCACGACGCTGGTGGCGGCGGGCATCAGCTTCGCCACAGGCAGCTCATGGGCGACGATGAGCATCCTGATGCCGCTGGTGATTCCGCTCTCGGCGGGGCTAACACGCTCGCTGGGGACTGAAGAGCAGACCTTCTATCTGATTGCATCGCTTTCCTCGGTGATGGCAGGGGCGATTTTCGGCGATCACTGCTCTCCAATCTCCGACACCACCGTGTTGTCCTCTATCTTTTCGGGTTCAGACCACATAGACCATGTGCGCACGCAGATTCCGTACGCGCTGGTAACAATGGGCGTCGCGTGGCTGCTGGGGGATGTCGCCACCGGGTTCGGTTTGCCGGTGTGGTTAGCGCTTGGACTGGGGGCGATTGCTTTGGGGTTGATTGTGCGCTTTATGGGTAAGCCTGTGCCTGAGGCACCAGATGCGCCTCTGGGAGAATCCCCTCAACACGCTGCTTCAGAGCGTGCGTAGGGATTCTCCCGGTCGCACCTCGCCCTTTACTTGCCGCCGAATTTCTTGTAGGTCGCCTCGTCGACGAACTTGGTCAGCTTCTGACCGTTGTATTCGGCTTTGAGGGCGTAGCGCACCTGCTTCTTGCCCGACTTGGTGGTGCGCTCATACTTCACAGGCTTCACCTGATTGTCGGGCACCTCCACCGTCTTGCGCTCTTTGACGCTATAGAATTGCATACTCCTCCCTCCTTGTCAGTGTGGTTTTACAGGGTATACCCCTGCTGATATACAGGTTTGGGGCGCTCCTGCTGGATTCCTGCTAATTTTGCGGGAAAATTGGGGCAAATTCAGGGGGAAATTGAGGCAGAAAGGAGGGATTTTTTCCTCATGAGGCTTCTAAGACGCCGATTCCTCCTGCGCCTTGCGCACCATCTCCAGGAACTGCTCCTCGTTTAGGACGGGGATGCCCAGCTCGAAGGCTTTTTGCAGTTTGCTTCCTGCGCCCGGACCCGCCACGACATAGGTCGTGGCGCGGCTGACGCTAGAAGTCGCGCGCCCGCCCAGCGAACGCACCAGCGCCTCCGCCTCCTCGCGCGTGTAGGTCTGCAGCTCCCCTGTGAATACAAAAGTCGCTCCTGCAAAGGGGGTGGCTTTCGGCTGGGCGCGCTCGAGGTGTATCTTGACCCCTACACGGCGCAGTTTTTCAATAACCTGGTGGTTTTCGGGACGCGCGAAGAACTCCACCACCTCGTGGGCGGTCTCTGGACCGATGGCGGGGATGGCGGTCAGTTCCTCTTCAGTGGCGTGCATCAGCGCGTCTAGGCTGCCAAAGTGTTCCGCCAGCAGGCGCGCCGCATGCTCGCCCACATGACGGATGCCCAGCGCAAAGATGAGCCGATCCAGCCCCGCCTGCTTGCTCTTTTCTATCGCGTTCAAAATGTTGCTGACCAGCTTCTCGCCGCTGCGCTCCAGATTAATCAGCGCGTCGCGGTGCTGATGCAGATAGTAAAGGTCGGCGGGGTCATGGATATAGCCCAGTTCGAACAGGCGTTGCACCCACTTTTCGCCGACGCCCTCGATGTTCATCGCGTGCCGACTGGTGAAGTGGCGGATGCGTTCCACAATCTGGGCGGGGCATGCCAGATTGATGCATCGCAACGCTGCCTCGTCTTCCACGCGCTCCACACGCGCCCCACAGACAGGACAGTTGGTGGGCGGCTCTATCGGGATTTCCTGCCCCGTACGCGCCTCAGGCACCACCGCCACCACTTCGGGGATGACTTCCCCTGCACGCTGGATGACCACCGTGTCGCCGATACGGATATCTTTGCGCCGAATCTCATCCAGATTATGCAGGGTCGCCCGTGAGACCGTAACGCCTCCCACCGGCACAGGCTCCATGATAGCGACGGGGGTCAGCACACCCGTGCGTCCAACCTGCCAACGTACTTCGCGTAGCACCGTGCGGGCCTGTTCGGCAGGATATTTGTAAGCGATTGCCCAGCGTGGAGCGCGCTGGGTGGCGCCCAGCCGCCTCTGGAGCGCAAAGTCATTGACTTTAATCACGACGCCGTCGGTGGCGTAATCGAGTTCCGCGCGACGGGCGCGCCACTCGTGGCAATACGCCAGCGCTTCCGCCGCCCCTCTGACCAGGCGTGTGTGCGGGTTAACAGGGAATCCCCACGCTTTGAGCTGTTGCAACACCTCCCACTGGCTCTGGAACTCGACGCCCTCAGCGTAGCCGATACCGTACGCCCAGAATCGGAGGTGGCGTCGGGCAGTAATGCGCGAATCGAGCTGGCGGAGCGAGCCTGCCGCCGCATTTCGCGGGTTTGCGAACAGCGGCTCGCCTGCCTCTTCCCGTTCACGGTTAATGCGCTCAAACTCGCGATAGCTGAGGTACACCTCTCCGCGCACCTCGATAAGCGGAGGGGGTGTATCGAACAGGCTCTCGATGCGCAAACGCAGGGGAATCTGGCGCACCGTGCGGATGTTTGGCGTTACATTCTCGCCACGCACGCCGTCTCCGCGCGTCGCGCCGACGGTCAACACCCCGTTCTCGTAAGTGAGCGAGACCGCCAGCCCGTCAATTTTCAGCTCGCAGGTGTACTCTATGAGAGCGTTGGGCGGCAGGTCCAGAAACCGTTTGACGCGCTGGTCAAACGCGACAAGCTCCTCATCGGAGAATGCGTTATCAAGACTCAACATCACCTCGCGGTGGGTATGTTCGGGGAACGCCTCCAGCGGCGGCGCGCCCACACGCTGGGTCGGCGAATCGGGCGTAATAAGGTCGGGAAATTGGGCTTCCAGTTCCACCAGCTCCCGAAACAGGCGGTCGTACTCCTCGTCGGAGATTTCGGGCTGGTCTAACACATAGTAGCGATAATTGTGATACTCTATCAGCCGCCGCAGCTCTTCGATCCGTGCCTGAGCCTGTTCGCGCGTCATCGAGGGGGCGTTTCGGCAAAAGGGGCGGAGTTCCTGCTGGGAAGTTCAGCCGTTTTCGGTAAGTATTTTGAGAGACGGTATGGGAAAACGAACAAGCAGCGGAGTCATGGGGCGTTCATGCCTGACAGCTGAAGCCGTTCCCATGAGACGAAGCCGACCTCCGTCGGCTAAAAGAGCCAGCGCAGGCTGGTTTTGTTTACTGGGAACGGGTTCAGCCGTCCGGGCACATGCAGGGATGGCTGAATTGCTTCTCATGAGGCATCATGTGTAAGAAAGGGGGAGTGGAAAGATGAGAGGATGGGCGCTTGTCGGTCTGATGGTGAGCCTGAATCTTGCGAGTGGTCAACCGCTCATGGAGGCGTGGCGTCTGTTTTACAGCAGTGGAGTTGCTTCGGCTCAGATTTCCCTTAAACAGGCGCTTCCCGGAACGGATGGCAGCACCTATGCACTGGCTTCGGTTTCGTTCTACCTGCAGGGGTTCTCTCCTGAAGCGGACATGGTTATGAAAATCAGCGCATTGGGAAGTGTAGAATGGATGGCGCAGCTTCCCGAAACAGCCAGCAAGATAGCGTTTGACCCCAGCGGGAACCTTCAGGTACTGACAACCACTGCCATTTACCATTTCACGCGCTCTGGTCAGTACCTGCGCCGCGAAACGCGACCTGCGCTTCCAGACAGTATTGCGGGTTTCATACCGTTCGTGATAGACTCGTTTGGAAACCGCTACATCGGAAGCTCCACGACAGTTGTTTGCCTCTCGCCTACAGGCGCCGTGCGATGGCGATGCATCCTTTCTCATCTCACCGTTCAGTACCTGTATGTTAACCCGCAAGGAGAAGTGTTCGTAGCTGCAGGTGCAGAAAGTAGCAGCATCCCGCGTTGCTATGTTCCGTACCTGTTCAAGCTGGACTCCACGGGCGCAGTGATGTGGTCATGGAGCCACGGCAGTGGTTGCTCCTTCCGATGGGATATTCTGGGAGAAACCGAGACGGGACTGCTTTGCGTCTCGCCCGGAAACATCGCCTATTTCTTCAACCCTGACGGCACTCTGGCGTACACGACCAGTTCCGAGAGTCCAGGGGGTTCCTATCAGGGCTGGGGTGTAGGCGATTCGGTTTTACTGCGCGACGGCAGCACAGCGCATATGGTGCGTTTTGTGAACTTCAGCACGAACCGGTACGCCGACTCGGTAGGTTTTAGTGCGCCGACAGGCAGCTTCATAGGGTGGCGCTTAGAACTCAGTACCTTTGACAGGTTTGGGACTTGGGGCATCATTTGGCCCAGCCTTGTAGGGAACGGAGTAAACAGTTACTGGTATGCTGGCGCGAGTTATGTGAACCGGAATGCCTCGCTCGCTGTGTATCGCTTCGATCGTCTGGGGAATATTCTGTGGCAGGATGAGCTGGCTTTGCCCGCGCCCGCGAACAGTTTTCGTACTGTAGCTCACCCTGACAATCACAGCACTGTCCTGTGCAGTATCCCGCTGGACCTGCGCGTCTTGCGCTACGACGAGGCGGGCACGAGGTTAGTGGACGCTGAATTGCCGATAAGCACCGATCGACGGGATACGGTGGTCGTTGCTCCTGATGGGACAGGGAGCGTCTATGCTCTGTTCTCATTCTCTGGAGGGGCGCATCTGCGCCGGTATGACGCTTCAGGAGCGTTGCTGTGGAGCCAGCAAGCCTCTTATGCCTCCCTGCTCAATCGGAACGGGGATGCCGTGCTGATTTACAACACCACAGGCGGCGTTTCGCTACGGCGTATTCGTCCTGACGGGACTCTCCTCTACGAGCGCCAGTATCCGCAAATTCAGGGTTTCTACAAAGTGCAACAAGACTCTGCAGGTAATATCTATCTCGATGCTTATCAGAACACTTTAGCCTGCATCGATGCAAGCGACCAGCTGGCATGGACGATTGCTCTACCAGATGCGACAGAGCAATTCGGCGCGTTTGAGGGGGGAGTCTACCTCACCCTGCGGGCATCGGATGGGAGCCGACGACTGGTGCGATATAGCGCGGGGGGCGCCCTGCTCTGGGAACTGCCGCTGGGAACTGCGTATATCCGCGACCTGGCGGTGGATACCCAGGGAAATGTGTCCGTGCTGCAGTACCGGAGTGGCACGCCTGCTCGAATCACCTCTTGTACCCCTTCAGGAACAATACGCTGGTAGCGGACAACCTTGTGAGATTGGGTTCGGCGCGTGAGAACCGTCTCTACGCGGTGGGCGTTCGCGACAATCGCTCCTTCCTGCAAGCCTACGATGCGCAGGGACAACTCCTCTGGGAGCAGCCGATGCCCATGCTGGAAACGCGCTACGAGCACCTTGTGTCTACGCGGGTCGACTCGTTGAACCGTGTGTAGGTGCAGGCAACAGGCTCCACCGCCCCTGGCGCGCTGGATCAGCTTCACACCCTGTGCTATCCTGCTGAGGGACGATTGCTGGGACAGGTGGTGCTGGAGCAGCCCGACACTTTACGGCAGTTCACCTACGATACGCTGCTTCTGGACGCGCCTTCGCGGCGACTGCTGTCATATGGGCAGTTCAGTCGGGCGGATAATGGCGGCACTGACGCCTTCGTGAGTGTGTATCGCCTCATCTCGCCTGATGTGGACGGCAACGGTTGCGTGAACGATGCGGACTTACTCGCCGTGCTGTTCGCCTTCGGGCAGACAGGTTCGGGGCTGCCCGCCGATGTGAACGCCGACGGCGCGGTGGACGATGCCGACTTGCTAACCGTACTGTTCGGCTTCGGCGAGGGGTGCTGAGGTATACTGTTGCCCGTGATGAACCTGCAGGAAGCACGGCTCTCCAACGGGCTACGCATCGTCGGTGAGGTTCTCCCGACAGTGCAATCGGTAACTTTCAGCATCTGGAGCGCAGTCGGCTCGCGTCAGGAAGCACCCCACCAGCACGGGATGGCGCACTTTCTGGAGCATATGCTGTTCAAAGGCACGCCAACGCGCGATGCGACCGAGATTGCCCGTGCGATTGAAGGGCGCGGCGGTGTGCTGAACGCCTCCACAGGCAAGGAGCTCACCTTCTACTACGCCCGCATGCTCAGCGAACACCTGCCCATCGCCATAGAAGTGCTGAGCGATATGTTCCTCAACGCCCGTTTAGACCCCGAAGATATCGAGCGCGAGAAGGGCGTGATTCTGGAAGAGATGAAGATGATCGAAGACGACCCCGCCGAGTACCTGCACGACCTGCTTCAGGAGACCCACTGGCAGGGGCATCCGCTGGGACGGCGCATCATCGGCACGCCCGAAACGGTCAGCGCTTTCACACGCGAAATGCTGGCGGAGTTTATTCAGACCCACTATCACCCACAGAACACCGTGATTGCCTGTGTGGGCAATTTTGAGTTCGACGCGCTGGTTGCTGAGGTGGAGCGGTGGCTGGGTGCATGGCGCCCGAATTCGGAGCCGCCATGCCAGCACGCCACGCCCCCTGTGCATCAGAACGGCGTCGCGGAGCCGATTTTAGTGCCCCGCGAGGTGGAACAAGTTCACTTCGCCATCGGTGTGGACGGCGTATCGTTTCGTGATGAGCGCCGCTACGCACTGGCGGTGCTGAACACGCTGCTGGGCGGAAGCATGTTCAGTCGCCTGTGGCAGGAGGTGCGCGAGAAGCGGGGGCTGGCGTATGAAATCGGCAGCTACGCCCTGCCCATGTCCGACGGCGGGATGTTCGTGATTTATGGGGGCACGGCAGAATCGGCGTTTGACGCGGTGCTGGCGCTGGTGAACGCCGAGCTGGAGCGCTTGATGGCGGAACCGCCCAGCACGGAAGAGGTGGAGAGCGCGAAAAACCTGCTCAAGGGCGGGCGTGTGCTGGCGTTCGAGTCGACTCAGGCGCGCGCCGAGCTGATTGGCAGCGAGACGCTCATGCTGGGTCAGGTACGCCCGATGGAGAAGATTCTGGAGCGCATCGATGCGGTGAGCGCCGAAGACCTCCATGCGCTGGCGCAGGAGCTCCTGCGCCCCGAACGGCGCACGGTGGTGGCGATTGTGCCAGAAGGCTAAACCTGCGTGCTGTCGATGAGTCGGGCGCCTGCCGCCTCCATCTCAGCAATCGCTTTCGCGCTGTCGTCTGGCTGGAGGTTCACCCCGCGAATCGCGTCGGTCAGCAGGTACACCTCGTAGCCGTGCTTGAGCGCGTCCAGCACGGAGGCGCGCACGCAGTAGTCGGTTGCCAGCCCGCCCACCAGCAAGCGACGGATGCCACGCTCCGAAAGCACCTCGTGCAGCGTTTTGCCGTTCTCAGTGCGCCCCTCAAACGCCGAGTAGCCGTCGTCCTGTTCCGAGGTGCCTTTGGAGATGATGACGGCGCCCTCGGGCAGCTGGAGCTGGGGATGGAACGCCGCGCCGGGCGTATTTTGCACGCAGTGGACGGGCCAGCGCCCACCGAACTCGGCGAAATGGCGCGTGGTACGCGGATGCCAGTCGCGCGAAGCGATCACCACCCCACCCGACTGAGCCACTTTTGCCGCCACCGCGTTCAGCGGCGCAATCACCGCATCCCCTTCAGGAACCGCCAGCGCACCACCAGGGCAAAAGTCGTTCTGCACATCCACAATCAACAGCGCCGTGTCCTGCATAGGAGAATTCTACCTGAGGCTTACCAGTCTACAGGCACACGGATTAAGCCCCTGTAGGGGTCCCGGATCAAAATGTGGCGGTGGTTGCGCCCATGTTCGTGCAATCGGCGCACGATGTCCACATCTTGCTTGCAGTAGTCAATCAGCTGCGGGAGTTTCCCCTGACGGAACCACTGCACCGCCAGCTTGCCATCGCCCAGTTTAGCGGCGCCGAGCGTGCCAAGAGCGCAGCTTTCCAGTTTCACGCGATGACCCAGCCGGTTGGTGAGGTCTACAAGGATGTCCAGCGTAGGCAGGCGGCGTAAATCATGCTGGGTGTAAGGACGCAACACGCGGTAGTCGAATCGGAGGATGTTGAACCCGACCACGAGGTCTGCACTCAGCAGATCGTCAATCAGCTCATCGACACTTTGTTCGGTGTAGTGGGCGAAAGTTCCGCGTCGAGTGCTGTAAGTAACGGCGACCGCCAGTCCGAAGCGCTCGATATAGTCCCAGCCTCCCACCTCTTCCGCGAGATGCTTTGTCTCCACATCGAAGTAGACGATGTTCAAGGCTTCTCTCCTTAGAATGCACTGATTATACCTGCAGGTGATAAACGGAGCCAAGGGGTTCCAAGGGTGTTCGAAAAATCCTCTGAGTCGGGCATCCTCTCCTCTATGCACATCCAAAACCGACACGACATACCGACGCTCCCCGCGACCCTTGCCACTTTTGCACCCACCCCATCCCCCACCTCGCCCAGCAGTTCACGCAGGAACATCCACTGCCACCCCGACGCGGACGCCCACCCCGCTACCCAGAGTATCGGGTGCTGACGCTTGCCCCCCTGCAGGTGCAGGAAAGTCGGAGCGACCGCGCCCTCCGCCAGAAGGCTCCGCACGGACTACAGGTGTCGGCAATCCCTGCGCTGGGCACCCTCTGATATCGGTTGGCGCCGATGGACGAT
>JBBIQJ010000059.1:0-12407 GCA_037442385.1 Armatimonadota bacterium
GCATTCGCTGGCATGCCGCCTGCACTGCCTGGGCAGTCGATGCGCCGCCGCGATATCGCGCATAGAAGGCATCCATCCATACCTCGATGCCTTCGTCGGGAAGTTTCCAGAGCGTGGCAGCGACACTGCGACACCCCGCAAAAAGAAACGCCCATCCCAAACCCATCAAGCCGTCCATCGTGACCTTGCCCTGCGCCGTGCTACACGCCGACAGAATCGCCAGGTCTGCCTTCAGCGGACGCGCCGCCACATCCTGCGCATAAAGCCAGCCCCGATGAAGTGCAAACGCGCTCTGCATGGGGGAGTTGTTATTTGGCAAAGCATGCGTCGCGATGTGTATCAGCGAAGCGGCAGGCAATGCCTGAAGGACACGCTCGCGGGTTGCCTGCGACTCGGTTAGCAAATTTAGGGAACGCAGGTGACGGCGCACCACCTGTTGCTCGCGTCGTGTTCCTGGCAGAGGTCCCAGTTTCGTGCGGGCATCCACCCTCGCTCCTTCAAACTCGGAGAGGGCGACCATCAGCGGGCGTTCCAGCGGACGACGGGAGGTGCGCATAAGTTGGCTCCACACCGAGGCGGACGGCGCACTACACAAAGCCGCGCGCTCGATGAGATAGCGTCCTTGAGCATCCACGAGAGCGCTCCACGGCACACTGTGCAAAATTCCATCCCCACACAGTACCCACCGGGTTCGCCCTTGCAGTAGCGGCTCTATGGGGCGGATGAGCCAATTGTAGAGGTTTCGAGCATGGGGTAAAAGCGCGCTCAGGCTTTCCCCACGCTCCAGAGCGTCCAGCAGCAGGCGCACGGTTTGCTCCAGACGCTCGCGAGGCAATGGCGTCAGCGCGCCTTCCATCATGCGACGCCCCTTTTGAGCCGTCAGACACACGATGGCGATGGCATCCTCCCCCATGAGATACTCCGCGATGGCTGTGCTGGATTCCAGCGGGATTTGCCCAGCCGTAAGGGGCGCGCTTTGCTGGAGTTGCCAGCGCGGGTATCGGCGGCTGAGCTGCTGGCGTAGTCGGCTCCATTCAGCGTAAGCCTGCGTGTAAGCGCGCTGATGGCGGTGTCTTTCGGCGGTCGTGCGTGCGTTCTGCATCTGGTTCTGCGCCTGTTCCCAGCGCTGTTGCAGGCGATCCAACCGCGCCTGCTCAGAGAGGGGCAATGCCGAAGCGTTTTTCGCAGGGCGTAACAAGCGCAGAGTTGTCCCCTTGCCCTGCTGACACACCGCAAAGACCTGCGAAAACTGCTTGCGTTGCGCCCAGAAGACCCCTATCCCCGCTACGACCTCGCGCAGTTTCGCCAGGTAGAGACCGCGCTCCTCGGCCGGAATCTCCTGAAACGACTGGAGCCTCTCCAGAAGCGTCAGGCATTGCGCGTAGTTTCGCTCCGCATCGGCGAAACGCTTCCGCCGACGCTGGCTCTCACCAAGCAGATACCGCAGTTGCACGGCATAGAGGGGACTAATTTCGCCCTGCTGGAGGGTTTGACGCGCTACCGTTTCCCCCTCCGCATAGCGTCCCAGTCGTATGAGCGCGCTTACCTGATTGATTCGGCAAATAGTCAGCTCCATTCGCGCTCCGAGCCGCGCGAGTATGGCGCCGGCACGGCGGGCCGCCTCCAGCGCCTGAGCGTCGCGTTTGGAGTCAATCAGGGCACTGGCACGATTCAGTTCGCAAAACGCTACGCCGTATTCGTCGCCAATCTGCTGGGAAATCCGGAGCGCCTCGTCGTACACCTCCAGCGCGCCCTGAATGTCGCCCTCCGCTTCCAGCAGGAGACCACTGTTCATCAGGCAAGTGGCGACATCCCGGAGAGATTGTGCCTCGCGGAAGATGGGCATCGCCTGCGCGTAATGGGCGCGCGCTTCCAAATAGAGTCCCATCGACCAGTAGACCAGTCCAATATTGGCAATCAGGCGTGCGCGTTCCAGCGGATGCGTTGTGAGGCGCAGGGCTTGTTCGTTGGCATAAAGAGCGTCGTCATACTGCTCCATGCCGCGATGGAGGATGCCCATCGCCATCCATATCTTCGCCTCGGCGTTGGAGTCGCGCGTTTTGCGCGCACGTGCCAGCGCACGCTGGAGATAGGGCATCCCCTTCTCTGGCGTGCCCGTTGCACGATAATAAAGCGCCCAGAGGTAGTCGCATCGCGTCAGCGATTGCGTATCGCCCGCCCTTTGGAACAGGGCGTAAGCACGTTCCAGATTCTGGCGCGTACGCGAGAAGTCTCCCTGGTCAAAAGCGAAAGAGGCTCTCAGGAACGCAAGCTGCCCCAGTTCGCGCGTCGCGTTGGCTCGTTTGAGGAACCCCTCCGCCTCCGTCAGAGTGCGTTCTGCCTCCTCATAGCGATAAAGACGGCCCAACAACAGCGCCTGGGTGAGGCGCGTAAGTCCCTGAAGGTGTGGCTGGCGCAGCGAATCTGCCACGATCGTCAAACCTTGCACGGGGGTCAGGAGCTGTTGCGCCACGGCAGGCGATTCGTCCGCGACGACCTGCACGCGCGCCTCCACGAACGCGGCGGTAAATCGTTCGGGATGCTGCTTCAGCAAGCGCTCGCGCGTCGTCGCATTGGGCGCCTGCGCTAACGCCGTGAGCCAATCCCACTCTGCCTGGCTCCAGCCAGGGGGCAGGCTTTGTTGGAGCCGAATCACTCGCGTTCCAGAACCTCCTTCCAGCGCAGGATTCGGGGATCGTCGCTTCGGTTGGGCAGCGCGCGCCGCGCTTCCTCATAGAAGCCGAGCTGATAGAAAATCATCGCGCTGGTGATGGGCGCGCTCTGGGCGTGGGCGCGTGCCCACTCGTAGCGTTCGCGTTCCACTGCAGAAAGCGTACGAAAGACATAGCGCAAGCGCGGCTCCTCACCTGGAAGCGCGTCGGGCACACGCGCCACAATCAACAAAGTATAGGTTTCGCCTTCATGGAGCGACTGCGCTGTCTGGGTGCGCGTCTCTTCCACGCGGAGTGGAATCGGGTTGCCTAAGGCGTCCATAAGCGAGACACGGTAGCCTGTGGCTCCCCTCAGAGGCTCCCACTCAAAGTTTGGGGTCAGGGTCTCTACCACCGCCTGGCGCGGCGAGGGGGTCTTGAGGCGAATGGGCGATTCGTACGCTAGGGTGTTGCGCACGCCGCTGGGTGGGCTCTCAAACAGTGCGACCGCAGAACGCGCCCAATCGGGGAGGCGCACAGCCCCCTCATACGGCACGCCGTTCACCCATCGTAATCCCGCAGGCACGGGCGCAGGACGCAGAAACCACCAGACTGCAATCGCCAGCGCCAACACCATACCGAAAGCAAACGCAGGACGCCAGACTGTTCGCCAGCGCGCGCGTCGCATCCGACGCATAAGCTGCTCCGTTGCCAGCATCTCCTTGTAGGTGGCGCGGCAGGTCGGGCAGAAAATTACATGTTCCACAACCGTGTGGTAATAGCGACTTCGCCGACCGCGCTCCACCACATCGATGAGCTGCTCTGCGGTCAGGCACGGCTCTGTATCGGCTCGCTCCGTATCCCAGTCCATCAGTGTCATGAGTGATCCTTCGCCGTGGCGTCCAGGTTTCCTACTCCATCGTCAGGAAGCGCGCAATCTTGAGGCACGCTTTACGCAGGATCGCCTGATTGGGGGCAGGCACCGCCACAAGCGCCTGCACTTCGGCTTCTGTGAGCTGCTCGGCAGGCGAGGCTTCCTGTTGCGCCCGCTGGACAGCTGCCGCGATACGCTCGCGCCCGCCCAGCAGGTGCGGCTGATGCTGCACCAGGTACGCCAGCACCTTCGCTCGCGCCCGCATCAAGTGCGAGCGCACCGTGTTCGCATTCATATCCAGCATCTGCGCCACCGCCTCACTGGACTCGCCTTGCGCGCACAGCCAGAGGACACGCCGCTCTGTGTCTGAGCAGACGCGGCGTATGATGTCCTTCATCAGGTCTGCGCACTGCTCCTGCGCAATCCGCTCTATAAGACTCGTAAAACTGTCCTCGCGTTGCAACTCCGACTCCCTTTGGGGCAAATCGTCCAGAGATAACTCATGGCGTGCGGCAGCACGCTGATAATAAGTGCGCACGCAGTTGCTTGCGATTCGCATCACCCAGTGTTCAAAGGGCGCTGTCAAGGTCGTGTGGGGTAGCGCCCGTGCGACACGGAGCAAAATCTCCTGTGCCACATCTTCCCGATCGGGCACGGAACGGATTCGCCCCCGCAGATACCGTTCTATCAGGGGAAGAGCATACGCCAACAGGGCGTCCATCGCATACTCATTGCCTGCCTGCGCCTGATGAAGGAGGCGGTTCAGGTCGTCCTGCTGCATGATTGCTCTGCCTCACTTAATTTTTTTTCTGGTTTTGTCTGATGGCTTATTATACACCACCTGCAGAGCCTCTTCTGGAGGTACAATTACGGCTATGCCAGAGAACTACTGGTTGCCGCGTTCGGGACCGATGCCTCGCCCACGCAGTATCGCGGAGGCGGTGGAGGTGCTCAAGCATGAAGCCTTCCCGGCGCCAGGGGTCAGCAAAGTGCGCTTTCACGCGCGGGAGTTTACCGCCATCTGCCCGCGTTCTGGTCAGCCCGACTTTGGCGAGGTGATGATTGAATACATCCCGAATCAACTCTGTCTGGAGTCGAAAGCGTTGAAGTTTTATCTGTGGGCGTATCGCGACGAGGGCGCCTATGCGGAGTCGCTCGCCGCGCGGATTGCGGATGATATTGTGGCAGCGATTCAGCCCCGTTATGTGCGTGTTGTGGTGCGTCAGTACCCACGCGGCGGGATCGAGATTGAAGCCGAAGCCGAGCGCTCCGCAGAAAACGGTTGAATCCGCCTGCGCAAACGGGTACAATAAAGGCATGGCGGTGCCCGTTCACGCTGGCAAGACCTTGCCCTGCAACAGGAGTCGGGAATGGAAAGAATAGGCGTTGGGATTGTGGGTGCCGGCGGTATCGCCAGCGCTCACGCGAAAGCGGTAGAACAGCTCAAGGGCGAAGCGACTCTGGTTGGCGTTGCCGATATCGATGAAGACCGCGCCCGCGCGTTCGCCCGACGCCATCAAATCCCTGTGTGGACGACAGAATATGAAGACCTGCTCCATCGGGATGATATTCATGTGATTCACCTCTGCGTACCCCACCACCTTCATGCGCCGTATGCCATCACGGCGCTTAAAGCGGGCAAGCATGTGCTGGTGGAAAAACCGTTAGCGACCAGCCTGGAGGAGGCGGATCAGATGCTGGCAGCGGCTCAGAAAGCGAACCGTCTGCTGGGCGTGGTGTTCCAGTTAAGATTTGAACCCGATGTGCGGCGGGCGCGCGCGGTGATTCAATCCAATGCGCTGGGCAAGCCATTCTATGCGGAGGTCAGTTGCCTATGGTGGCGGCGCCCTGTTTACTACGAGGTCAGCTGGCGTGGGAAATGGGCAACGGAGGGTGGTGGCGCTGTCATCAACCAGGCTGTGCATCACATCGATCTACTGATTTACCTGCTGGGAATGCCGAGCGAAGTGGAAGCGTTTATCGATACGATTGCTCATGAAATTGAAGTCGAAGACTGGTGTTTGGCAAACTTCCGCTGGCAGGATGGGCTGCACGCGGTGTTCTGTGCTTCCACGGCTGCAGAGCTGGAAACTGACGCGAGTCGTATGCTGGTGCTGGGGCAACACGGCACCGTGCAGATGTTCCCGTTCCGACCTTACTCGCGTCAGGAAGAGCGGCTCTTGCGCATCGCCGAGGTCTGCCGCAGTGTGCCAGAACGCGAACTGCCAGGGCACACAGCGTTGATTCATGACTTTCTGCGGGCGGTGCGCGAGCGCCGCGCCCCGCAGGTCTCGGGCGTGGAGGGGCGTCAGGCGCTGGAACTGGTTACCGCCATCTATCAGTCGGCGTTTACTGGCGAGCCTGTGTCGCTCCCGCTAACCCCGCAAAGCCCCTGCTACACCACTGCCGGGAAACTGGAAATGGCACGGCGCTATGTGGAACAACGAGCGAAGCGAACCTAACGAGAGATGGAGGAGACCCGTATGGAAACAAGAAACCCTGTACGCATCCTGATTGCCGAGGACGAGGAACTGACCCGTGTGATGGTGCGAACCCAACTGGAACAACTCGGCTATGAGGTGGTTGGGGAAGCCGAAACGGGTGAGGACGCCGTGCGATTGGCGTTGCAAACTCGTCCCGATGTCGTGATTCTGGATATTCGTATGCCCGTCATGGACGGGATTGAGGCGGCGCGGCAGATTGTGGCGCAGCACCCATGCGCCGTGGTGTTCCTCACCGCCTATACGGAAGAGGAACTCATTGCGCAAGCCACTCAGGTGGGCGCGTACGGCTACCTGCTCAAACCTTTCCGCAAGCAGGAACTGGCGCCTGCTATTACCCTCGCGCTCGCGCGGTTCCGCGAAATGCAAGCCAAAGACCGCGAGGTGCGCGAACTGCAGGAAGCGCTGGAGACGCGCAAACTGATCGAACGCGCAAAAGGCATCCTTATGGATCGGCTTGGGCTGAGCGAAGCCGAGGCGTTCCGCCGGATCCACTTCATGGCACGCAACCAGAACAAAACCATGAAGGAGATTGCTCAGAGCGTGATTACCGCAGCCGAGATTCTGTAGAACCCATGTGCGAATGGGTGCTGGCGTCGGCTTCCCCGCGCCGACAGGCACTGCTGAAACTGTTCGGGCAACCGTTTCGCGTCCACCCCGCAGAGATTGACGAGCGGTTGCCCGAAACCGCTTCTCGCCCCGCGTGGCTCGGCAAAAAACTGGCACGCGCCAAAGCGGAAGCGGTCGCGCCCCATTATTCGGACGCGCTGATCATCGCGGCGGACACGCTGGTGGTCGTGGAAAACCGCATTCTGGGCAAACCCACGAACGCCACCGAAGCCGCCGCCATGCTCAAAACCCTTTCGGGACGCACGCACACCGTCATTACCGCCCTCTGCCTGCTGCTGCGTCAGAACGGGCAAACCGTACGCCTCACCCTGGATGCGCCCCGAACCCGTGTGCGGTTCCGCCCCCTCACCGACGAATGGATTGCATGGTACATCCAGACAGGCGAGCCGTTCGATAAAGCAGGCGCGTACGGGATTCAGGAATACGGCGCCCTGCTGGTGGAAGCGGTGTACGGATGCTACTTCAATGTGGTCGGCTTGCCCCTGGCCGCCTTAGCCCGGCGCCTCGAGGAAATTCTTGGCTGGAAGCCCCCTATGGCGCCGATTCGGGACGAGGCAGCCAGAACATCGTTTCGGGCGTAACGCGACAATACCACGATTCGCCCAAACGCCCAATGAAATCCGCCACACGGTCATCCACCAGAGCGCCGTCTTTCAGCAGATGCTCCGCGATGTGGAAGCACAGCACTTCACCTATCACATAATTCGCCGCCACAGGCCCCGAACCATGCGAAATAATCTGGAACAGCTTGCATTCCATTTGAATAGGGCTTTCGGCGACGCGGGGCGGGCGCACAAACTGCGACGGAATGGGTGTCAACCCCACCTTCTCAAATTCGCTGACCCCATGCTCGTATTCATAGGAGGTCCAGTTCATCTGCTCCGCCAGCGCATAAGGGGCGATATTAATCACGAACTCACCTGTGGTTTGCACATTGCGTAGCGTGTCTTTGAGGCGCCCGTCGCGCGTGTTGCTGACCGAAAACACCACCGACGGCGGGTTCGCCCCTCCTGCATTGAAGAAACTGAACGGCGCGAGATTGGGACACTCTTCTGGAGAGCAGGTGCTGACCCACGCAATCGGGCGAGGCGCCACACAACTGGTCAGAAGCGCATAAGTCGCACGCGGACCCAAATCGGTAGGGAAAAAGGTTTTCATAGACGATTATAGGATACCCTACATTCAACGCCAACACAAGCTGGCTTCAAAAGCCCTTTGCTCTTCAGGGGTAAGGTCAGCCAACATACCTGCATATTGCAGAACAGAAGGTTTCTCTTCTATGATCTCTGGAACGAGAACCGTTACCTCCTGATGTTCAGGGAGATCCACAGGCTCCAGTAGACGAACAGTTCCCCGCGCCTAGATACCCTTCACGGCTCGCATCGTGCTTTCACCTGCAGGGAGTATACCCCCCCTCAGGGTATACTCCCTTCGCCTATGGCAAAGCAATCCGACGGTGGAATGAAGGTTATTACTACGAACCGCAAGGCGTATCACGAGTATCATATCGAAGACACCATCGAGGCGGGGATGGTGTTGACGGGTTCGGAGGTGAAATCCATTGCGGCGGGCAAGGTGAGCCTGTCGGACGCTTATTGTCGCGTGGAGAACGGCGAGATGTGGTTGGTGAATATGCATGTCGCCCCCTACGAGAACGCCCCCATTTACGGGCACGACCCGCGACGCAAGCGCAAACTGCTCCTGCACAAATGGGAAATCGAGCGACTGCGCGGCAAAGCTGAACAGAAAGGCTACACGCTCATCCCGCTCAAGCTCTACTTTCGCAACGGCAAAATCAAGGTGGAAATTGGTCTGGTTCGGGGCAAGCGCCAGTACGATAAGCGTGAAGCCATCAAGCGGCGTGATATTGAGCGCGAGTTGCGCCGCGAGATGGGGCGTGGATAGCGCCTACTGGCGCGGGGCGTCCAGCCGATAACGCTGGCTCAGTCGATAAGGGCGAAGCGAGCCGCCCGAGCGCACGACGGCGTAGTGCATAACAAGCCTCACGAAACTCATCATCAGCCCAATCGCCAGCCCGATAATGCTGGCGCCCAGCCAGCGCCCCGTGGCGTCGGTTGCGTTGGCGAGCGCCCAGAAGAAGGCGCCCGATGCCACCAGCCCGCCCAGTAGCCCCGCCCATGTAGCGGCGCGTGGGGGCAGGTTCGGTGTGCATCGCGCCAGCCCGTAGCCCAGTATGCCCCCCAGAACCCCAAATGCCGGCACCCTTGCTATCACGGGGTTCCATGCGAAAAGCAGGCTGAACACGCCCTGCGCCGCCAGCCCCGCAAGCGCGCCGCTTGCCAGCCCCATCAGCATTCCGCCCAGCACTCGCCTCCAACCAAACGCTTCGGGGGGCACGCCGAACCAGCGCTGGGGCAGACGCAACCCCAGCGCGAGCACGGCTCCCAGCGCCGCGCCCCACCCGCCCACAATTAGAAACACCTTCCAGTCCCAGCCATTCCCTGCGAGTGGCTCCCAGTCGTCCACAGCTGCGGGATTTACTCGAATGCGGGGCGACTGCTCGCGCGGGCTGAGCGCGCCCCGGAACTCTCGAACACGCCCGTTCATCACAATCCGCAGGGTGTAGGGCGTGGGGTCGGGCGCGCCCTTATTCGCGTAGTGATGTACATAGACCTGATAGTCGCCCTGGGGAGCGCGCCCAGGCGGCCAGTAGACATTCTCCACAGGGCGCTCCGTCATAAAATCGGCGTTGGCATCCACATCCAGCTCGCCCCCCGACGGCGACTCTCGATTGCGATAGGAGATATGCACCCCTGCAGGGTCAATCACATGCAGATCTAAATCGTTGAGGTTGTTCCACATCAGCGAGAATTGCGGGTCGCCAAACTGGGCACCTACAGCCCGCAAGCGCCGCACAATCTCAGGGTCATTTTGAAACAGCACGTTGGGCGTGTGTTGCTGCGGTGGCGGCGCCGCCGCGAACAGCGTGTTCAGCACCACTGCCGCAACGAGCGCACAAAGCGCCCCAATCGCCCCAAATAGCAGGCGCGTGCCCATGTTTCACCTGCCGAAAAGCCAGCGTTTGAATCGCTGCCAGAAACTCTCTTGCCTGTAGCGCCCAGAGACGCTGGCAAAGCCCAGCTGGCTGGGTTGCTCGCCCCGAATGCCTTCCAGTAAGCTCTGGAAATAGTCCTGAAACTGCTTGTGCAAACCGATAGCCTGCGTGCGTGCCGCGTCGAGGCGTGCCCTGATCGCTTCCAGCTTCGCCTGTACCACCTCAATTTCTGTGCGCAGACCGACGGCGCGGTTACCCAGCACGAACGCTTCCTGCACGGCTGGCTCTTTACGGCGCTCCTCGATGTGCTGCCATGTCAGGTACTCGATATACGCCTCGCGCTGGCGGATTTCCGCCTCGCGCCAGCCCCGTATGGCTTTGTAGACCAGATAGGGTAAGCTCACAATCGCGCCCACAGCCAGGTAAACCCAGAAGGGGAACAGCTGGCTGCCGGTCTCCACGCCCTCCAGCTGCAACTTGCGCAGAGCCTCCTCATGAAGCATCTGCAAGCCCAGGGCGTCCACCATCACCATCGAGACGCCAATCAGC
The DNA here is from genome assembly GCA_037442385.1 of Armatimonadota bacterium. Taxonomy (GTDB): domain Bacteria; phylum Armatimonadota; class Fimbriimonadia; order Fimbriimonadales; family GBS-DC; genus LDYB01. The sequence goes on from JBBIQJ010000059.1 coordinate 10,222, forward strand.
AGGGCGAGGGGCGAGAGAATCGCCACGGGAAACCAGCGTTTGAGCGAGGGCACAGTCTGTTTGGCAGTCTCTATCTCGCGCTTCTCCAGCGCCTGGGCGTAGGAGTTGGCAAGGTTGTAGTAGATATGCCCGCCAAGTTTCTCCACGATGAAACCCACGCCCGCCGCGAAGGCGACTACCATCAGATTACGCAGGTTCAGCAAGTCGTCCAGTTTCAAAAAGCCCGTGATGACGCCGATGTTGACCCCCAGCAGCACGCCTGCGGTCAGCGGAGCAAAGAACTCCATCAGGAAAGTTCCTACTGGGGTGAGTTTGGTGAACAGATCCTGCTTGTAGCTGTAGGGGTGGGCAATTCCCTGCTCGCCGCAAATTTCTTCGGGGCGCGCGAAAGCGCTCCGCAGTGCCCGCTCCGCCAGTTCGGGCGACGCCAGCAAAGGCTCTGGAGGCGCCTTCTTCCGTTTCTTTTTCGCGGTTTCAGGCACAGGCAGGGGCAAACGCGCCTCCGAGAGCCTCTGGAAGAATTTCTCCTCCGTCTGTCGTAGCTCCCCACGCAGTTGGGTGACATAGCGCTCCAGTTCGGCGCGCTGTGGCTCCAGTTCATGGCGCAGCTGTTCGTACTCGCGCATCGCGGGCAATACATGCGTGTAGAGCCGATAGAGCAGCTCGTGTCGCTCGGCTTCATAGCCGCGACTGCTGAGGTATTCACACGCCGCCTGCACCTGCCGCTCCAGCAGCTGGAGCTCGAGCGCGCTGTAGGGGGCGTCCGTGTAAGTGCCCTTTTCTGGAGGCATCTGCCAGAACGGCGAGGTGTCGGGATAGGGCGCGACTGCCGCCCCCTCCTGTCCCGTCAAATCGGCTGAGCTCTCTTCTGCAGGCAACGAAACAACGGCTTGCTCCCCTGAGATGGAGCGCGGGTGTAGGTCCTCATCACGCGGTTGCATGATATCGATACCTCCTTATTGCAATCGGCTTTTGAGCTGGCGCACGGCGTCGCCTGTGTCGCTGGGACTGAACAGAATCAGCTTCTGCGCCTTCTCCAGCGGCTCCAGGCTCTTTCGTATCGTGAGTCGGTACTGCTCTTTGACGGGTCCGACAAGGATGGCGGTCAGCTTCTCCTGCTGGGCGAGTTTTTCAGCAATCTTGTGGGTCTGTCCAGGCGCATGATTTTCGCCGTCGGTAAAAAGACATAGCACAATCTGGCGGTTCTGGTTCTGTGGGTCTTGCACGAATTGGAGCATTTCGGTCAGGGGCAGGTCAGGGCGCGTGCCCCATGAACCCATCGCCTGCAAGACGCCGGTACGGTAGATGGCGGTCAGTTCGTCGCTACGCTGGGGGTATTTGTCGGCGACTTCGCGCAGGTTCTCTGCATAACGCCAGATTTTGACCCGAACCGACTCGGCAAAAACGCTATCGATCAGCTCGTTCATCACGCCGATACAGCGTCGGCGTTCCGCTTCGTTCATCGACTGGCTCACATCGAAAGCGACCGCGTAGGCAATCGGTTTGAGGCGGTTCTCCTGCGTGCGCTTGTAGAGCCACCAGCCTCCCCCAGCAAACGCCAATAGAGCCAGAATCCCCAGCAACAGGACACCCCAGTTGCCTTCGCCCTCACTTCCCTCATGACGGGTGCTGTACCTTGGCATGGTATCCCCCTATTGTGTCAGTATCTGGGAATACGAAGTTGACGCCGTGAGAGTTCCCCACAGCAGTAGTATACCACAGTGCGCCTCCAGTGCGAAATTCCCATGTGAATTCCGAAAATCGGTATGGAATAACCTGATTGCCTTCCCCAGAGAAGGCAAAACTGGCTTCAGGAGGCATAAACGATGCGAGTACGCGGATTTACACTGATCGAGATGCTGGCAGTGCTGGTGATTATCGTGACACTGGCGGCGATTGTAGTGCCGCGCTTTATTAACGCAGGCACGCGCAGTCGTGAAGCCGCGTTGCGCCAGACCCTGGCAGAAGTGCGCAACGCCATCACCATCTTCCGGAACGACACAGGCTACTACCCCCAGACCTTGCAGGACATCACACTCCCCCCCAACAACCCTCCCACACGGGGCTATGACCGCTGGGGACAGCTTCGACCGATTGACCCTGCCGATTATCACGGACCTTACCTGGATCGGCTTCCCGTGTGCCCCATCTCCAAGCAGCCGTTCCAGTATTACCGGGATCCAACC
>JBBIQJ010000060.1:0-12404 GCA_037442385.1 Armatimonadota bacterium
GGCACCCCACTCCCTCAACGCCCCTGCCCGTACTCATCGGCTGGCAGGGTATCCGGATTCGGGTGCCCAACGAGTGGTTCCTCAAGGGCTACACAGGCGACTGGAACGACGGCTACATTCAAATTAGCTCGCCCGGCAGCACAGAAATTGATATTAAGTGGGTTCGCTCACGCCGCCGTACCGACCTGCACTATGTGTTGAGCCAGTTCCTGAAGCAGGTGGAACGCACTAAACGCCGCGCCCGCCAGCCTTACAGCGGTACGATTAAGCCTCTCGACGAACACACGCTGGAGTTCCGCTGGCAGTCCGACGAGCGGGCGCTGGGACAGATTCGACGCTACCCCGACTGCCACACAATTGCGCTGATTCAGATGCGCACCGCCTCGCGCCATGAGCCGCTTCATCAGTTAGCGCGCCCGATTTTCGAGACGCTCTCGGTGAAGTCCGACCCCGATGGCTGGGTGGTGTGGAGCCTCTACGGGCTATGCACCGCCGTACCCGAACGGTTTCGACTGGCAAAAGCGCAGGTGCTGTCGGGTCAGACGCGCCTGTTCTTTCGGGCACGGCGTGAACACCTGCTGGTGGAGCGCATCGCGCGCGCCGAGCAACTGATGAAAGGCTACCTCTTTGAGGAGTGGGCGCCGCTCTGGCTGCGGTGGGGTTCCCTGCGCCGTGTGGAGTGCCAGCCGCAGAGCGATGGCGCGCTGCGTATGCGCGCTTCCCTGCCCTTCGGGGCGGCGGTCGCCGAAGCGATTCGTGGGCTGGCGACGCTCCAGCGCCCCGCATGGCGCGTGGCAGCCATTGCATGGTTCCAGCCAGAGCGCAACACCGTGTTCCACATTCAATATCAGTCGTCGCGCCACAACACCCTGCTGGAGGAGGTGTACGCCCGCACACGATGCCCCTGATGCGCCTCTTCCGCAAGCCCAAGCCGACCATAGACCGACGCGCCGTGCTGAAGCTCTACCCTGTTCGCAATCCTGCCGTCGCCTACGAACAGCGCGAGGATGGAACCTGTCTGCTGATTGTGCCCTTCCAGCCGCGAGGAATCGCGCGCCTGTTCAGCAGGATTTTCAAGCTCCCGCGCGAACATAAAATTGAACTGGACGAGACGGGCACAACGGTGTGGCTGCTCTGCGATGGACAGCATAATGTGGAGTCCATCGTCCAGCGGCTGGTGCATCGGTATAAATTAGAGCGACGCGAGGCGGAGTTTTCGCTCTTCGCGTTTTTAAACACGCTTTCGCAACGGGGCTTTATCGCCTATCTGAAGAGACGACAATGAGTACGGTACAGCATGCAACGGGCAAGGGCGCAATCCGCAAGCAGGTACAGCTGCCGCTGTCGGTGGCGTTTCGGATTGCTCTGCTGAATATTCGGGTGCGGTTTTTGCGGGCGCTGATTACCGCCGCGGGCATTATGCTGGGAATCGCGTTTTTCACGGCGGTGCGCTCCGCCGCGCTCTATGCGCCCCCCTTGGACCCGAACGCCCCCGCCACTATTGAAGCGACCACGCGCCAGAATTGGCTGGTGGTGATGAGCCTGCTAATGTCTACCGTCGGTATCTCCAACTCGATGCTGATGGCGGTTACGGAGCGCTACAAAGAAATCGGAACGATGAAGTGTCTTGGCGCGCTGGACTCGTTCATTGTGAAACTCTTCTTTCTGGAGTCGGGTTTGCTGGGGGTGGTCGCCTCGTTTATCGGCTTTTTTGTGGGCTGGGGGCTGGTGTTTCTGATTAACCTGTTCCGACAGGGGAGCGCGGTTTTTTCGGCGGCGCCGCTGAGCGCGCTGGGCGGGTTGCTCCTGCAGGCGATGGCGATAGGGGTGTTCCTGACGGTCGTCGCTACCATTTTGCCTGCCATTCGCGCCGCGAAGATGCCGCCTGCCGCCGCCCTGCGCGTGGAGGTCTAAACCATGGCAACCGTACAGACAAATCAGGGCAGCGAGTTCGTCGTGCGCGTGCGCGATGTGGTCAAAGAGTACCAGATGGGGAAACTCACCGTGCGCGCGCTGGATGGGGTCAACCTCGATATCTATCGGGGCGAGTACCTCTCCATCATGGGGCCCTCTGGCTCTGGCAAAAGCACGCTCTTCAATATGATTGGCGGGCTGGACAAACCCACCAGCGGCTCCGTGTTTATTGACGATGTGGACATGGCGCAGCTGGACCCGCAGGAGCTGGCATTCCTGCGATGCCACCGCATCGGCTACATTTTCCAGACCTTTAACCTGATCCCCGTGATGACCGCGCTGGAGAATGTGACTCTGCCGATGGTGTTCGCAGGCGTTACGGCGGACGAAGCACGCGAGCGCGGGATTGAATTGCTCACGCTGGTGGGGCTGGGCGGACGCCTGCACCACAAGCCGACCGAACTTTCGGGGGGGCAGCAGCAGCGCGTCGCGATTGCGCGCGCCCTCGCCAACAACCCCTCCATCATCCTCGCCGACGAACCCACAGGCAACCTCGACCTCAAAACGGGTAAGGAGATTATCGAGCTCCTGAAAAAACTCAACAAAGAGCGCGGGGTCACGATTATCTCGGCGACTCACGACCTGAAAATGCTGGACATTTCCGACCGCATCGTCTGGATACGCGACGGTAAAATCGAGCGCGTGGAGCTCCGTAGCGAGCTGGAGCTCAAAGTGGGCGAAGTGGAAGGCGAAGCGGGCTGATGGAAGCCTATATCGATTCGTTTCTGGAGTTTCTGCGGAACGAGCGGCGCACCTCGCCCCACACGGTGAACGCTTACGCCGTAGACCTGCGCCAGTTTGCCCAGTATCTCCAGCGTTCCGGGCGCGCCGAGCCACATCTGTGGGACGCCAGCCTGTGGGAAGGGTTCATCTATTACCTGCGCCGTCGCGCGCTCAGCGAGTCGAGCATCGCCCGCAAGCTCAGCGCCGCCCGCGCGTTTTTGACCTACCTCTACCGACGGGGCATCCTGACCGAAGAGCCGCCCCAAGCCATCGAAACCCCACGCCCCCACCGCGCCCTGCCCGAAACGCTCACGGTGAACGAAGTGCGACGCCTTTTGCTCCAGCCCCCGCTGGACACTCCCCACGGGCTGCGCGACCGCACAATGCTCGAAACGATGTATACCACGGGCATGCGCGTCTCCGAGCTGCTGGGGTTGCGGATTAGCGATTTGAATCTGGCGGACGCGCTGGTGCATGTACGGGGCAAACGCGGGCGCGAAAGGCTATTGCCCCTGCCCGAAACGACCGTCTCCTGGATCCAGCGCTACCTGAGCGAGGCGCGCCCCAAACTGGCGACCCCCAAACGCCCCTGCGACGCGCTCTTTCTGAACGACCACGGCGCGCCCCTGAGCCGTATCGCCTTCTGGGGCAAAATCAAAGCCTATGCCCTCGAAGCGGGCATTACCAAAAACATCTCACCGCACACCCTGCGCCACTCGTTCGCGGTGCATCTGCTGAACGGAGGCGCCGACCTGCGTGCCGTGCAGGAACTGCTCGGACACTCCGACATCGCCACCACCCAGATTTACACACAGGTCAGCCTCGAACGCCTGCGCGAGGTATACCGCAAAACCCATCCGCGCGGCTAACCCTTTGGGTATACTCCCTGTGGCGTGGCCAAGATCTACCTGAGTCTGGGGTCTAATCTGGGGGATCGGTTGCAGAATCTGGGGACGGGGGTACGGCTTCTGCCTCAGTATGGGGTGATCCCCGTGCAGATTTCGTCGGTTTACGAGACCACGCCTGTAGGAGAAACGCCCGACCCGCGCCCCTATCTGAACATCGGTCTCTGGGGGGAAACCATGCTGGAGCCGCTGGCGCTGCTTCAGGCGGTGAAAGCGATAGAACGGGCGCTGGGACGCGAACCCACCCCGCAGCGCTGGCTGCCCCGCACGCTTGATATCGATATCATCCTGTATGAAAACCTCTGTATGGAGACGCCTGAGCTTACTATCCCGCATCCGCGCATGCGTGAGCGTGCCTTTGTGTTAATCCCTCTCGCCGAGATGACCCCCGACCTTGTGCTCCCCGATGGCACGACGCTTCAACTGCTTCTGCAGAACCCCGAAATTCAGCGTCAGGAGGTCAGGCATTACGATGCCCACCTTTTGTTATCAGGCGGTTGATTCGCGCGGGCAGATCAGCACGGGCACGATTCAGGCGCAGGATGCGCGCGAGGCGCAGCGTCTTCTGAGCCAGCGCGGGCTGATGGTGCAGCAGGTGATGCGTGTTCCCGACCAGGCGGCGACCCCGTCTACGCCATCTGCCAGCATGCTTGAATGGGAGAGTTCGGAAGTCTCGCCCCACACGATGGCATTTCTGATGGTGCAGTTGCAGGCGTTGTTGAAGGCGGGACACAGCGCGGCAGAAGCGTTTCGGTTAGTGTCGGGGCGCGTGAACCATAAGCGACTGGATCAGGCGTGCGCCGAGATTGCCGAAAAGGCGGCGCAGGGCGTGCCCATCTCGCAGGCGATGCTGGCGTACCCCCGTCTATTCCCTGCGTTTGTGGTGGGCGCGATTCAGGCAGGGGAGGCGGGCGGCTACCTGCCGGACGCGATTGGGCATCTTGTGGAGTATTACGAAAACTGGCGCTTGTTCCGCATGTGGGGCGTGCCTGCGAAGGGATGTTTTCTCATCACCGTATTAACCCTGCCGATTGTCGCGCCGTTCGGGCTGGGGCTGATATACGCCCTGCGCCAGTTCACGGGATCTGAGATGGGCAACCCTGCGAAGGGGCTGGGGGTGATGTTTCAGGGCTGGTGGCAGGCGTTCCTGCAGATTGGGTTGCCTCTGCTGTTTGGGTTAGTTGTGGCGTGGGGCGTGTGGGTGCTGGTCAATCGGATGGAGTGGGTTCGGGCACGCTTTCAGTTGTGGGCGCCGCTGGTGTGGGACTATGCGGACTGGGTACGGGCGCAGTCGCTTCAGATGTTTCTGTATCATCTCTCGCGCCTCTCAGCAGCGGGGTTTTCACCCGCCTCGGTGTGGGAGCTGGCGGTGCGTACTGTGCCCAACGTGGCGATTGCCAGTAGCCTCGCGGCAGTGAACCTCGCACGCGGAGAGCATGCCGAACCGCTGGACTCCGCTCTGGCGCGCTCTGGCATGTTCCCCCCCGAAGAGGTCGCGCTGGTCACCACGGGCGTCCAGTCTGGGCAGGTGGTGGAGATGCTCCAGCGGCTGGCGGATTATTATCATCAGCGCAGTCAGGATTCGTTCCGTCGGACGCGCACGGGGCTGCTGCGGATGGCAGTGCTGATCGGGCTTCTGGGCACAGGGATGGCACTGATTCTGATATACTGGGGCTGGTACGGGCACATGATTCAGTTTTTGGAGGACTGGTTCGGCACGCCGTAAAAAATGGTGGGCGGTGTTGGACTTGAACCAACGACCTCCTCGGTGTGAACGAGGCGCTCTGCCACTGAGCTAACCGCCCACGCTGGTGCGCGGGGTGGGACTCGAACCCACACGGGATGCCCCACATGGCCCTCAACCATGCGTGTCTACCAATTCCACCACCCGCGCGGGGTATGGCAATTATACCCTATTCGACGCGGGGGTTTGTCAAGGGGTGTTTCCTATCCGACAGACTCAACTCCTGCACTACAACAATCGGTATCATTGGTTAGGAAGGCATCGCTGCGACTCTACAACGCCGTCGCTACCTGGAGCGCGTCAGGAAGAGTGATTCGATAACAGGCACGCAGCTGTGCCGCAAGGAGTCTCACCTGCTCGTCTTGAAGAACAAACTCCACATTCACGCCATGAACGATTAAGTCGAAGTAGTCATTTTGCAATTCATTAGTCCGCGAAGGCAAGGGTGGGCCAAACACTCCGGGAGCGTAATAACGGAAGTTACGGCAATAACACGCCCCTCATCTATTGATTGGAAAATAGGCGACACCACTGGGTAATGCACAGGATGCTTCTCCGAAGTAGTAGATGACTGGTGCTGTATCCAGAAAAAGGCGCGAGCCCCTCAATAAAAGCTCTTCTACTCGCAATGGGCGTCTTCCAACCGTTGTTCTCGTGTTAGCGTGGACTCTTGCCTCGTGCGCGATACCCACTGCTGCGCATCTTCGCCTGCGAGGGGATACGGTGCTTTACCTGCAATCTCCGACCACCGACGGCGAGGTAGTCCCATACGAATCCTGCGCTGGAGGTATTCCAACAGTTCGCGCACCTCATGGAGGCTGAGATTCTCAATTTCTTCCTTATTTCTTCCTTCAGGCGCTCCAGTATCGGGGTGGCCCTCTTCTCACCCTGAGTCTCGTCGTGTAGTATACCCCAACCCACGCGAGGGCAGGTATAATTTCCCACGATGAACGAGCGGAAACGGGTTCTCACGGGCGATCGCCCCACAGGCAAACTCCATCTGGGGCACTATGTTGGCTCTTTGAAAAACCGCGTGGCGCTGCAGGACGAGTATGACTGCTACTTTCTAATTGCCGACCTGCACATGCTCACCACGCGCCCCACACGACAGGATATCGAAGAGATGCGCACTAACCTCCGCGAGATGGTGCTGGACTATCTCGCCGTCGGGATCGACCCGAACAAGTCCACCATCTACTTGCAGTCGGCGGTGCATGCGGTGTACGAGATGAACCTGATTTTTGAGATGCTCGTGACCCTGCCGCGCCTGACGCGCCTGCCCAGTATCAAAGATATGGCGCGCGCCGCCAATATTGACGACGAGTCCATCCCCTTCGGCTTGATTGGCTATCCCGTGTTGCAGGCAGCCGATATTCTGATGCCCCGCGCCCACCTTGTGCCTGTCGGCAAAGATAACGAAGCGCATGTGGAAATCACCCGCGAGATAGCCCGCCGCTTCAATAACCTCTATGGGGAGGTGTTCCCCATCCCCGAAGTGATGCTCAGCGAGGTGCCCACGCTGGTGGGGATTGACGGCAAAGCCAAAATGAGCAAAAGCCTCAATAATGCCATCTTCCTCTCCGACGACCCCAAAACCGTCGAGAAGAAGGTGCGCTCGATGTATACCGACCCGAAGCGCATCCACGCACACATTCCGGGTACAGTGGAGGGCAACCCCGTGTTCATCTATCACGATATTTTCAACCCCAACAAGGAAGAAGTGGAAGACCTGAAGCAGCGCTATCGGGAGGGGCGCGTGGGCGATGTGGAGGTCAAAGAGAAGCTGGCGCGCGCCCTGAACGCTTTCCTAGACCCCATTCGTGAACGCCGTGCCCAGTTCGAAAAAGAGCGCGGCTATGTCGAGGAGATAATCTACACGGGCACGCTCAAGGTCCGCCAGATTGCCGACGAAACGCTGGACGCGATGAAGCAGGCGATGGGACTGCGCGGCATCTGGCGTAACATCGAGCGCAAAGCGCGCGAACGTCACGAAATGCTCGCCAAGCTGAACCCCACCCCCTGACCCCATGCGCGTGCTGGCGATTGATCCGGGCAACCAGAAGGCGGGGGTTGTGGTGGTGGACTTTGCGCCAGAGGGCTACCAGATTCGCCATCGCGCCATTGTGCCGATTGAGGAACTGCCCGAGCGTCTCGCGTGGCTCCTGCAGGCGTATCCGCCTGCGCGCGTGTTGCTGGGGAAGGGCACTGGCTCACGCCGTCTGATAGCCGTGTTGCGCGAACGGTTCCCGAACCTCGTCTGGGAGCTGGTGGAAGAGCGCAACACCACCCTGCAGGCGCGGGAACTCTACTTTCGGCACCATCCCCCTCGCGGCTGGCGACGCTGGCTCCCGAAGGGATTACGCATTCCTCCCGAACCCTACGACGATTACGCGGCGCTGGCAATTGCGCTTCAAGCGTGCGCGCCGCCAAGCCGCTAACCTGCCACCTGTAGCAAGCGCCTGCCGTCCTCGCTGCCCAGCAACAGCTCACACGCCCGCTCCGGGTGGGGCATCATCCCCAGCACATTGAAGCGCTCGTTCGCCACGCCCGCAATCGCGTCCACCGAGCCGTTGGGGTTCCATGTAGGGTCTATCGCGCCGTCGGGCGCGCAGTAGCGAAAAATAATCTGACGGTTACGCCGGAGCTGCGCCAGGGTCGCCTCATCGCACACATAGCGTCCGTCCCCGTGCGCAATCGGCAGTTTCAGCACCTCGCCCTCGTGGTAGCGCCGTGTGAACGGCGTCCGGGCGTTCTCCACCCGAACATACACATGCCGACAGCGAAACTTCAGCCCGGTATTGCGGGTCAGGGCACCAGGCAGCAATCCCGCCTCACAGAGAATCTGGAATCCGTTGCAGATGCCCAGCACCAGCCCGCCGCGCTCCGCGTAGGCGCGCACCGCTTCCATAATCGGCGCGAAACGGGCAATCGCGCCCGGACGCAGGTAATCGCCATACGAGAATCCGCCGGGCACAATAATCAGTCCATACTCGTCCAGCGGTCGGCGCTCGGCATGCCACAGGTAGTCCACCTCATAGCCCAGCACATCGCGCAGGGCATGGTAGGCGTCCCTGTCGCAGTTAGAGCCAGGGAACACAATCACGCCTGCTTTCACTCGTCCACCACCTCGTAGCGGTACTGCTCAATCACAGGGTTCGCCAGCAGCTGGCGACACATCGCCTCAATCTGTTCCTCCGGGTCGCCGTCAGGCTGCAGCTCCACTTCCAGATACTTGCCGACTCGCACGCCCTGCACCTGCTCAAACCCCAGCTGATGCAACGCTTCCTGGAGCACGCGCCCCTGTGCGTCCAGCAAGCCAGGCTTCAAAGTTACGATAATCCTCGCTCTGGGCATGCTTAAGATTGTACCTGCTAACGGGTATGCTATAATACAGCGATGCCGTTAGAAGCGCGATTTGCCGAGTTGAAGGCGCGGGGCGAAGCCGCGCTGATTGTCTACATCACCGCAGGAGACCCCTCGCTGGAGCAACTGCCCGATATTCTGCAGATGCTGGAAGACGCAGGCGCCGACATGGTGGAAATCGGTTTCCCCTTCAGCGACCCCCTGGCAGATGGACCCGTGATTCAGGCGGCGATGTGGCGGGCGATTCAGCGGGGCGTAACGATGGCGCGGGTGCTGGAGCGCGTTGCCCAAGCGCGCGAGCGGGTTCACCTGCCGTTGATTGCGTTCACCTACACGAACCCTGTCCAGCGCTATGGGTTCGCGCAATTCGCACAGGACGCCCGCACCGTCGGCTTTGACGCCTGCCTAATGACCGATCTGCCCCCCGACGCGGCGGACGAATGGCTCACACACGCGCGTGCGAATCAGCTCCAGCCCATCTTTTTGCTGACGCCCACCAGCACGCAGACGCGCATTCGCCTCGTCGCCGAGCGTGGGGAGGGGTTCATCTACTGCGTTTCGCGCACAGGCGTTACGGGGGCACGCGATACCCTGCCGCCCGATCTGCCCCAGCTGGTGGAACGAATCCGTCAGGAAACCGACAAGCCTATTGCCGTAGGGTTCGGCATCTCCAAGCCAGAGCATGTGCGCCAGGTGGCGCAGTTCGCCGACGGCGCGGTAGTGGGCAGCCAGATTGTGCATTACCTACACCAATATGCCGACTCGCCTCACTGGCACACCGTGATTGGCGACTACGTGCGCTCGCTGAAACGCGCGACTCGACGCTCTCTCCGGGACGGCTGAACCTGTTCCTAATATACCAAGCCAGCCTGCGCGGGCGACTTCAGCCGTCGGGCACAAACACCCCCAGCTTCCACAGCCTGTTCGTTTCCCTGTATCGCCTCCTGGCAGGAATCCCCTCTTTCACGGCGAATGCATAAACTATGCGCAAGTGGCTGATTGGGGGCGGGATCCTGTTCGGTCTGGTGTTCCTGCTGTGTGTTGGGGGGCTGGTGTGGTTGCTGACACCCCCAAAGATTGAGGTTCCGCCGCGTCAATACCCCCCGCAGAATGCGTACAAAGCGTATCGGGCACTCGGTGAAGAACTGCACGCACGCTTTGAAACCAACACCCGCTTCAAACAGATTGAAAACGCCCTCTTGAGAGACGAGCCTGTTTCAAAGGAAGACCGCGACTACTACTTCCGGGAAATAACGCCCTACCTGAAGCGCTACGCCGCGCTGACTCAGCAGCCCAGCAAGGTGATAATGCAATACACCTTTGACTATGCCTTCCCTGAACTATCCCAGTTGCGACGGCTTGCCCGCGCCGAAGCGTATCTGATGAAGCAAGAACTGCGCCAGCGGCGCTACCGCGAGGCACTCGCCCGCGCCCAGCGATTAAACCGCCTCGCCGACCAGGTGCGTGAGGGCGGGGCGCTCATCCATTTTCTGGTGGGAGTTGCCATCAATGCGATTGCTTTACGCCCCATTCGTGAGGAACTGCCTCGAATTCAGGACCGCGCCGCGCTGGAAGCGCTGCTAAGCCTCGTGCAGGAATACGAGAAACGGCGCGTGCCCCTCTGGCGCTGTATGGAGACCGAAATGCACGAGCACCTCTCCCTCTATCGCGACCTGGCCGAGGGGCATATACGGTTGTCCCAGCTTTCTTCCTCTTTTTCAGACATGGACGGGGGTGTTCTGTTCGCGCGGGCGATGGTCAAGATCGCGCTCCCTGAGTATAAGCGCCTGATGGGGCGCGCGATTGAGGAGCTTAAGCGCCCCTACAGGGAACGAACTCCAGATCCAGACGCCCTAGAGAAGCAGATTCGTCACCCTCTGAACGCGATTCTTCTTCCCATGTCTGCCCTTGTAGGCGAGAAAGAACTCACCGAGATGGCTACCCTGCGCCTTGTGGGGTGTGTCGCCGCGATTCGGCTCTACAAACAGCGCACAGGCAACTATCCCCCTTCACTGGAGGCGTTGCAGCGGGGCGAGATGATTATAGACCCCTTCACGGGCAAACCGTTTGTGTATAAAACCGATCCCCAAAAAGGGTTTCTGCTCTATTCGGTCAGCGAAAACCGCGTGGATGACGGAGGCGCGGCGCCCTACCTGGGCAATCCCGAAAAGCAAGGTGATTTATCGCCCGTGGCGGTGTTGCTCCCAGAGCATCTGAAAGACACGCCTCGTGAGAAGCGACCGCTGGCGCCGCCCGTGTGGCTGCGATGAGTTTCTCCGATTAACGAGGCGTCGCGAGGGGGGATGTGAGTTCCCCCCCTCGCGAGAGGATGAGATTACTCGGAGCCTTTGCCCCCGACGGGCGCGGCTTCGCCCGCCTCTTCGGTTTCTTCGGTGGTGTGATAGCCCAGCTCGTGTTCGATCGTCTCGGCAATCGAGCCGCGCTTGCTCCAGTAGACCGAGAACGCCAGCGCCCCCACCGCAACCGCGGTTACGGCAATCCGCACGCTATCGGGCAATGGCTGAATCACAATCGGCGCGATCAGGATGCCCACGAGGTTCATCACTTTAATCAGCGGGTTCAGCGCGGGACCAGCAGTGTCTTTGAAGGGGTCGCCGACGGTATCGCCAATCACGCCCGCCTTGTGTGCATCGGTGCCCTTGCCGCCGAGGAAACCGTCCTCGATGCGCTTTTTGGCGTTATCCCATGCGCCGCCGGAGTTCGCCAGCAGTACCGCCAGCAGTTGCGCCGACAGAATCGCCCCTGCGAGGTAGCCGCCCAACGCCTGCGCTCCTGCGAACACCAGCTCGCGCCCGTTCACAGTAACAGGAGTCGCGCCGATGCTCAAGCCGAAGCCGACCGCCAGCGGCAGGGCAATAGCCAGAATGCCCGGACCCAGCAGCTCTTTCTGCGCCGCCGCCGTAACAATCGCGACACAACGCCCATAGTCGGGGGTCTCCGTGCCCGCCATGATGCCGGGCTTCTCACGGAACTGGCGACGCACCTCGTGAATCATCTCAAACGCCGAGCGTCCCACCGCCAGAATCGAGAACGCGCTAAATAAAAATGGCGCCGCGCCGCCAATCAGCAGCCCGATAAAGACAATCGGCACATCCACAGGCAGCCCGCCAAAGGCGTCTTTCAGCGCAACCCCATTTTGTGTGGCGAGGTTAATCAACTCCACGAGGCGCGAGTCCTCCACGAATGAGTGGAACAGCGCCACCGCTGCCACGACCGCTGTGGCAATCGCGAAGCCTTTCGTGAGCGCCTTGGTGGTGTTGCCCACTGAGTCGAGGCGATGCACAATCTTGTCGCCTGTCAAGCCGCCCGCGGCAGGTTTGTTGCCCTGCTCCTTGAGCGCGCCCGACATCTCAAAAATCCCGTTCGCGTTATCGGAGATAGGACCGAAGGTGTCCATCGCCAGAATGTAGCCTGTGGTGGCGAGCAATCCCAGCCCCGTGAGCGCGATTCCGTAGAACGAAAGCATCGGACCGCCGAACACGCCAGGCGGGAAGATAAACAGCGGCGCAAGCAGCGCGAGCGCAATCGAAAAGACCGCCCATACGCTCGACTCCAGCCCGTAGGCAAAGCCCTGAATAATTAGGGTTGCGGGCCCCGTAGACGCGGCGGCGGAAATTTCTTTCACGGGTTTCTTCTCGGTGGAGGTGAAGTATTCGGTGATGCGCTCAATCAGC
>JBBIQJ010000061.1:0-12251 GCA_037442385.1 Armatimonadota bacterium
AATCAGAGGGGCATCGAAGTCCTCGTAGTGGTCTAACCCGTAGACCTCAACCCACTTTTCCCTATCGCCGGGCAGCCGATAGAAGCGCAAGCTATCCTTCTGGGGGTCAATAATCTTGAGCAGGCGCTGCTTGAGTTTTTCCAGAAGCGTTTCGGTCAGCTTGCACTCGAAGACCGACTTCTGGACCCGCTGCCCGTAGGCTTCGCAGGCTCGAGCAACTTTGCGCAGGCGCTTTTGACCTGCCGGGTCGCTTGTGCTGACATCATAGGTAATCAGGATGTTCATTCGCATGATTGTGCCTCCTGATATCCAGAATCCCCACAGGGGGTCCGGTTGTCAAGGTACCAGAGTCGGCGCCGCGCCGCTGGCGGCTTATCGGATTGTGAACGGTGGGTAATTCAGGATGTCGCCGCGCAGGTATCGCGCCAACAAGCGCGCCTGAATGTGGGGGACTAATCCCCATGGGATTCGCGTTTGCAACACGGGGTGCATCACCAGTTCCTGCTTGCGTTTCTGATAGGCGACGAGCAGCTCACGCCGCCCTTGCTCGTTGAGCAGCACCGCGCCCCCAGGGCGTTCCTCAAAATGGTCGGGTGTGAGCTGCTGGAGGTTGACCAGGCTCAGCGCGAATCGGTCCGCGAAGGCGGGGCGCAGTTCTTCCATCAGGTCGAGCGCCAGCGCGGGGCGTCCGGGACGCAGGGCATGCAGGTAGCCCACCTGCGGGTCTAACCCCACCCCTTCCAGCGCGCTCACATAGTCGTTGGTGAGCAGGCTGTAGACGAAGGAGAGAAGCGCATTAAAGCGGTCGCGAGGTGGGCGGCGCGTGCGATTGTGGAATCGGAACGCCTCGCGCTGAGCGACAATCAGGGCGTCCAGCGACTGGAAATAGGCACGGGTGGCATAGCCTTCCACGCCGCGCACCGTGTCGAGGTCGTGCGCTTCCTGAAGCGCCTGCATGAAGGCGCGTATCTGGGCGAGCGACTCGGTAATTGGCGGGGCGATTTCGGGGCGTTCGCGCGCCGCGCGTTGTAGCACCTGCATCTGGTTGCGGAGCTTGCCCTCCACGAAGGTTCGCGCCAGTGCATGCACCGTTTCTGGATTTTCCAGCGCCCGGTGTTGCTGGCGTCGGAGTAGCACATTGCCCGATACGCGCCCTTCCACGCGCGCTCGGAACCGTCCGAACTCATCGAGCCACACCAGCGTGCGCCCCTCCTCGGCGCACCGCGCCATCAACGGGGGGCTAACGCTCACATTGCCGAGCATCACAATCCCCCCAAGGTGATGGAGCGGCACTCGCTTGACCTCCGTGTCGTCGTGAACCACGGCGACGGCTTCATTTTCCAGACGCAGGTAGGCGTTCTCCAGCGTTATATAGAGCGTGTTGAGCAGCTGGTAGGTCATTCTGTCGCCTCCGTAGCTGATTGGAGCCGCGCGATGGCATCGGGCATGCAGATTTGAACGAGCGAGCAGTTGGGGCAGCGTGCGTCGTTGACGGGTGGGGGCGTGCGCCCCGAAAGGAGCATCTGGCGCGTCTGCTGGATGATTTGCTCCGTGAGCTGGCGCAACGAGTCGTCGAACACGACTTCGCGCCTGCGTCGGCTGGCGTGGTAATAGAGAGCACCGTGCTTGACCTCACAGCCGAGCATCTCTTCCAGACACATCGCCTGAGCGCAGAGCTGCACTGCGTCGGGATATTTCACGCCGTGCTTGCCCGACTTATACTCAATCGGGTAAGGCGTGCCGTCGGGGAAGAAACCGACAACATCGGCGCGCCCGATTAAGCCGAGTCGCACGCTCCAGAGGGGCAACGCATATTCCATGCGCAACCCCTCGTCCCATTCGCTCGCAACCTGATCGACGCGCTCGTGGAGGGCGGCGCCTCGCAGGGTGTAGACATTCTCTTCGTACACCTGCTCGATATGGATGAGCGCACACTGGCGCGGGCAGTAGGCATAATGCTCAAGGGCGGAGAGGGGCACAATCTCCGCCTCGTCCCACACGCTCAGCATGTCCTCCACGGCGCCGCCTCCTTAAGGATACAGGATGTGTCGGCTCACGCCTTCGGGCAGCGAGTCGGCAACGGTGATGGTGTAGTGGCTGAACTCGCGTGCAGGCGTCGCGTTGCGCTGGACAGCGATGGTCTCGAACAGGGTGTGCGCAGGCGCGTTGCCGTAGGGCGATTCGTGAGTGAACACATACAGCCCACGCAGGTTCATCTCCCCGCGCGACGCCGAACGGTCATGCTCGAACATATTCATGACGGCTTCCCAGAACAGGTGCAGGTCGTTCCGCGAGACACCGGTGATTTGTGCCAGCGCAGGCGAGAAGAAGCCGTGCGCCCGATAGAGCGCGTAGGGTACAACCGGCTTGCGCCCCATCTCGGTCTCCTTGCTCTCTCCCTCTTTGGTGATGGCGACGCGCGTGATGGAGAGGTCCAGCGGCACAATCGGGTCGATGGAGCGCGCGAAGGTGAGTTGCACAGGACCGCGCACCTGCCCTGCGTTGTAGTCGCCTGTGGACAGCACCGCGCCAAACATGCGAATGTCGTAATAGCGTTGGCAGAGTTCGGCGCGAATATCTGGGTTTGCCCTTCTCCTCTGCTCCCCAGCGCCCACGGCTTCGGCAGCCTTGCGAATTTTGGCGTTCAGGGCGACGCTGCTATCACGCACGAAGATACCGTAGCCGCTCTGGTGGGCGTCCACCTCGTCGTACTGGTCGCCATAGCGCAGGTCGATGTAGTTGCGAATCTTGCGCTTGAGGCACACATCGGTAACAATCCCCTGCATCGTTTCGGGGTCGATTCGGGGCAGATTGCCCGCATCGGGGTCGCCGTTCGGGTTTCCATCGCGCACATCGAACAGAATCACGAAGTCATGTCGGACTTCGGGGTTGCAGTAAGGTGCATTGAGGTCAAGCGTTTTCATCGTTGTTTACCTCCTCAAGAGTGAGTTGTTCGTTTTGATTTTCGCCTGTCGCCTTGGGGGCGTCGGCGCGTGGCTTGAAGAATTCGCGCCGCTGGTGATAGTAGCCGAGCGCGAAAAGCCCTTGCTCGACGAGGGTGAGGGTGCGGGGGAAGTGGTCGGGCATGGCGTCTTGCAGGGCGCGTTCGTAATAGAGCGCCTGCCTTTCGTTTTCGCGGCGCAGCTTGCTCAAATGAGGCTGGGTCATGCGCAGCAGCACGCCGAACACGCTCGCAGGCGTGGCGGATGCGCTGCCGTAGTAGCGATCGGTTAGAGTAGTGACGCCTATCGAGGCGTTCTGGATGCGTTCAATCACAGCCAACAATCGCCCGCACTTGTAGGCGGGGTGGTTCTGTGCCTCTGTTGTGCGTTCCATGGACGGTTCACCTCCTACAGAAGGTTGTGTGAGCGCAGCACCGCCTGAATGAGGCGGGCGCGGTTTTCGGTTACTTCCTGGTCGGCGCGGTTGCGCTGGAGCGCGAGCTGCAGCAGATACATCGGCAGGGGCGCGCCCGTGAGTGCACACCGGATGAGGGTTTCGGGTACATGGGCGGGGATGTCCTTTGAGTCGCGGTAGAGCGCACGCGCCAGCGCAAACACGCCGACGGGCGTATCGTCCGTACGGAGAGATTGCCACTCGAACCATCGGGAGAGGTGGCGCTGCACTTCGGGCACGGTCAGCTCGAGATAGCCGCGCACGACCACACGCGCGCCGTTGGCAGAGAGCGCCAGCGCGTAAAACTCATTCTCGTCTACAGAGGACGCAACAACGCCATGCGTCACGTTCTTCATTAGCGCCTTCACATCGTTCGGGTCGGGCTGGTTCAAAAAACGAGTCACATCGAAGTCGCTCGGGTCGCGCGTCCAGAAGCAGTAGGCAACTGGTCCTATGGTTAGATGCGTGCGCTCATCCTGCAGCAGCCTGTTCAGCGCGTGGAGCATCTGCTCGGAGCAATCCAGACAGATAGGCGCGAGTTCGCCTTCCTCCAGCTCGTACGACTCGCAGGCTTCTATGTTCGCCGAGACCAGCGCCATGCCCGTCGGCTGCCCGCCCGGAATGCCCTTCACAGGGCGGTAGTGTCGACGCACAGCGGGCTTTACCTCGCCGCAAACAAGGCAGAGCGCGGGGGCACCCACCAAATTGTACGCTTTCGAGGCGTGCTCTGCCCAGAACTGTTGCACTTCGGGCAGGTCAATTACCCATTGCCCCTGCACTCGAAATGTGATGTTGTGGGCTGGGTCGTGGTCGTTCGGGATTTTGAGCTGGTCAAAGTAGCGTTGGTAAAACTCGTTCACGGCGCGGGTTTCAGTGAGTTGAAGCTTCGCGTGGCAGCGGGCGACAAGCGCTTTGAACGCTTCGTGTTGTTCTTTAACACGCTCATCCTGCTTGCCTTTTGCAACCCGCCTCAGCACATAGCCACCGTTGTCGCAAAAGAGCAGCGGTCGGATATCGCTCGTGCGCAGGTTGCCGAGCGCAGGGGCAAAACGCTCCTCTCCGATATGTTTCCCGTTCTGCTCGCTGATTTTCACCATCCCCTGCGGAACCCCTTGCTCATCCAGTTCGATAAGCCAGTGGATTCGAGTGGGCGCGTAGAGCCGCGGAGGGAGACCACACTGCTGACTGTATTCCACAAGTCGCTTCAGTATCATAAGGCGCCTCCTTCGTAGATCTCAGGGGGTACTTTCAGGATGCCCTGCTCCAGTCGTGCAGAGAAAAATATAGGTTGATTGATCCGCGCGTTATACTGGATTTCGCCGAGCATCTGTCCCAGATCCATCGTCAGGTCGATGGGGCGCTCGCTCTCATCGGGTTCGCCAAAGAACGCTGTGAACTCGCGGCAGCCAAGATAGGGCTGCATATAACACCGCCCGCGCGCCACCCGCCGACGGAACTGGTCAAGGTAGGCGACGAGCCCCTTATCGGCGCCGGGTTGGAGGATCATCTCCGCCTCAATCACATAGGCGACATCGCGCAATGCGAGGGTATGGCGTTGCACACGCACCGCATCGGCGAAGAAGGGCTTCGGATTTTGAGCGGGGATCTTTGTGGCTACCTCGTTGCGTATCAGCGAGACGTATCGAATCGGCTTCAGCACCCAGATTTCCCGCACGCGCCACTGGAACTCTGGTTTCCAGAAGATGGCTTCCAGAATCCCCCGCGCGGCAGAGGGGGTCATCACCGGGTAGGAAACACGCTCCGCCTTCATTTCGGGGCGTGTGAAGCACGCATACTCACCCCAGACTTTGACTCTGAGCCTCTCGCTTTGGGCGGCTTCGCCCTGATGGCTTGACAGTTTTAGACTCATCACACCTGCCTCCTTCCTTGTAGACATTAGTATATCCCGAAGCTGATACTATTGTCAAGGGGCTGTGAAAGATGATCCTCTTCGAGGGTGAGGGCAGGATGGGTGGATCTGCTCTCTCGCAAGGATTTGCATTCCACCTCGTGGCGCGATTCATTTCGCCGCGTGGGGTGCGGCGACCGCGCCCCTACGCATGCCCGTACGGACGCGGTTTCCGCGTCCTGTTTCCTGAATCTGTGGTCTTTACGACCGAGCAGCTTCAGCCGTCAGACGAAAGAACCCGATGGGTGAACCTCACATCCAAAGCCCACCTGCGCTGGTTTCGGGGGCTGGGGTGTCCCGCCTGAGCGCAGGGATGGGAGGGGTGCTTCTCGGAAACCTATCGCCCGCGCCCCATGCGGAACCATTTGCCACGCTTCTGCATCGTTTGCTGATACTTATTGAGCCGCTTTATGAGTTTGCGCATCTCCATGAGCTGGTTAATCAGCGCGGAGACCTCTTCTATTTTGGTGCCGCTGCCGCGGGCAATTCGCGCTTTGCGACTGTAGTTGATGATTTCGGGATGGCGGCGCTCTTGAGGGGTCATGGAAAGGATAATCGCCTCAGCGCGTTTGAGAGCGCGGTCGTCTATCGCCATATCGCCCATCTGCTGTTTAAGCTGATTGTAGCCGGGCAGGAGCTTCAGCAACTGCTCAAACGGCCCCATGCGCCGAATCTGTTGCATCTGCATCAGCATATCTTCAAAGTCGAAGGACGCCTCGCGCAGTTTTTTCTCCATGCGCTTGGCTTCCTCTTCCTGCATGGTTTGCTCCACGCGCTCGATCAGCGAGAGCACATCGCCCATGCCGAGGATACGGCTGGCGATTCGGTCGGGATAGAACGGTTCGAGCGCGTCGGTGCGTTCGCCGACGCCGATAAAGCGCACGGGTCTGCCCATCACGGCTTTGAGCGAGAGCGCTGCGCCGCCGCGAGCGTCGCCGTCCATCTTGGTGAGGATGATTCCTGTCAACTCCAGTCGCTCGTTGAACGCCTGCGCCACATTGATGGCTTCCTGACCTGTGGTGGCATCCACAACCAGCAGAATCTCGTGGGGCTGAAGCGCCTCGCGCATCTGTTGCAGCTCCTGCATCAGCGGCGCATCAATTTGCAGGCGTCCTGCGGTGTCCAGAATCAGCACATCGTAGCCGTTTGCGCGGGCATAGGCGTGGGCAGAGCGGGCAACCCCCACCGGGTCGTGGGCGCCCGCTTTTTCTGGGGTGTGGACATAAACGCCCACCTGCTCGCCCAGCACTTCCAGCTGTTTAATGGCGGCGGGGCGCTGGAGGTCGCATGCCGCCATCATCGGCTTGCGTCCCTGCGAGCGCGCCCAGCGTGCTAACTTCGCGCAGGTGGTGGTCTTGCCCGAACCCTGCAAGCCACAGAGCATGAACACCGTGGGCGGCGACGACGCCCAGCGAATCGGTTCCGCTTCGCCCCCCAGCAACGCAATCAGCTCGTCGCGCACGATGCGCACCACATGCTGGTCTGGCGTGAGGCTCTTCAGCACCTCGTCGCCGACCGCTTTCTCGCGCACGCGCGCGATAAACTCTTTCACCACCCGAAAGTTGACATCCGCCTCCAGCAGCGCGAGACGAATCTCACGAAGCACCTCATCTACGGTCTTCTCGTCTAAGCGCCCCTTCCCCCGAATGCGGCTAAAAATGCCCTGCAGTTTATCCGTCAGGCTCTCAAACATACCGCCACAGTATACCCCATCAGCGGGTATACTTTCGGAGGAATGGAGGATACGAACAATGGCGTACATCACGGAAAGCGGTAAGAAATTGATTACAGTCATCCCGGGCGACGGGATTGGTCCAGAGTGTATTCACTCGGCGTTACGAATTCTGGAAGCGGTAGGCGCGCCACTGGAGTGGGAAGTGCGTGAGGCAGGCGCCAGCGTCTTTAAAAAAGGTATTGAGTCAGGAGTCCCGCAGGAGACCATCGAGTCGGTTCGCAAGACACGCGTGGTGCTGAAAGGTCCGCTGGAGACCCCTGTGGGCTACGGTGAGAAGAGCGCGAATGTAACCCTGCGCAAGCTGTTTGAGACCTACGCGAATGTGCGCCCCGTGCGCGAGTTCCCCAATGTGCCCACGCCCTACAGCGGACGTGGGATTGACCTCGTGGTGGTGCGCGAGAATGTGGAAGACCTCTACGCAGGGATTGAATATATGCAGACCCCCGGCGTGGCACAGTCGCTTAAACTGATTTCGCGCAAGGGCTGCGAGAAGATTGTGCGCTTCGCCTTTGAGCTGGCGCGCGCTGAGGGACGCAAAAAAGTCCACTGCGCCACCAAAGCCAACATCATGAAGTTCGCCGAAGGGATGCTCAAGCGCACTTTCGAAGAGATTGCTCCCGAATATCCCGACATCGAGGCGAACCACATCATCATCGACAACTGCGCCCACCAGCTGGTCAAGCGCCCCGAACAGTTCGAGGTGATTGTTACCACCAACATGAATGGCGACATTATCAGCGACCTGACCTCCGCGCTGGTGGGCGGACTGGGTTTCGCGCCGTCGGCGAATATCGGGAACGAGGTCGCCATTTTCGAGGCGGTGCATGGCTCCGCGCCGAAATACGCGGGCAAGAATGTGATCAACCCCACCGCGGTGATTCTCTCGGCAGTGATGATGTTGCGTTATCTCGAAGAGTTCGAGGCGGCTGCCACGATTGAGAACGCGATTCTCTACACGCTGGAAGAGGGCAAAGTGCGCACGGGCGATGTGGTAGGCTACGACAAGGGCAGCTCCACCACCGAATACACCGACGCGATTATCGCGAATCTGGGCAAGAAGCCCAGCACAGCGTTCGTGCGGGAGTATCGCCCAATTCGGCTGCCGCAAGTGCCTGCTGACCCCGTGCGGGTGCGCCCCATCTCGCGGCGTGTGGTGGGCGTCGATGTGTTTGTGGAGACTGATCTGATGCCCGAACCGCTGGGCAAAGCCCTGGAGGCACTGGTGGAAGAGTCGCCCTTCTACCTGAAGATGATTTCCAATCGCGGCACGAAGGTCTACCCGCCTACAGGCGCGATTACTGATGTGGTGGACCAATACCGATGCCGTTTCATGCTCCGCGATGCGCAGGGCGATGCAACCGACGCCCAGATTCTCGACCTGGTGCAGCGGGTGGCATCGCGATTCCGCTGGATGCATCTGGAGAAACTGCAGGAGTTCGACGGCGCCCAGGGCTTCACTAAAGCGCAGGGCGAGGACTGAGGCAGAGCCGTCTCAAGCGATTGTTTGAACACCCCCTGCGGGCAAACGCAGGGGGTAAGTTTTTATCTAACGACTCCCACGCTTTTGAAGGGGAATCCCCTGCTGACAGAGGGGACATTCGGCAGGGTCATAGGTCTGAGCGGGCATGCGGAGCGCCGAGGCGAGGGGCAAACCGAATTCTGGGGGCGTTTCAGAGCGGTCTATCAGCACGCCGATGGCCACAGGACGCGCCCGCACCTGCTCCAGCAAGGTCAACACTTCGCGCAGGGAGGTGCCCGTGGTCAACACATCATCCACCACCAGCACGGGTGCGCCCAGAGCCAGCAGATAGCCCCTCCGAAACGCGCGCCCCTCCCCCTCGCGCTCTGCATACAGCGCCGGCACGCCCAGCTGTCGCGCCGCTTCGTAGGCAACCAGCACACCCCCCAGCGTTGGACCGACCACCGCCGCGACTTCGATAGCGCCCAAACGCGCCAGCATCTGCGCGACTGCCTGACCTAAAAGCGCAGGACGCTCCAGCAGGCGAAA
This sequence comes from Armatimonadota bacterium, assembly GCA_037442385.1. GTDB lineage: Bacteria > Armatimonadota > Fimbriimonadia > Fimbriimonadales > GBS-DC > LDYB01. Next base: position 9,049 of record JBBIQJ010000061.1, read on the forward strand.
TTTCTCGAAATAGAGCGCGCTGTGCCTACCCGAGGTGAGCAAAAAGTGCCCTTGCAACACCGCCCCGATGGCTTCTAAGTCGCTCAGAGTCATCGCACTGCTCCTTCAAAACATCCGTCGCATGCGTCGCGCGGAAATAATCTCGGTGTTCATGCCCATCCAGTGGAGCCCACCCCCGAACCGCCCGTGTTCCATCTTGATACACCGATCCATCACCACGATGAGCCCTGCCTTTTCTGCCAGCGCCGCCGCCTCAAGGTTCACAATTCGCAGCTGGAACCAGACGCACCACGCGCCCTTCCGAATTGCCTGCTCCACGATACTCACCGCTTCCCGCGCCGGGCGGAAGACCTCCACCACATCAATCGGGTCGGGGATACTGAGCAGGTCGGGGTAGCAGCGTTCGCCCAGAATCTCGGTCGCGGTGGGGTTGACGGGGATAATCCGATAACCCTCGTATTGCAGGTAGGCGCCCACCATATTGCTCGCCTTATATCGGTCGGAAGAGAGGCCCACCATCGCTATTGTGCGCGCCCGACGCAGCACTTCACGGATGGTGTCCGGGTCCTGATACTTTGCCCGCAGTTCGGGCGGCAGCACCGAGTTGAGCGTAATCTCACATGCCAGCGGTTCCATCGTTACTTCTCCTTCTCGATCGCCCAGAGTGCCTGATCTAAGTCCCACAGCAGGTCGTCCAGCGTTTCCAGCCCGATAGAGAGCCGAATCATTTCGGGCGCGATTCCTGCCTGGCGCAACTCCTCATCAGAGAGCTGCTGATGGGTTGTGGACGCAGGGTGAATCACGAGGCTCCGCACATCACCCACATTCGCCAGATGCGAGAAAATCTGCAGGTTCTGGATGAACCGTTTGCCTGCTTCGCGGGGGTCCATGCCGTTTGCCTTAATCCCGAACGAGAAGACCGCCCCCGGACCTTTGGGCAGATACTTTTTCGCAAGCTCGTGGTCTGGGTGATCGGGCAAACCCGCATAAGCCACCCATGCCACTTTCGGATGCTCTTTCAAAAACTGCGCTACGCCCAGCGCGTTCTGCACATGGCGCTCCATGCGCACCGAGAGCGTCTCGATGCCCTGCAAAATCAGAAACGCATTAAAAGGCGACATACACGCGCCGACATCGCGCAGGGCTTCCGCGCGCACCTTCATCAGGAACCCGTAGTGCCCGAAGGTCTCATAAAACTTGAGGTTATGATAGGCGAGCGAGGGGTCTGCAATTGTGGGGTAGTGGCTGTAGTCAAACTTGCCTGACTCTACGATAATGCCCCCGATGGAGGTGCCGTGCCCCCCCAGAAACTTGGTTGCTGAGTGAAGCACAATCGTAGCGCCCCACTCAATCGGGCGACAGAGGTAGGGCGTGGCGAAGGTGTTATCCACAATCAGGGGGATTCGGTGGGCGTTTGCCAGTTCAGCAAGCCGCTCGATATCCAGAATACTGCCGCTGGGATTGCCAATCGTTTCGCCATAGAGGGCGCGCGTTTTGGGAGTGATGGCACGCTCCCACGCCGAAAAATCGCGCGGATCCACCCAGTGAACCTTAATCCCCAGTTTTTTGAAGGTGTGAACGAATTGCGTTACGGTGCCGCCGTAGAGGTGGCTGGAGGCGACAATCTCGTCGCCTGGCTCCAGCAAGGTGATAAAGGTCAGGAACTGAGCAGCCATGCCGCTGGCAGTGGCGACCGCGCCCGTGCCCCCTTCTAACGACGCCACCCGTTCCTCCAGCACGGCGTTTGTGGGGTTATTGATGCGCGTGTAGATATTGCCGTACTGCTTCAGCTCAAACAGTTGCGCGGCGTAGTTGGGGTCGTAAAACACATACGAGGTGGTCTGATAAATCGGCACCGCACGGGAGCCTGTGTAAGGGTCAGGCACATGTCCCGCGTGGAGCATGCGCGTTTCAAAACCGAACTGCCGGCGCTTCGGTGTCATGGGTGGGTAGAGTATACCTGATGGGATAGAGTCTTTCCGAGCCTCACCGCAAAGGTCGCAGGACGCTGGCACTTACGACAAAGTCCCAAACGCCACAACAATGACAACAAGGCGCGGGCGCTTGCGAGCCTCCATCGGTTCCACAAGGGGGTGGCTTGACTCCCTCGTGCGAAGACGATAGCCCAAACGGGTTATGTTGCTCTGTCGCAAAGAACGGGGGACCTGGTGAACAGCACACGGGAACCGCGTCCGCACGGGCGGGGTAGGGGCACGGTTCCCGAACCCGCGAGCCAAACAAGATGCAGGAACCGCGTCCGTACGGGCATGGGGACCCCACGCGGCGAAATTAACCGTGGCACGAGGTGGAGTGCGAATCCTTGCGGCAGAACACCCCGTAGGACGGGGTATAATCTTGCCCACAGGAGTTCAGGGATGAAACTGCACGAGTATCAGGCGAAACAGATTTTGCGCGATTTCGGCTTGCCCGTGCCCAGCGGCGAAGTCGCCACCACACCCGAAGGTTCACAAGCGATTGCGGAACGGCTTGGCAAGCGCGTGGTGATTAAGGCGCAGGTGCATATGGGCGGGCGCGGCAAAGCAGGCGGAATCAAACTCGCGGACACCCCCGATGAAGCTTACGCCGTCGCAAAAGCGATTCTCGGCAAACGGCTCATCTCGCCCCAGAACCCACAGGGCATGGTCGCCGAAGCGGTGCTGGTGGAAGAAGCCATTGAAATTGAAAAGGAATACTATCTCGGCATCACCGTAGACCGCACGACTCAGCGGAATGTGCTGATGGTCAGCCAGCAGGGCGGGATGGATATTGAAGAGGTCGCGGCGACCCGCCCTGAGGCGATTGCCACGCTACCGATTGACCCCTTGCTCGGCTTGACGGACTATGGCATTCGCGAGGTGCTGTTCGGCGCGGGGTTCACGATGGAAGGCGTTAAAATGCTTGCGCCGATTCTGCAGGGGCTGTACCGTGCCTATCTGGCGTGCGATGCGAACCTTGCGGAGATTAACCCCTGCGCCGTGACTCGCGACGGGCGCGTCATCTGCGCCGACGCGAAAATGACCATTGACGAGAACGCCCTCTACCGTCAGAAGCGCCTTGCTCAGTATCACGAAGAGAGTATCGAAGACCCCATCGAGGCGGAGGCGCAGCGCCGCGGGCTGGCGTATGTGCGACTGGGCGGGGATATCGGCATTATCGGCAATGGGGCGGGGCTGGTGATGTGTACCGTCGACGAGGTGGCGCGC
>JBBIQJ010000062.1:0-12229 GCA_037442385.1 Armatimonadota bacterium
AATTCGGGAGCGCGTGCCTGATCACCTGCCTCTTGGCTACTGGCTGGGCTACGCGGCAAACCGGGCGCTGCTGCCGGTTATGCTGTGGCTGGGAATCAGCCTGCTTTATTGGTGGCTGCCCGCACGACGCCCCCGCTGGCGCGTGGCGATGGGCACGGCACTGGTGGCAACGGTCTTACTGATTCTGATGCGCTCGCTGGTGAGCTGGTATCTCACCACCACGGGGATTGCCACGCTTTACGGCTCGGCAGGCTCGGTGGTGGTGCTGTTGCTGGGGGTCTATTTCTCGGCGCAGGTCTTTTTTCTGGGGGCGATTTTGGGCGTGGTGGTGGAAGAGGGGGTATTCTTTAACGCGGATGAACGCTAAGGCACAGGCGGATGCGACTTCGGCGCGTGTAGCCTCTTTTATTCTGGGCTTTGTGGCGCTGGTGGCGTTTCTGGATACCTTCGCAATCGTGCCCATTCTTTCCCCGTATGCCGTGGCACAAGGCGCCAGCGAAGCGCAGGCAGGCTGGATTGTGGGGTTGTATTCGCTGGCGAACCTGAGTGCGAATCTCTATTCGGGCGTGCTGATTGATCGCTGGGGGCGGCGTCTTCCGATGGCGCTCAGTTTACTCTCGGCGAGCGTGCTGATATGGCTCTACGGGGTGCTGACTGCGCCGTTGTGGCTGATGGCGCTCCGAGCGCTTCACGGGGCGACGGGGGCGGTGTTTGTGCCCGCACTGTTCACGCTGACAGGCGAGTTTGGGGGTTCCAACCGCACGCGGGCGATGGGACGGATCGGCGCGCTAATCGGACTGACAGCGATGGTTGCCCCGCCTGTCAGCGGGGTTCTGGTGAAAGCCTATGGCGAATCAGCCCTGTTTCTGAGCGTCAGCGTGCTAACCGCGCTGGCGGGGCTATGCGCCTTCTGGCTGCCTGCAGATACGCCCCCTTCCGCTATGCGGGGGCAGGTGGAATGGCGCGCGCTCTGGCGGAGCGCGGGCGTGCTTGTGGGTTTCTGGCTCACGCTGGGGATGACCTTCGCGATGGGCGTGATGACCGTCGCGCTCCCGCTGGAGATGGAGTCCGCAGGCTACGACGCCGCCTATCGGGGGCGTATCTGGGGCATGTTTGCGCTAACAGCGGTACTGTGCATGGCGCTGGTGCGGCGGCGAGGAGTGCTGGGCGGCGCGCTCGGGCGCAGCATGCTGGGCGTGGCGTTTCTGCTTGCAGGTCTCGTCGTCTTCCAAGTGCTGGCTCATCCCTCTGGCGCATGGGCATGGGCGCTGTCAGGCGGGGTCGGCTTTGGCTTGGCGTTCCCTGCGGTGCATCTGCTCGCGTTCGAGCATGCGCCCGAAACGGCACGGGGCAGCGCGCTGGCGATTCTGCACGCCTTTTACTCGCTGGGCTATGTGGTAGGACCTGCGCTGGCGGGCTGGCTGGTGGCGCATGGCTCCGCAGGCTGGGGCGGTGCAATCGGTACAGCGGTTGCGTTCCTGATAGCGCTTCGATATGCAGGTATAATCCCTAAGAGGTGAGCCAAATGAGCCAGCCACCCTCGCAAGCGAAAACGCCTCCCGTGGCGATTGAGCGTGCAGGACGGTTCATGAAGTTCCGCTGGCAGTTCCACACACCCCAGTCAGCGGAGACGGTGCGCCAGCGCCTGCAGGAATATTTCCAGCGACTGGGCTATGAGACCGTCTCTGCAGACCCCAACACGCTGGTGCTGAAGCGCGGCTCGCTGGCGCGTTCCGTGCTCAACTACGCGCCGCGCCAGCTGGCAGTGGAACTGCAAATTACTCTGAACCCCACCCCAGACGCTACCGAGGCGACGCTCAACCTGCAGCTGAACCGAACGGGACATACAATCTACGCAGTAGAACGCCTGCTGCTCACTCAGGAACTTACCGAGTCGGCGCGTTATGTCGCAGGCGAAGCGGTGGACTTCATCCGCATGGACTACCTGAACCGCGAGACGCGCATTCGCTACTTTGTTACGCTCCTGCTCACGGGCGCCTTTGCCTTTGTGATTGCAGTGTTAGCATTTCTTTTCGTCAGACCGATTCTTATAGCATGGGGGATTGGCTCCCCCTGGCGAGGAGCCATTCTAGGTGGGATTGTCGGCGGGATTGCTGGCGGGGTTATGTGGTGGTTCACCCACCTGATGCTCAAGCCCCAGAAGTTTTAGCCTACAGCTGCACCACATACAGGGTCAGCGGCTCCAGCTTGAGCGTGAGGTCGCGTGAGCGCAGGCGAAGGATGCGGCTGGAGGGTGGCTTTTTCCCCGCATCATGGTCCGGACCATACCAGACGAGCGTTGCGGTGCTGGGGAGGCGGTAGCCGCTGAACGCGATTCGCGCCGTGATGGGGGCTGTGCGCGCTTTGTTCAGAATCAGCAGGTTCACGCGCCCGCTTGAGGTGCGCACGGCGTAGACCGACACCAGCGGATGGCTGCCCGAAGCCTGCACCAGCGTATCGCCCGGCTGGGCGAAGCGCGAAACCAGTTCGCAGGCGTAGAAAACGGGGTAAGGGGTGTTCAGCGGCTCGCTTGTGCCCGACGGATAACCCGAAGCCAGCACGCCGTAATCACCCACATTCCGCCAGCCATAAAGAAGCGGGCTGTTGTTATTCCCTGCCTCCGCCGAGTTGTGCAAATCCCACCACGCGAAGGCGTCCACCCCCGCCATCAACGCCTGCCCCCACGTCTCGGCATAATAGAGCGCGTTCACGAGGCTGGTGGTCTGCTTTCCGGGGGTAGTAGAGATTGCGTTATTCTCCATCGCAAAAAGCATCACGCTGTCGCCCGCCGTCCCCAGGTAGTCGCGGAGCATCTGGCGCGCGCTGGAGACAATCGTGGACCACTCGCGCGTTGAGTAAAGCAGGTAGGCGTCATCTTCGCGACCGGGGTTCTGAGGGTAGTAGTGAATCTCATAGAAATCGGGCACCACACCTAGCGACGCCAGCCGCTGGAGCAGCACCGCCGACCAGCCGTTCACGGTCTGACCCGTGCGGGGGTTCGTTACGAAAAATCGCTGAGGATTATCGGTTTCTGACCATGTGCCCGCAACCCCAATCTTGATGGTGGGGTCGACGGCTTTCATCAAGTTAATGGCATCGCGGGCGAAAGTTGCGTAGGTATCGGCGTCGTGGGGGAAGCGATGTGTGTCGTACTCCCACAAACCGTAGCACTCGTTGCCGATAGCCCAGTAGCGCACATTGCCGTTCAGCGTGCGATTGGCATACTGCACCCAGTCGCGCGCCTCTTCGGGTGTGCCAGAGCCGTAGTTGACCGTGATGAACTTCTCCGCGCCCACCTGCGACGCCACGCTGATGAATTGGCTTGTGTTCGTGCCGTAGGTTTCGCCTGTGCGCTTGTTGCGGTTCGTGCTCCAGTCGTACTCGTCGCTGGTGGAACCGCCAGGAAAGCGCAGTAGCCCGCTCCGAATCTGGCGCAGGCGCGCGATGGTTGTGGAGTTGGTCAGGTTCCAGTCCCATGTGGCGACATTCATACCGAAGTGCAAGCGCGTGAGCGTGCGCCCTGTGCTGGCGGCGTTCACCGCAAAAGTCACCGAAGTGCTGTAGAGGCGCACCAGCCGAATCTCGTCGAGATAGAAAGTGGGCACGCTCTGCCCGCGCCGTTCAATAAAGTAGATATCGTCCACGCGCTGACCTGCGGAAACCCCCAGCACCCTCAGCGGAATCTGCACCCGCGTCCACTGATTGGCACGCACAGTGGCGTAGTTTGTTATCGGCACGGGCGTCTGATCCACGCCGTTCACCTTCGCCATAATGTGGAACACTTGCCCACCCGTGCTACCTCCATGCACCCAGAACTCCAGAAGAGTGAAATCTGTAGGGTCCAGCCCCGAACCGTGATGGAAGCGCACGGCTGACCAAGGATACAAATCGACGCGTATCGAGTATTGCCCGGAATAGACGGGGCTGGTGTTTTGCATATTGCGAACCGCCCACGACCAGTCATCCCACGCGCCTACAGGATAGTCCCGGTAAAGAGGCAGATAAGCGTGTTCGTCGGCATAAAGTCCGCTCACCAGCAGGCCTGCCAGACCCAAAATCCATGCTATGCGTCGCATCGTTGCCTCCGTTCGCACTGAAACGCTTCAAAGGTAATTATAGCACAGGTGGGCTTTTAACCCCACACCGCCTCTATCTCGCGCCTGAGGAACGCCAGTGAGCGCCGAAAGCCTTCATCGCCCTCCGCTTGACCGTCTTCGATACTCAAATAGCCCGTGTAGCCGTGTTCATGCAGAATCGTGAGCAGCTCGCGAAAAGGAACCTGCCCTTCACCCAGCACGCAGTGCTGGTACTTGCCCATGCGCCGGTCGCCTGCATGCACATGGTGAACCTTATGCGCCACGCGCTTCAGCAGCGCCACAGGGTCGGCGCCCGTCATCAGCGGATTGGCGAAGTCGAAGTTCACGCGCACTTCGGTGGGTTCAATCTGCTCAAAAATCTTCAGGAAGCGCTCCACCTCAAAGGAGAAGTCGGGCTTATCCCAGCGTCGGTCGCGATAGTGGTTCTCATAGCAGGGGTAGACGCCAAGCGGCACGGCGTATTCGGCGAGTTTGACCATCTCCCCTACCGCATAGCGGATGCCGTCCTCTTCGGAGAGTTCGGGGTGGAGCATGCCTGCGGTGGCGCGCACAGCGTTCGCGCCGAGCGCCCGCGCCCATTCGACGCGCTGGCGCATCTGCTCCTGTTCGCGCCGACGCACGGCGGGGTCGGGGTTCGTGAAGTCGGGGGCACAGGTAATCTGGCTCACCTTTAGTCCCAGTCGCTCCAGCATGCGCTTCACGGAAGGCAGATTCTGCTCACTGAGAAAGCCGTGATAAATCTCCACCGCCTGTAGCCCAAAAGCAGGCGCCTGCTCCAACCACGCCTCTACCGCCATGCGCCCCTCCACGATGGCATGCAGGTGGCGCACTGGCATCCATGCAATCGTTGGACGCGACATAGCCTTCTGATTCGCCTCAGTGGAGCCGAATCCCTGCCCCGTTCAGGCGTTTCCAGAAGGTACAATATTCTCTGGAGGCACACAAGCGATGAAATTGCCCAAAATTCCAGGTGGACAGATGCGCCAGCTGATGGAACAGGCGCAGAAAATGATGGAAGAGGCGCAACGGTTTGAAGAGGAGATGGACGCGCTTCAGGTGCAAGCCAGTGCAGGCGGCGGCGTGGTCAAAGCAACGGTCAACGGCAAGGGGCTGCTGATCAGTCTGGAGATTGCCCCTGAGGCGATTGACCCCAGCGACCCCGAAATGCTGCAGGATCTGGTGGTGAGCGCGGTGCGCGAGGCGCAAAATCAGGCGGAAAACATCCGCGCGGAGCGCATGCAGAAGCTCACAGGCGGGCTGGGTGGACTGGGCGACCTGGGACTACCGTTCTGAGAGGATGGTCTTCCCACCTTCGCTTCGTCAATTGATTGCGCAGCTGGAACGGCTGCCCACGATAGGACCGCGTTCGGCGCAGCGGCTTGCGCTCTACCTGCTCCGCCGCCCCGAAGAGGAGATCGAGCGGCTCGCCGAAGCGCTCCTGAACGCCCGCCGCGCCACGCGACTCTGCGAACAGTGCTTTTTCCTGAGCGAGCAACCCCTGTGCGAAATCTGCCAGGACCCCGCGCGCGACCGCTCCACCCTCTGCGTGGTGGCAGAACCGCGCGATGTGGTCTCGCTGGAACGGCTGGACCAGTATCGGGGGCTGTACCATGTGTTGCATGGGCTAATCTCGCCCGCCGATGGGGTTCAGCCTGAAGACCTCAAGATTCGCGAGTTGGTGGAGCGCGTCAAGCGTGAGCGCCCGCAGGAGGTGATTCTCGCCACACCGCCCACCGTGGAAGGCGACGCCACGGCGCTCTACCTCGCACGGCTAATCAAGCCGCTGGGTGTGCGCGTAACCCGAATCGCCTACGGCATGCCCGTCGGAGGCGAGCTGGACTATGCCGATAGCGCGACATTGGGCTACGCGCTCAGCGGACGCCGCGAACTGTAGGGGTTCGGAACTTCCCGACGAATCAGGGATTTTGTGCGATACCTTCTCATTTTGTGCTGGGTTTGGGCGATGGCTTTCGCTACAGCGCAAGAAGAGCGTCCCCCCGTCCTGAAGGGTAGCGGCTGGTCCATGCGCTATCGGGCGGGGCAGGGTGTGGAGCTACGCCTTCAGGGCGCGCTGGTCGGCTACGCCTCCTCGCTCCAGGTCGCCAAACCTGACTGGTCGGCTGGCTACTACGCTTCCAACACCACGCCGCCGCGGGTTGCGGTTCCACAGCATGCGCTTGTGCTTACCCATGCACTGGGCAAACGGGGAGAGGCAACGGAGACTCTGCGCCTCATAAGCCCTCAAACGCTGGAATGGAGCCTGAAAATCCGCTGGAACGACGAGACTCCCGCAATTGCTGAATGGTGCATCGGTCTCTGGAAAGCAGACCTGCTTCAGGGCGCGACGCTTGAGGGCGAGGGCGAACTGGCGACGGAGCAGATAACGCCCAAACCTATCACGCGCGAAGGGGACATCCTCTTTCGCGGCACAAAGCTGGTGGTGAACTCGCGCCTGGCACGGATTGAAATCCAGGCGGATCCCGATACGCCGCTTGTGGTGCTGGACGGGCGCAGCAATCCGAATCGGGCGTGGTCGCAGGAGATTCCCTCGCTCTGGCTGGGCGTGCTGGCAGCGCCCCTGTTGAAGGGCAAAACACTCACTTTGGGCTATACTCTGACGATTGAGGCGAAACCCCTGCCCAACGCCGAGCGCACGGTGGACGCACGCCTGCCCATCGTGGAGGAGACCCCCGAACGCTGGAAACCGACCCCCGAAGCGCCGCTGCTGATACCGCCCCCCAAAGTGATGTGGTGGCTTCAGGGTGAGCCGTTTGAGTTGCCTGCCGCGCGTCCCGTGCGGATTCTGATCGAATCGGACGCCTATCGCCCCTGCGCCGACGCGCTCCAGCGCGAACTAACGCGATATGGGATGCAGGCATCCGTACAGCTTTCCCCTGAGCCGCAGCCTGAGGCCGTTTTTATCGGGGGTAGCCCCGCGCTCCAGCGGCGCTATCCCGTGCCTGCCCAGCCCGGCGCCTATAGCGTGCGCGTCCAGCCCGACTCCATCGCGATTGTGGGCAACAGAGTCGAAGGCGCGTTTTATGGGGTGCAGACCCTGATTCAGTGGCTCCAGCCGATGGAGAATGCCCTGCAGGCGCTCCCCGTGCAGGTGGTGGACTACCCCCACTTGCGCTTTCGGGGCGTGCATCTTTTCCCCAGCACAGACCCGGACTTCCTGCCGAAGCTGATTCAGAATGTGATTGCCCCGCTGAAGTTCAATCACCTGATTATTGAGTGTGGCTACGCACAGTGGGAAGCGATTCGCCCTGCGTGGGTGGAGTTCTCAGCGCCCAAGCCGCTTTTGAGGCAGGTGGTGGAGACCGCCCGCACCCACATGCTGGAACCCGTTCCACTGATACAGTCGCTGGGGCATATGAGCTGGGTGTTCCGCAACGGCGCATTCCAAGAGTTAGCCGAAGACCCCGATACGCCATGGGCGATTGCGCCGCGACGCCCCGAAGCGCGCGCCTTGCTGGAAAAAATCTATGACGAAGTGTTCGAAGTTTTCCAGCCTCGCGCGTTCCACATCGGCATGGACGAGGTTACCATGCGCGGTCGATTCCCTGCCAGCCCCGAAAGTAAGGGCGCGTCGGTCGCTGAGCTGTTCGTGGAGCAGACCCGCTGGGCATACGAGGCACTCACCCGCCGAGGCGCTCAAGAAGTCATGATGTGGTCCGATATGGTGCTGGCTCCGGGAGAAGCACACGACGGCGCGGCGAACGCCCCCAGCCCCGACGACGCCCGCTGGATGCGCGCCCAGCTGAGCCAGCTGCCCCACCTCACGCTCTGCGACTGGCACTATACCCCCACCCAACCCGAAAACTACAAAAGCGTGCCCACCCTGCTAAGCGCAGGCTTCAAAGAGATTATCGCCACCCCATGGTTCAATCCCCAGAACATCTACACTTTCGCCCGTGCCGCACGCCAGAACCGAATCGCGGGACTCCTGCAAAGCACATGGGCAGGCTATACCCTTAATGAGGACACTCTGCGCAAAGCCGAGTATCAGCAGTTCGTGGCGTACGCCTATGCAGGGCTTTATACATGGGACACGGACCAGCCCGCGCCACGAGATTTGCCCTACGATATGGAGGCAGTATTCGCGCGACTCTATCGGCGTGAACCCGTCTCCCTGCAGCCGAAGGCAGGCTTCCTTGTAGACCTGAGTGCGGTGGGCAACTACCCTCTGAGCGACTGGCTGAGCGCGCTCAGCGAGACGCTAATCGGCAAGACGCGAATAAAAGGACACCTTTTTGCGATTGCGCCGCGCGCCCTTATGCTGAACGGCTACCTCGCGCCTGTTCCCGACGCGCCTCGTGTTGTGCGCCTTACGATAGACCGTCCCGTGCGCGCGCTCTACTTCCTGCACACCTGCGCCTTCCCGACGGAGATAAACGCCGAGGTTGCCCGCTATCGTTTGATATATGACGATGGCACCATCGCGGAACAGTCGCTGCTGTACGGCGTTCACCTGCGGGCGTGGAACGAGAACGGCTTCGCGTTTGAGGGCACACCGCTCTGGAGCCAGCCGCTGGGCGACGGGCGCTGGGCAAAGCTCCGCCTGATGGTCTGGCGGAACCCTCACCCCGAAAAACGCCTGCGCACGCTGGAGATTCTGGGGATAGACCCCATCGCCAGCCTGATACTGGTCGCGCTGTCAGGGGAGTGAAGTGAAGCGGTTATACCCTGCGCCAGCGAATAAGGCGCGCCCCATCGGGGTTTACCGCAAAAGCGACCTCCCACACATCGCTTGCAGGCAGGGGATAGGGCAGGTTTTCCAGTCGCTCTGCCCACTCTATCACCACCACGCCCCCGCGCTCCAGCAGTTCGTCCAGCCCCAGCGTCGCCAGCGCCTGCGGGGTCTCAAGGCGGTAGAGGTCCAGATGAAGCAGGGGCAATCCTCTTAGCGTTTCAGGCTGGCGGATGGTGTATTCGTACACCAGTGCAAAGCTGGGACTACGGATGGGTTCCTGCACGCCCAGCGCTTTTGCCAGCCCGCGCACGAAGGTTGTCTTCCCCGCTCCCAGCTCGCCCTGCAGCAGAATCAGTGTGTCAGGCTGGAGAAGGGGCACAAGTTCTGCCGCCGCCTGTTCGGTCGCTTCCGGCGATTCCGTGCGCCACTCGCGCTCAGCGCTGGAGTCGGAATGCATGGGGCAACAGCTCCGCGAGCGTATAGACCCCCACAAGGTGGTCAGGGGTGGCAATCCAGACGGGGCACTCGCTGGGGTTGGGAGCGAATTCGGCAAGCACCTGTCGGCATGCGCCGCAGGGCGTGCCGCCCTCAGGCGTTACGACCGCCACCGCCACAATCGCACGGGTGCCTTCGGCAACGGCGCGGAAGACCGCTGTGCGCTCCGCACAATTGCTCAGTCCATAGCTGGCGTTTTCTATGTTGCACCCTGCAAAAAAGCGCCCATCGTCGGTCAGCACCGCCGCGCCCACTGCATAGCCCGAATAGGGCGCGTAAGCGTGGCGGCGCGCCTCTCGCGCCAGCGCGATCAAGCGCTGGGCTTCGGGAGAGATATTCATACACTATCCTCCTCCCCACCTGCCGACTCGCCCGCGAGTTCCTCTTCGAACATCGCTTCCATCTCGTGGGGGTCTTCGTCCATCGCCGCGCTCATCTCACGCATAAAGCGCCGCATGGTCGCGGGGTCCTCGGGGTCGCCTGAGAACTCCAAGGTGTCGGCGAGGTCGTCTAACATCTGATCTTCGCTCCGCAGGCGGGCGACCCGCGAGACCAGTCGCTTCGTCTCGCTGTGCCCACAAAACGGGCAGGTCTGCGGGTCGTCCCGCTGGGCAATGCTCAGCAGCTTTACGAATCGCTTGCGGCAGGCTCCACAGCGATATTCGTAGAGCGGCATACTACCCGATCACCTTCTGCAGGGTCTCTTTCAGCACTTTCGCCGAGTTTTGTAGGGCGTTGCGCTCCGCGTCGCTGACGCCGATTTCGATGATGCCAGCGACGCCGTTGCGCCCGACACGCGTGGGCAGCGAGAAGCACACATCCTGAATGCCCAGCGCGCCCCTCTGCAGGGTCGAAACGGGCAGGATGGCGTTCTGATCCAGCGCAATCGCGTTCACCACCTGCGCGATGGAGACGCCCACGGCATAGCCTGCGCCCCCTTTGAGGCGAATCGCCTCCGCGCCTGCGTTGCGAGTCTGCTGGAAAATCTGCTCCATCGCTTCCTTACTGTAGCCAGGGTAATCCTTGAGCGGCACGCCTGCAATCGTAGCGCAGCTCCAGATGGGCACCATCGAGTCGCCATGTTCGCCCAGAATCAGCGCGTCCACATCCGTCGCCGCAACATTGAAATACTCCGCCAGATAAGAGCGGAACCGGCAGGTGTCCAGCACCGTGCCCAGCCCAATCACGCGCTCGGCAGGCAGCCCCGACTCCTGAACCGCCAGATAGGTCAGGATGTCCACGGGGTTGGAGACCACCAGCAGAATGGCGTTCGGGTGCAGGGCGACCTGTTTCACCTGGTTCAGGATATCGCGGAACAGCCCAACATTGCGGTTAATCAGTTCCAGTCGGCTCTCGTCGGGGCGTCGGCGCAGACCGGCGGTGATAATCACCAGCTCGGCGCCTTCGAGATCGGCGTAATCGCCTGCTCGAAACCGAACGGGCTGCGAGAGCGCGGCGCCGTGTCGCAGATCCAGCGCCTCGCCCTCCGCTGCCTCACGATTCACATCTAACAACACGACTTCCGAAACCGCACCCATCAGTTGCAGGGCGTATGCGGCGTTCGAGCCGACACGCCCACCGCCACCAATAATGCCTACTTTCATTCTCTATACAACCTCCGTAAGAAGAAGTATACCCCCTGCCAGTGGGTATAATCTCGCTACAAGGAGAGAGGCGGATGGCAACGATAGACTACATTCAGGCACGAGAAATTCTCGATTCCCGCGGCAATCCGACTGTGGAGGTGGAAGTTACTTTAGACGACGGCAGTTTCGGCAGAGCCAGCGTGCCCTCCGGCGCTTCCACAGGCACTTACGAGGCGGTGGAGCTGCGCGATAACGACCCCACCCGCTACCTTGGTAAAGGCGTGCGAAACGCCATAGAACATATCCATGAAACCATCGCGCCCGAAATCGAAGGGATGGATGCGCTGGATCAGCGCGCCATCGACGAAACGCTGATTAGTCTGGACGGGAGCGAGAACAAATCCAATCTGGGCGCGAACGCGATTCTGGGTGTCTCGCTGGCGGTCGCGCACGCGGCAGCGAACCACCTGAGAATCCCCCTCTATCGCTACATCGGCGGGATTGACGCCCATGTGCTGCCTGTGCCCCTGATGAATGTGCTGAACGGGGGCAAACACGCCGAAGGGGGCGCCGATTTTCAGGAGTTTATGATTGTGCCCTACGGCGCTGAGAGCTTCAGCGACGCGCTCCGCTGGGGCACGGAAGTCTACCACCACCTGCGCAAAGTGCTTCATAGTAAGGGGTTGCCCATCACTGTCGGCGACGAGGGCGGTTTTGCCCCGCCTGTGAAATCGGCGCGTGAAGCGCTTGAATTCCTGATGCAAGCGATTGAATCCGCAGGCTACCGTCCAGGCGATGAGATTGGCCTCGCACTCGATGTCGCCGCCAGCGAACTCTATCAGGGCGGCTACTATGTGCTGAAACGCGAAGACCGCGTGCTGGACAGCAGCCAGATGATTCAACTCTATGAAGACCTCTGCAGGCAGTTCCCGATAGTGTCTATTGAGGACGGGTTTGCCGAGGACGACTGGGACGGCTGGCGCGCGATGACCGAAGCCATCGGGCACTCCATCCAGCTGGTGGGCGACGACCTGTTCGTTACAAACCCGCAGCGACTGGGCGAGGGCATCCAGCGCGGCTGCGCGAACAGCATCCTGATCAAACTCAATCAGATTGGCACGCTCACCGAAACGCTGGACACCATTCGCTACGCCCTGCGCAACGGCTATAGCACCATCATCTCCCACCGCTCGGGCGAAACCGAAGACACCACAATCGCCGACCTCGCCGTGGCGGTGAACGCCGGGCAAATTAAAACGGGCGCGCCCTGCCGCAGCGAGCGAGTCGCCAAATACAACCAGCTGTTGCGAATCGAAGAAGACCTCGATACCGCCGCGGTTTACGCAGGTAAGATGGCT
>JBBIQJ010000063.1:0-12031 GCA_037442385.1 Armatimonadota bacterium
ATCACGCCGCGAAACTTCTCACAGATTGCGTCCAGTCGCGCCTTGAGCCTGGCAGGATCAGGTGCCATGCTCCATGTTATACCTTGCGGTGCGCCTGCAGAAAGTGATCGTGCCCCACATAGTAATGCACCGAATACTCTGCAGGCTTGAACCAGACGATACCGCGGGGCACGGGCGCAAAAAACGGCTCCACTACCCGATGGGCGTCCTCCAGAGCGATTGGCGCCCCATCCAGCCGCGACACAGCACAGTGGAGCAGGTCGTCTTCCCCCTCAAACTGAATTCGGTAGCCCTCCCATTCCAGCCGATAGCGCTCTGCATGCTCCAGCACAATCGGGATTCCTGCCGCAATATCGTTCAGGAGCGCTTCTAGCACACGGGCATACGGTTCTGGCATACAGGGATTTTACCCCGAATTCCCTGTCGCAATTGGCAGGATTTGGACTCAAGACGGTGTATAATACACGCATCCATCGGTAGTGGCGCACCCGAGGGGGGTGTGCGCCCAACAAAACAACCGCAACGGCGCTCCTTAGTGGCTCCTTCTATCGAGACAGCCTAGTGCTGCTGTCTCCACGATAGTGTCAATACTATTTTTGTATCTCAGAGGTGAAATCAGATGCAAGCGAGGAGCCAGAGCTACGATTCGTGCGCGCTTATGGCGCACCTGAGCGCCCATCCGACCCGACAGGGAATTGAGCGCGTGCTGGAAGGGCTGGAATGCATGGAACACCGCGCTGGTATCGTGGCGCATGAAAGCGACGGCATGGGGTTAATGGTGGACCTACCGCGCGATTTGTGGGCAGAACAGGTCGGGGAATGGGCATACGCACCAAACTTCTGGGTGGCGCATCTGTTCGTGCCAGCAGTCCGTGCGGAGGAAAGCCTGAGCCAGATTCACGCGATTCTGCACTCAGGTGGTTGGCGCCTGCTTGCCCAGCGCTTTCACGAGGTGGATTCCAGCGCGCTGGGTGTTGGCGCCCGACGCGGCGAACCCCGTTTCGTGCAGATAGCGGGGCTACTCCCAGAGTCAGAGTCTCGCCCCGAACGCGCCCTGTTCCAGCGCCAGCTCCAGATAGAGCGTGAAACGCCCGCCCACGTGGCATCGCTGAGTCGATGGCAGGTCGTCTATAAAGTCCACGGAGGCGCCCGTACGCTCTACGCCTACTACCCCGACCTGCAAAACCCGCGGCTGACTTCCGCCATCACTATTGGGCACAGCCGATATAGCACTAACACCCTGCCTGCCTTCCAGAGGGTGCAGCCTTTCAGCATTCTGGCGCATAACGGCGAAATCAACACAATCGATCGCCTGCGCCGTGAGGCGCGTATGCTGGGGGTTCAACTTTGCACCGACGCCAGCGATTCGCAGGATACCGATCGACTGCTCCACCACCTGATAATCACATACGAGCTCAACCTGCCAGAGGCGATAGAGGCTCTTTTTCCTCCTGTAGGGGCGCAGGTGGCACGCATGCCCGAACCGAAGCGCACGCGGTACCGACATCTGCGTGCGTTCCTTGGACCCGTTGCGCAGGGACCTGCAGCGATTATCGCGCGCTGGGGCGACTGCTGCGTGTTCATGACCGACGCACTGGGACTGCGCCCCCTGTGGCTCATCCCCACCGAAGAAGGGCTGTATGTGAGTTCGGAGCGCGCCAGCCTGCCGCTGGAGATTTTTACGGAAGACCCCATCCCCCTCGCTCCCGGCGAGAAGATTACCGCCCATGTAAAGCGAGGTGAGGGGGTGGAGTGGTTCCACTTTCGCTATGAGCCATCACACCCCCTGCCAGCTCCCCCTTCAGAGCCAACGCCAGTTCCGACTGCACCTGCACAAACTCCTGCCGATCCTACCCCACTGCCGCTGCGCCCTCGGCTCGCCCTGCACCACTTCTGCACGGACGACATAGGCTACCTGGAGCATCTCGCCCAGAATGCGGCGGAGCCAATCGGCTCGCTGGGCTATGACGGTCCCTTAGCCGTGCTGAGTCCCGTGGGGCAGTCGCTGGCAGACTACTGCAAAGAGAGCGTTGCCGTCGTCACCAACCCTGCGATGGACCGCGACCGCGAGGTAGAGCATTTCAACACGCAAACGATTCTGGGAGCGCGTCCAGCCACGCCCGATCATGCGCCTGACAAGCCGCTCCGCTTGCTGGAACTGCCTCACCCTTTCGTGCTAAGCCAACGGCATTTACAAAATCTTGTTCCGATAGCGGAGATGGAGACGCTCCGTAGGGCGCTCGGCACGCTCAGCGTGGAGACGCTTCAGTCCCACTTTCGCACGTACTGGCTCTCCTTCACCCAGTTGCCAGAGGAAAGCCTGACGGAGTGCCTCGACAGATTAGCGCTCTCGGCCGTGCAGGCGGTGCAGGCAGGCGCGGAGATATTGCTGTTGGACGACTCCCTCGCGTTTGAGGAGGGGCACATGCCCGTGGATCCTCATCTCGCCCTTGCGTATGTAGACCGCGCCCTGCGCAACGCTTTTCCCGACGGCAACTATGCCCTGCGCCGAAACTGCTCTATCATTCTTGTCAGTGGCGGGCTACGAAACCTACATGACCTGATTTTGGCGTTCAGTCTGGGTGCAGATGCGTTCTGTCCCTACCTGTTGCTGGAGGCGGGCGCGCTCTTCGACGCCGAAAGGGCAGAAGTGCCGCTGGAGACGCGCCTTACACGATTGCGCCGCCTGATTGAGGGGCTTTGTAAGGGATTGGAAAAGGTCATCTCCACGATGGGCACCCATGAACTGCGGGGTTATGGGCGCAACTTTGCTGGGATCGGCATTGCGCCTTCTCTCGCTGCGATTCTGGAGATTCCCACTTTCTGTGGCTCCGAATCGGTGGGGCTGACCTTGAGCCAGCTGGAACGGGAGGCGCGACGGCGTTACGAGCTTGCGCGTGCCGGGACGCTGTTGCGTGAACGTCGCGATGCCCGGTTCTTCCCCAAAGTCTGGAAAATCGCGGGGCAAGTTGCCGAGGGCGCAGCGCCCTTCGCGGCATACTCCGAGAAAGTGGCGCAAACCGAGCAGGAGCTGCCCGTCGCCCTGCGCCATCTGCTTCGCCTGCGCACGACTGAACAATCGCCGATTCCGCCCGAATCGGTGGACACTTCTATCGGGCATCACCGCTACCCGTTTCACATCAGTGCAATGTCATTTGGCTCTCAGGGCGAAGTGGTGTTCCGTGCCTATGCGGAGGCGGCGCGACGGCTGGAGATTCTGTGCATCAACGGTGAAGGCGGTGAAATCCGCGACATGCTGGGGCGCTACACTCCCTATCGCGGGCAACAGGTTGCTTCCGGGCGGTTTGGCGTCTCGCCCGAAATGTTGAACTCGGCATGCGTAATCGAAATCAAAATCGGGCAGGGCGCAAAACCAGGCGAGGGAGGGCATCTGCCAGGCAAAAAGGTGACCCCCAAAATCGCCGCCGCACGCAATGCAACGCCCGGCGTCGATCTCATCTCACCCTCCAATAACCACGACATCTACTCGATTGAGGACCTCGCCCAGCTGATCGAAGAGCTGAAAACCTGCAATCCTCATGCGAAAATCTCGGTGAAAGTGCCCGTCGTGCCCAATATCGGCACGATTGCGGTGGGGATTGCAAAAGCGGGAGCGGATATTATCAATCTCTCTGGTTATGACGGGGGCACTGGCGCTGCACGCACGCATGCACTCAAATTTGTTGGGCTTCCTGCAGAGATTGGCGTCAAGGAGGCGCACCGCGCTCTTTGTGAGGCGGGGCTGCGCCATCATGTGGAGCTGTGGGTAGACGGCGGCTTGAAAACAGGGCGCGATGTGATTAAGATGCTCCTGCTGGGCGCCAACCGTTGCGGGTTCGGCACGCTGGCGATGGTCGCCGCAGGCTGCACCATCTGCCGTGCATGCCAGACCGACACCTGCCATGTGGGAATTGCAACTCAGATCGAGAGCGTAGAGGAAGCGCTCCAGAAGGGGCTGAAACGCTTCGTGCCGCGCGACTTCGAGACCGCCGTCGCGCAACTGTGTCGCTTCTTCGAAGGGCTGGGCGAGGAAATACGCCAGCTCACGGCGCAGCTGGGCTTTCGGCGCACACAAGACCTCGTGGGGCGCTGCGACCTGCTGGAACAAGCCTTCGGCTATGAGTGGGTAGACCTCAGCGAGCTGCTGGCGCCTGTGCAAAGTCTTCCCATACCAGCACACATTACCCGACCGCGTGGCGTGCTTCAGGAGGCTCTCGTAGCCCCCTATGAGAGCGGGGAACAAGAGGGGCACTGCGTCTCCTGTTCTCACGGGAGCCGCGAACGCGCGCTGGGCACCGCCCTGTCTGGCACTCTTGTGCGAACAGCACTCAGCGCTCCCGAAAAATCGGTTCTTGAGCGCCCGATGACCCTGACCCTGATGGACACAGTGGCTGGCAATGGGCTAGGAGCGTTCAACGCCCAGCCGCTCCAGCTGAGGGTGTATGGCGGTGCGCAGGACGGTGTGGGCAAGTGCGCTCTTGGTGGACGCATTGTCGTGCTGAAAGGACGCAATCGTCGCGGGCACTGGGTCGACGGCGGCGTGGGGAAGGGATTCGCTTATGGCGCCCAGAAGGGGCTATTTATCGTACAGGGCGTCGCCGACTCACGATTCGCCATTCGGCTTTCTGGGGCGCATGTGGTGGCTGGCGCACGGCTGACGCATCCCATCAACGACTACGAGGGCGTCGCCCCCGAACACGCGCATCTGAAGGGGTTTGCCTTTGAATATATGACCTCAGGCGTGGCGGTGGTGCTGGGCGATCCAGGTCCATGGCTTTGCGCTGGGATGACGGGCGGGGTTGTCTATGTGAAGCTGTGGCACGAGTACGGCTTTGATCTGGCGGCGCTCAAGCGTCGGCTGGCGCCCTCTGCAAAAGTGGGGTTTACCCCAGTAGACGCCCATGACGCCCAGCTCATTCGCGAGATGCTGGAAGAGTACCGCCAGGAACTACTCAAAAGCGCTCAAACAGAAGAAGCCAAGCGGATTGCTGATATCATGCACTCCGTGGAGAATGAGTTCGTGGCAATCCGCCCGTTGAGCCAGCAGACCCACCAGGAAATCAGCACGGAATAGCGCTCTCAGCGCCACCCCCAAGGCGCCCAGGGACCTATCGGCTCGTCGTCGCCGCCGGGGCAATAGGGCGGGAAGGTCCAGTTTTCGCGCAGGCGCGGGTCGCCTCGGAACGAAGGCTTCCGCCACTTCACATGCCCGTCCAGCCAGAGGATGTTCATGCCCTCGTTATGCTTGTGCCAGACCTCGTTGGGCTGACCGCAGTCGATGTCGGTATCGGTCGTGCCCTGTCCTGTTGCATCGCGCTCGCGCACTTCCAGCAGCAGAAACGACTCCGTAGGCTTTTCCCACTGCGCATAAGCAGGGTAGTCTAGCACATGCTCCGAGATGGCATAGCTCATATGAAACTCATAAGTGCGTCGCGCGGTCAGGCGCAGTCCCCATTCGGGCAGGGGGCGGGAGCGTCCCACATTCGGCGACATCACCATCGGATTGCTCGGACAACAGAAAAAGTTGCCTCGCGACTCCTGAATATCTTCGGGTTTCATGCGCGTGTAGGGGATGAGCAGGAACATCCACCAGTCTTCCATCCAGTAGCGGTTGGGCGTGCCAGGCGACGCCTTCGCGAACATCTGCTCGTCGTAGTCTGTTAAATACATCTGAGTGGCAATCCCCAGCTGGCGCAGGTTGCTGGCGCACTGGGTCTGCCGCGCTTTTTCGCGCGCCTGGGTAAACACAGGGAACAAAATCGCCGCCAGTATCGCGATGATGGCAATTACCACCAGCAGCTCAATCAGCGTAAAAGCGCGTCCCATCATCCGAACCTCCATACCCATAGTATGCAAATCTGCTGTTTAAGGTTTTGTTAAGTTAACGGTTTCTTAAACTCGGCTTAATCAAGCCTTAACGCCGCCACAGGTAGGCTTTCGCTACTGGAGACACGCTCATGAGAAGATTTTGGGTTCTGGCGATAGGAGCAAGCCTGAGCGTTGGCGCGCTGGCGCAGGTGCGATTCTCTGAGGTGTGTGTGAATCCGCCTGGCTCGCCTGACGCAGGGCACGAGTTTATAGAGCTGCGCAGTTGTGTCCCGAACTACCCGCTGAACGACCTCTGGGTCATCGGCATCGACGGCGAGTATTTCTATAACCCTGGCAACATTCACTGGGCAGTGAACTTGAGCGCTTATGCAACAGGAGCGAACGGACTACTGCTCCTCCGAGACGGTTCCGAAGTACTGTTGCCTGAACCTGCCAGCGAGACAACGGTTGTCGTCGTACCGTATTGCTTCACCGAAGCAGGAATGCAAAACGATTCGTACACCGTCGCGCTGGTGCGCGGTTTCACGGGACAGGTGGACGACGATATCGACCAGAACGACGATGGCGTAGTAGACAATCCCCTCTGGACAGAGGCGCTGGACGCCATCGGCTGGGAAGACGGTGACGAGGCTGACGGTTCCGACTTTGTGTACGCAACGGCGCTCGGTGGGCGCGAGTCGCCTGTCGCCGACCGCACGGAAAGCAACGGCAATGTATGGGAACCTGACGCCTACTTCTGGTTCGGCGGCGAGGATTGGCTCGCTGCAGATGTGGGCAATGTGGCTGGGCAGGGATGGCGCGTTAGCCCAACGCGCTATGTGCGCTACGGCAATCCACCAGCCCCCTCTGACGGCACACTGTTCGCCTCGCCGGGCAATCTCAACCCCACCACAGAACCGCCCGTTGCAGGTGATGTAAACTGCGACGGTTGCGTGGACGATGCCGACCTGCTCACCGTGCTGTTCCACTTCGGCGAAGCAGGAGCATCGAACGCCGACCTGAACTTCGACGGCGTGGTGGACGATGCCGACCTACTCACCGTGCTGTTCCACTTCGGAAACGGGTGCTGACTCCTCTACAGCAAAGGGGGCAGAAGAGGCTTCTGCCCCCTCGTCGCGAAAGAAAAACAAGATGGCACGCCTCGAACGGATAACGCTACGACCTCGAATCGCCACACAGCCGCTGCCCACCGACGCGGACGATCCTGCCATCTGGGTGCATCCGACCCAGCCTGAACGCAGTCTGATATTGGGTACGAACAAGGCGCGCGCGCCCCAGGGAGCGATTGGGGTCTACAACCTGCACGGGCGGCTGGTCCAGCTCATCCGCCAGATAGACCAGCCCAATAACATCGATATTGCTTACGGATTCCGTCTGGGCGGTAAACGAATCGATATTGCGGTCGCCACGGAGCGCTACGCCAGCCGATTGCGAATCTTCCGCATAGATCCCTCGCGCCTGCAACTGGAAGACATCACGGATTTGCCCAACACGCGCGTGTTCCTAGGCTTCGAAGGTGAAACCGCGATGCCGATGGGCGTCGCGCTCTACACGCATCCCACAACCCGCGAGGTCTTCGCGATTGTCTCGCGTAAAACGGGGCCTGCCGAAGGGTATCTGCACCAGTATCGGCTTGTGGCGGGGCGCAACGGCAGGGTGGGCGTGCAGTTTGTGAGGGCGTTCGGGCGTTTCAGCGGTAAAAAGGAGATTGAAGCCATCGCCGTCGATTCGGCTCTGGGCTATGTGTATTACGCTGACGAAACGGTGGGCATCCGCAAGTATTACGCAGACCCGAATCATCCCCACGCAGCGCAGGAAATCACCGCCTTCACCACGCATTTTCAGGGCGACCATGAGGGAATTGCCATGTTTGCGCCAGAGAAGAGTTCAGGCTGGCTTATCTGCGTGGAACAGCTGCCCGACAACAGCCTCTGGCATCTCTACCCGCGTTTCGGGCGCCAACAGGAGCCGATTGCCCTCGTAGAAAGCAGTGCCGACGAAACCGATGGGCTGGACGCCTGCGCGCAGCCGATGGGCAAAGCGTTCCCTGCGGGCATTATCGTCGCCATGAACAGCAAAGGACGCAACTTTCTGCTCTATTCCGCCGCGGAGTTATGGGCTAAACTACGGTAGAAACCTTTCGCCATACAGCCCAGCCTTTCCTTCCCATCAGTTATTACCCTTTTCATATTTGAGGGCGCTCGTAATCCAGCGGCGACGCTCCTCATCCCAGCGATGAACCGCTTTATCCGTCACTAACCACACACGCCCTTGTCGATCTCTCTGGAGCAAGCGAGGATCCCCATCACGAGGAAGCTCCACATGAGCAGTCGGCACATTCGGACGTTCCAAATCCCAAAGCAGACATAAGCCGTCGTCTCCTATGGTTAGGACAAACGAGGGATTTGATAGAAACACCGCGTTCAAGGGCGTTCCTTTATGCCCTACCGTCGCCAAGGTGTACTTGCCTGTTCTGAGGCTCCACAACACAATGAGTCCATCGTAGCCAGTGGTTAGTAAAATATCGGTTTTTTGGGGGTGGAGCTGCATCGAGGTGATCCCGCCTGTATGGGCTTGCCAGCGATGCTTTACCTGCATCTTTTCGTCTACATACAAAAGAGCGCCTCCCGTGTCTGCCAGTACCAGAGATTTCGAATCACGCACTACCGCAAGCGCGATAGCGGAGGAAGCTATTCGCGTGGGGCGTGAAAAGGTTCCCACCGCGTCACAGGTGAAGAGTTGTCCTTCGTTATCCCACAATAACAGGCGTCGCGGCTTGTGTTCCCATAGGATTAAGCCCGTAGCATGCTTAGGAGGGTTGAGAGCCAGGGTCGGCTCAAAACGGTTGCGTGGAAGCCAAAGTAATTGCTTGTGCGTTAGCGCATAGATCCCCGAATCAGCAAGAGCGAGCCCTACAGGCTCGCCTGAACATCTTGTCTCCCACTCAGGTGTTGTGCTACCCCACCGATAGAGGGTGATGCGGTTCTCTTGCCATATAGCCCATCGGTCTTCCGAAGCTTGCCAAAGCATTATCTAACTCACCTCTCGCTCCTAAAGTATACCACACCCTGTTACGGAGGCGCAGTCGGTGACGGTGTTTCCAAAGCAGGAATTCCGCCCAGAGCTGGTGTATAATAAAGCAGTAATTCTGAATGGAGGCTCCGTTATGCGTGAGAAAAGCGCATTTACACTGATAGAACTGCTGGTCGTGATTGCGATTATTGCCATCTTAGCGGCGATTCTGTTCCCGGTGTTCGCGCAGGCGCGCGAGAAGGCGCGCCAGACCCAGTGTCTCAGCAACCTGCGCCAGTTGGGCACGGCGTTTGTGATGTATCGCGCCGACTACGACGGCGTGAACCCCGGTCCCGGCGACGGAGGACACTGCCCTGGGCGATGGTACAACCCCCCGTGGCCCAGCTGGATGACGGGCTTTCTTACCACATGGCAAGCCCAGTGGATTCACTGTATGCCCATCGTGATGAATGTGGGCGATCCTGAAAATTCCCAGATTAACCCTTTCTGGAATATTCAGGGGGGCGTGGATAAGGGGGTTATTTTCACATATGTGAAAAACAAAGACCTCTACATCTGCCCTTCCGATGGGCGCGGACGTGAGAAGGGGGTCAGCTATTCCATGAACGCCATCGCAGGCTACATCCCCGAAGCCGAGGTGGAGCGTGCCGCAGAGTTCGCGATGCTCATCGATGAGGGGCGCACGCTCAACGACGGCTACTTCTGGGCATACAACGGCAACAATGCGGTCGATTGCCCGAACATTGCCCATAACGGCGGCGCGGTGTTCCTCTTCTTTGACGGGCACAGCAAATGGTTCCGCGCCAACAAGTACCCGCGTATCGGGCAATGCACAGGCACGGTAGACCCCAAAATGTTTTGCCACCGTCTTGGCATGCCGCCGGGGTTTATCTACGGTCCCTGCACCGCTGCCCAGTGAGGCGTGTGCGGGGCGGCTTGCCCCTCACGCCTTCCGTCGCCAGAAGTCCAGCATAAACTCGCGCAGGGCGCGTACGCCCTCCAGCGGCATGGCGTTGTAAATAGAAGCGCGACAGCCACCCACGGAGCGATGCCCTTTCAGCTCGTACAGCTGTTGCGTCTCCGCTTCCTTGAGAAACTCCTTCTCCAGCTCTTCGGAGGGCAGGCGCCAGGTAACATTCATCATCGAGCGATACTCAGGGTGCGCATGCCCCCGATAGAAGCCACCGCTCTGGTCTATCACCTCATACAGCAAGCTCGCCTTCTCGCGGTTAATCTGCTCCATGCGCTCCAGGCCGCCAATCGTGTCGCGCAACCAGCGCGTTACCAGCATCACCATGTAGATGGCGAACACGGGCGGCGTGTTATACAGCGAGCGGTTCTCCGCCTGCAGGCGATAATCTAACATCGCGGGCATGTTTTCGGGCGTGCGCGCCAGCATGTCCTCGCGGATAATCACAATCGTGACTCCCGCAGGGCCCGCGTTCTTCTGGGCGCCTGCATAAATCAGGGCATATCGCTCAATCGGGATGGGGCGCGAAAGAAAATCCGACGAGGCGTCGCACACCAGCGGGCAATCGCCCACAGGCGGCTCCGCAGGGAACTGCACGCCCTGTATCGTCTCGTTGGAGGTGAAATGCACATAGGCGGCGTTGGGGTCCAGCTCCAGTTCGTCAGGGCGCGGAACGCGGGTGTAGTTTTCCGCTTTGCCGTTCCACGCGACACGCGCTTTGCCCACCTTCACCGCCTCTTTGTAGGCTTTCTCGCCCCATGAACCCGTGATGAGATAGTCCGCTGAGCCACCCGCAAGCAGGTTCATCGGAACCATCGCAAACTGCAAACTCGCGCCCCCCTGCAAAAACAGCACCTTATAGTGAGACGGGATCCGCAACAACGCGCGCAGGTTCTGCTCTGCCTCCCCAATAATCGCGTCAAACCACCTGGAACGGTGGCTGATTTCCAGCACCGACATGCCCACGCCCGGCAACGCCAGCAGGTCGCGCTGGGCTTCCTCCAGCACGCTCAGCGGCAACATGCCAGGTCCTGCCGAGAAATTCCACACACGCTGTGCCATCGTCTGTCTCCCTCCGCCATAAGGATACCCGCTCACTCTCAAGAGAGTCCCCCGCGATGCCGATAATCTTGCCAGGAGGTTGAAAAATGCAGACGGTAAGCACTCCTGAAACCAAGTCGGTCGTCGATGCGAACACCGAGAAATATCTGGTGTTCCAGATTGGCAACGAAAGCTACGCCATCCCGCTCCTGCAGGTGCAGGAAATCCGCTCCTTCACGCCCGTTACCCGCGTGCCCAACGCGCCCCCCTATGTGCTGGGCGTGATGAACCTCAGGGGCAACATTATCGCCGTGTTAGACGCCCGCACCCGCTTCGAAATCGAACCCCAACCCGACGAAGAAAACACCGTCGTGGTCGTCGTGCAGGTACAGGGCAAAACCTTCGGCTTGCGAGTCGACTCGGTCTCTGATGTCGCAGATGTGCCCGTAGACCAGATCCAACCGCCGCCCCCTGTCGCCTCGGAAGCCACCCAGAAGTTCCTCAGCGGTCTGGTACAACTGGGTGATCGCGTGTTGATCCTGCTCAACTTGCCCGAAATCTTCGACCTCAATGCGCTCAGCCAGTTCACCGCCGCCTGAGACGCGGAGGTGAATTCTTATGGGAGAATTGTGCAAGCTTTATCGGATTAACGAGGAGAACCTGAATCTACGCAAGCAGTTCATTCGGCTCACGCGCGAAGACATCGAGATTCTGCGCGAGCTGCTGTCGTGGGCAGAGGAACACGCCCCGAAAATCGCCAGAGCCTTCTACGACCACCAGTTCAGCTTTTCCGAAACCCGCGCTTTCTTCCAGCAATACGCTCAGCAAAAGGGCATCACGCTGGAGCAAGTCCGCGCCCGATTGGAGAAAACCCAGGCGGAATATTTCCGCCAGATTTTCCGCGAGGCTGCCACGGGCGGCAACTTCGGCGTGGACTACTTTGAACGGCGTCTCAAAATAGGCTGGATCCACGACCAGATTGACCTGCCCCAGAAATGGTACCTCGGCAGCTACACACTTTACTACGACCTTGTACGCGAAGCGCTTCGCGAAAGCTTCCCAGAAAGGGACGAGTTCGCCCTCAAGGCGTTCAACGCCATCAGCAAGGTGTTCAGCTACGACCTGCAAAGCGTGTGCGACTCGTATTTGGTGAGCATG
>JBBIQJ010000064.1:0-12018 GCA_037442385.1 Armatimonadota bacterium
GATAAACGGCAGCAGCGCCAGCGCCTCGGAGATTGTCGCGGGCGCGCTTCGGGACCACAAGGTGGCAATCCTGGTTGGTGAAGACTCCTTCGGGAAAGGGCTGGTGCAAACCGTGATTCCCACCTCGCAAGAGACCGCCGTCGCGATTACCACTGCCAAGTATCTCACGCCGAACGGCACCGACCTGAACGCGAAAATTGTGGACGGCAAGCGCGTGGGCGGGCTGAAACCCGACATTGAGGTCAAAGCCGACGAGAACTGGCGCATTACCGACGAGGACCGCTCTAAAGACAAGCAGCTCCAGAAAGCGCTGGAGGTGCTTCGGGAGAAGTTGAATGCGCCATTAGCAGGCGCCGCGGCGATGCGCGCCTCCGCTGACGGGACCGAGAGACGATGAGAACAGTGCTGATCGGTTCTGACCATGCAGGCTACAGGCTCAAAGAGGCGCTGAAGGCGTATCTTCAGGAGCAGGGCTACCGCGTGGAAGATGTCGGCGTATATTCCGAGTCGCCTGCGGATTACCCCGATGTGGCGCACGCGCTCACTGCACGCCTGACAGAGCTTCCCGAAGCGTTGGGCGTTCTCATCTGCGGCACGGGGATTGGTATGTGCATCGCAGCGAACAAACGCAGAGGGATTCGCGCGGCGCATGCCAGCGACCCAGTGTCTGCTGCGCTGGCGCGTGCTCACAACGACGCGAATGTGTTGTGTATGGGCGCCCGCATCGTCGGGGAGGAACTCGCCAAAGGGATTGTGGCGGCGTTTCTGCAAACACCCTTCAGCGCCGAGCCGCGTCATCAGCGGCGCGTGGCAAAGCTGGAACTGAGTGCAGGAGGTGAACCCCCATCGCGCACCGAATGAGCGAAGTGGGCACACCAGAACGCGCGGTGCTGGTGTTTTGCCACCCTGAAATGGGGGATGAGGAAGCTTACTGGACGGAAGAGATGCGTGCGCTGGCGCAGTCGGCAGGGGTGAAACTCATCGCCGAGATGCGCCAGAAGCGCCACGCGCTCGATGTCGCCACTGCCATCGGACGCGGCAAGGCGGAGGAACTCTTCGCGCTCGCTCGCGAAAAGCAGGCGGATGTGATTATCTTCGACACAGAGCTTACCCCCGTTCAGCAGCGGAATCTGGAGGAAATCACCCAGACCCGCGTGATTGACCGCACCCAGCTGATACTGGACATCTTCGCCCAGCGCGCCCGCACGCGCGAAGGCGCTCTGCAGGTGGAGCTGGCGCAACTGCTCTATCTGATGCCGCGCCTGTCAGGGCTGGGCACGGCGCTCTCGAGACTCGGAGGCGGCATCGGCACGCGCGGTCCCGGCGAGACCAAACTGGAGATTGACAAGCGTCGCGTGCGGGAGCGAATTGCCCACCTGCGCCAGGAGATTGAGGAGGTTCGCCGCAAACGCGCCCACCAGCGCAGCTCCCGACGCAAGCTCCCATTCCCGCATGGCGCGATTGTCGGCTACACGAATGCGGGCAAGTCCACGCTGCTGAACGTGCTTTCGGGTGCGGAGGTGTTAGTGGATAACCGCGTGTTCGCTACACTGGACCCCACCACCCGCCGCGTGGTGTTGCCCGACGGCTGGTCGGTGCTGCTGACCGATACCGTCGGATTCGTGGAGAATCTGCCCCCAATGCTACTGGAGGCGTTTTACGCCACGCTGGAAGAGGTGCAGGAGGCGGACTTTCTGATTCATGTGATTGACATCTCCAGCCCGCACTGGGAGCTGCAGCGCGACGCGGTGGAGACCACACTCGTGGAGCTGGGCGTAGACCAGAAGCCTGTGATTACCGTATTCAACAAGGCGGACAGGGTGAGCGACAGGGCATGGCTCACCCAGCTGGTTGCCGAAACGCCCAACTCGGTCTACATTGCGGCGCGTCAGGCGCAGGGCATTCCCCACCTGATGGATCGGCTGGTACATACGATTCGCTCCATGCTGGTCAGTGTGGATGTGTGGCTCCCCTACAGCGCAACCGCGCTACTTGCCGAGTGCTACGAATACGGCTTCGTGCTGTCGGTGGACTACAAAGAAGAGGGCATCCACCTGCGGGCGCAGGTGATTCCAGCGGTTGCCAGCCGCCTGCGCGAGGCAGGCAAGTGAAAACGGGTACAATTGCCTCGCCATGGAGTGGGCAACCAAAATACTGAGCTGGACTCTCTGGATGCCGGTAATCGGCGCCTTGGTGCTGCTGTGGGTTCCCCGTCGTCAGGAACTGATGGCGCGGGGGATTGCATGCGTCTTTGCGCTGATTACGCTGGGTTTGGCAGGCGTGCTGGTGGCGAGTTTTGACCCCACCGATCCCCGTTACCAGTTCATGGAGCGCATGGACTGGCTGCCAGACTATGGCGTGCAATACCTGCTCGGTGTGGATGGTGTAAGTCTGTGGCTGGTGGCGTTGACCGCTCTCTTGAGCGTGCTGGCGCTCTTTTTCTCGTTCAGTATCACGGAGCGCGTGAAAGAGTTTCTGATTCTGATGCTCCTTCTGGAGAGCGCGCTGCTGGGCGTTTTTATGGCGCTGGATTTGATTCTTTTTTATGTCTTCTTTGAGCTGACACTGGTGCCGACCTACTTTCTAATTGCGCTCTGGGGTGGGCGCGACCGGGCAAGCGCGGCGCTCAAGTTCTTCCTTTACGCCTTCTTCGGCTCGCTGTTTATGCTACTGGCATCTATTGTGCTGGCGTTCGAGCATTACAAGGCGACGAATGTGATGACTTTTGAGCTGATGCGCCTGCAGGAGTTTCTGCGTCAGGGGGGTGTGGCAGCGGATTTACGCACATGGCTCTTTCTGGGCTTTGCGATTGCGTTTGCGGTGAAGTTGCCGCTGGTGCCGTTTCACACATGGTGGCCGCAGGCGATGGGCGAGGCGCCGTTGCCTGTGGTGGTGGTGTTTCTCAAGACAGGCGCGTATGGCTTTTTGCGCTTTGCGCTGCCGATGTTTCCTGAAGAGGCGCAGGCGTTTGCTCCGCTGGGGATGGCACTCGCCGCAACAGCCGTGGTCTACGCCGCGATTCTGGCAGCGATGCAGTTTGATATGCGCCAGGTCGCGCTCTATGCCGTGCTGAGCCATGCAGGGTTCATTATGATGGGGCTGTTCGCCCGGAACGAGCAGGGCTTTGTCGGCAGCGTGCTTCAACAGATTAATCACGGCGTAACGATGGGCGCGATGTTCCTGCTGCTGGGTTTTCTGGAGTTGCGCACGCGCACGCTGGATGTGGATCGGCTTGGCGGTCTCAAGCAGCAGATGCCCCTCTTTTCTGCCCTGTTTTTGATTGTGTTGCTGGCGTCGGTGGCGTTGCCTGGCACGAACGGCTTTGTGGGCGAGTTTTTGTGTTTGCTGGGCGCGTTCCAGTCGGCGCAGGCGGGCAGTGTGCCGATGGTCTGGGTGGTGCTGGGCACGCTGGGCACGGTGCTATCGGTGGTCTACATGCTCTGGATGTTCCAGCGGGCGTTTTACGGACCGACTCCGGAACGCCTGCGCGGAATCCCCGACCTGCGTCCCCATGAGGCGGCGCTGGTGTTGCCCCTGATTGCGTTGATTTTCTGGATCGGCGTCCGCCCCATCACCTTCACGAAGCCCATCACCACTGCCTATGAAACTTTCCAGAGCCCGCCCGCGAGGGTTCTCTCCGCTCATCAACAACGGTAGCTGCGATGGAGAGCGCGATGCGTACAACACTTGAGAAGGAAACCGTGATAGTGATTTTCGGGGCGACAGGCGACCTCGCCCGGAACCTGCTCATTCCCGCGCTGTATCAACTCTGTCGCGCCCACATGCTCCCCGGAAACGTACGGATTCTGCTTTACGCACGACGCCCCTACACACTGGAGCAGTACCTGAGCGAGGTGGAACAGTCGCTTCGGGCAGAAGGCAAAAAGCTGGACGGCTGGCAACAGTTCACCCCGCGCTTTTTGGCGTATGTGCAGGGCGGGCTGGATGAGAAAAGCCTTGAGCCGCTGAACGCCTGGCTCAGGGCGAACGCTGTGTTCTATCTGGCGTTGCCGCCGGGGGTGTTCGCGCACGCGGCGGAGCTGCTCGCACAACTCGGCTTCCACGATGAAACCCACGGCTACCGTCGGCTGGTCATCGAGAAACCCTTCGGCTACGATATCGAGAGCGCTCGCACGCTGGATCAACAGGTGCGCGCCCACTGGCGTGAAGAGCAGATTTTTCGGATTGACCACTACCTGGGCAAGGAGACCGTCCAGAACATTCTCGTGTTCCGCTTTGCGAACCTGCTGCTGGAGCCGCTGTGGAACCGCAACCATGTGGAGCATGTGCAAATTACCGCGGCGGAGACCGCCGGGCTGGAAGGGCGCGCCAGTTATTATGACCAGGCAGGCGCCCTGCGCGATATGGTGCAAAATCACCTGATCCAGCTTTTCACCCTGACCGCGATGGAACCCCCCTCCAGCCTGGTGTATGACGACCTGCGCACGGAGAAGGTAAAGGTTCTCAAGAGCGTGCGCCCGATTCCGCGCAGCGCCGTGAACGCCTTCGCGGTGCGGGCGCAGTATACCGCAGGCGTGGTCAAGGGCGAGCGCGTGCCCGGCTATCTGGAAGAGGAGGGGATTCCCCGCACCTCCACGACCGAGACCTACGCGGCGGTAAAGCTCTATGTGGACAACTGGCGGTGGCGCGGCGTGCCGTTCTACCTGCGCACGGGCAAGCGCCTCAGCGCCGACCGGAGCGAGATCGCAATTCAGTTCAAGACGCCGCCCCTGCATCTGTTTCGTGAGACTCCGCTAGATCGGCTGGAGCCGAACTGGTTTATCTTTGAGATGAAGCCTTCGGAAGCGATTTCGCTGGTGGCGCAGGCAAAAAAGGTAGGGCTGGAGCTGACCCCGCGCACAATCGTGCTACGCGCCGCCTATCGCGAACCCCATCAGGAAGGGTTCGACGCCTACACCACCCTGCTGCTGGATGTGCTGGAGGGCAACCGCCAGCATTTCCTGCGCTTTGACGAGGTGGAGTGGGCGTGGCGCGTGTTAGACCCCATCCTCAAAGCGTGGCAGAGCGATGATAGCCCCCTGCCGACCTATCCCGCTGGCAGCGAGGGGCCCGAAGAAGCAACGCGCATTCTGGATTCGGAACATCACCGCTGGCGTCCGTTAGGAGGATAAAATGACAACATCCCAATCCATCCAAAATGTCTTCCCGCAGCTGCGCATCACAGACTGGAGTCGTGCGCACCGCTTCTATGTGGAGGGACTGGGCTTTCAGGTGGACTGGACTCACCAATTTGCCCCAGAGATGCCCGTTTTTGCACAGGTGAGCCGTGAGGGGCGCGCCCTGTTCCTGACCGAACATGCAGGCGATTGTCAGGTCGGTGGCGCGGCGTATATCGTGCTGGACAATCTGGACGCCTTTTATCAGGAGGTCTGCCAGCGCGGGGTGGTGCAGCCGGAACCTCCCAAAGAGACCCCGTGGCGGCGTCGGGAGATGACTCTCAAAGACCCCGATGGCAACACCCTACGCTTTGCGGCTCCGTTAGAGATACGGTAGGGTAGGCGTACCTCCCTCACTCGTAGTGTTGAGCGAGGGGTGGTGGGGCATTACGGCATTTGTGGGCACGCCGAGGGCAAGCCTGTGGCGTGGCGGTTCTATCCCGGTAAGATGTCCAGCGTGCCCTTCTGCTCGTTATAGTAGGCTTCCAGGATACGGAGCGCCACGGTTTCGGCGTCCAGCGCGTTCGGGGGCAGGCGGAAGGGCACGCGCTCCCAGAATCGGGTCGCCACCGCCGCAGGGCGCACGATGGTGATACGCCAGCGCGGGTTCTCTTTCGCCAGCACCTGCGTGAACACCTCCAGCCCCGCTTTCGCGCTGGCATAGGCGCTCAGACCGGGCAGAATGAGCTTCTCGGTGAGCGCCCCCACATAAAATAGATACGGCTCGGCGGAAAACAGGGGCGCGAAGAGATGCGTCGACAGAAACGCCCCCGTCAGATTCGCATTCAGAATGCGGAGCCACTCTTCGGGCGACATCTCCGTTACTTTGCGCGCGAGAATATCGCCAACCGTGTAGACCACCACCTCAATGGGGGGATTCCCACTCGATTGCAGGAAATTGTGCAGGGCGTCGCGTGCCTGGGTGAGTGAGTTGGGGTCGCTTACATCGCTAATCGCGTGCGCAAAGTGAACGCCGTTCGCAAAGCGCTCTGGATGGCGCCCAATTGCGAACACCTGCCACTCGTCCTCTATAAACGCCTTAGCAACATTCTGACCAATAGTACTGTCCGCACCGATAAGCAACAGGGTTCCCATAGTGCGGAAATTGTACCCTCTGGAAACTGTCAACTTCGCGGACTTCGGGAACCCGAACGATTCTGAACCTCCCCCAGAATCGTCAAAATTTGACTCATGAGTCAGGGGTTCGGAATTGGCTCTTGCAATTTGGGTTCAAAATGAGATAGAATTAGCGCGTAGGGTCCCGAAGGACCGCCCTTGTGCAAGGGATTGAGACGAAACTCAGTGGGTGACTAAAAAAGAACTTACAGAGTTCATTCGTAAGCACCTTCCTGAAGCCCCCGATGTGCAAGAGGGCAGACATCTGGGAATGCAGAAGGGCTTCTACATTGTGTCCTCTCGACGCGGGAATAGTCTCAGTAAGAAAGAGTTGAAAAATGCCCCAAAGAACGCATATCGGTTGGTGACTTTGGAAAGACCACATCCCAGCTGGACACCAAAGAGACAAAAGGTTGAGAACATTGACTTTGAAAATATTAAAAAAGAATATAGGTATCGCTGTGCTACCTGCGGTTCGAAAGAGGGTGAAGAGAATTCACGATACCCCGGAGTAAAAACGCGCTTACAGAAAGCCCATAAAAATCCGCATAAGCCGTTGGCAGGCGATAATATAATTCCCCAGTGTGAACAGTGCAATCGTGCGGACAGGGACAAATGGGTTTACGACCAGCGGGGGCGTGTCGTTGGTGTTGCGAAGGCAGAGGTTATTATAAGTTCAATCAGGAAGCGCTATTTGCCTGAGACGGAAGTTGAGAAGCTGAAGGATTTTCTCATGAAGCAGTTAGGAGGTGACTCTTCATGAAAACAGTTCACGATTGGGTTGACCAGCTTATCTGCGGCGATGCACTTCAGGTGCTTTCTGAAATGCCTTCGGAGTTTGTGGATGCCGTAGTAACCGATCCGCCATACTTTCTGGACAAACTGGATAACCAGTGGAGTCTGGAGCAGGTGGAGAAGCGTTTGCCCAGCCAACGAGTTATCACTCACTTGCCCCCAGGCATGAAGTTTGACCCCAATCAGGGGCGCGAGTTCTATCGGTGGTTCCTCAGAGTAGCGCAGGAGCTTTTCCGCATCCTGAAGCCTGGCGGTTACTTCTTCTGCTTTTTCAGCCCACGTCTCTACCATCGCCTTGCCGCCGCGGTTGAGGATGCAGGTTTCTGGATTCGTGATAGCTTCATATGGCTCTACTTGCAAAACCAACCCAAAGCAATGGGGCTTGACCCCTTCATAGAGCGCCTACCTGTCAGCGAGACAATGAAACAACAACTGAAGGCGAAGCTGCGCGGCTGGAAAACCCCGCAGGTCAAGTCCTGTTATGAACCGATTGTCGTCGCGCAAAAGCCTTATGAAGGCACTCTTTTATTGGAAGCGGCACGACCGCGATTGCCACTCGCAGCACAGGGCGGCACTTTATAGGCATCGACATCAATCCAGAATATATTGCAATCGCCCCGCGTCGTCTGAGAGAGTGGGGTCTAACCCTTTTTCAGGACGACGCGCCGTAAGGGAGCCGTTTTGCGTATAATTAACCGGCTCTGCTGGCTGGCGGGTGGCTCCCCGAACGGGGGGAGGAAAGTCCGGGCTCCGCAGGAGACTGTGCAGGGTAACGCCCTGGCGCCCGCAAGGGCGACGGAAAGTGCCACAGAAACGCAGACCGCCCGCAAGGGCAAGGGTGCAACGGTGCGGTAAGAGCGCACCAGCGTGCGCGCGAGCGCTCGGCTGGGCAAACCCCACAGGGAGCAAGGTCGAATAGGGAGGGAACGAAGCGCTCCGCAGACCCTCCGGGTGGACCGCGTGAGGCTTCGCGCAAGCGAACGCCCCAGAGAGATCACCCGCTCAAACAGAACCCGGCTTACACGCCAGCAGAGCGCAAAAATAAAGAGCGCAACTCTATGGGAGTTGCGCTCTCAGGGTTTGAAAGGACGACTCGCAGGGTCGGCTTTCATTCGCTCTCACCTGCCCGCAGCTGCGCCAGTCGCTTGTTGAGGGCAATCATCAAGCGCGACTTCTTGCGGTTGCCAGTGTTCTTGTGGAGAATCCCGCGCTTGACCGCCTTGTCAATCAGGCTAATAGCGCGACGCAGGGTCGAGAGCGACGCCTCCACCTCGCCTTTCTCCGCCAGCTCCTTCACCCGCCGCGAGTAGGTCTTAATCGCGGACTTGGTGGCGCGGTTGCGGAGATAGCGCTCCCGCGATTTAATCAGAGCCTTCTTCGCCGATTTGGTGTTTGGCATCGCTGTTCCTCCTATGCCCCAGATTATACCCGATGGAATCGGGTACAATCCCCCTGTTATGCGCACAACGGTCCGAAAAACCTATAAGATGTGGCTGGGCGGTCAGTTTGTGCGTTCCGAGTCGGGACGCGCCTACGCGGTCTCCGACGCGCAGGGGCGCTTCTTTGCGAATGTTCCCCTTGGCTCCCGCAAAGATTTACGCGACGCCGTGCAGTTTGCCCGTCAGGCGCAATCGGGGTGGGCGAAGCGCACCGCCTACAACCGGGGGCAGATTCTTTACCGGGTCGCCGAGATGCTGGAAACCCGACGCGAGGCGATGCGTGCGGAACTGTCAGCCATCACTGGCGACGCGCCCGAAGTGGTGGAAGAAGAAATTGACAGCGCCGTCGACCGCTGGGTTTACTACGCGGGCTGGAGCGATAAGTGGAGCGCTCTGCTTTCCACGCTGAACCCCGTGGCGATGCCGATGCACAACTTCACTCAACCAGAACCGATGGGCGTGGTGGGGATTGTGTGCCCGCAGGAGGCGCCGCTCGCGTCGCTCAGCAGTCTGATTGCCCCCGTGATTGTCACCGGAAACACCTGCGTGGTGCTGCTGCCAGAGATGACCCCTACCGTGGGACTGACCTTCGCCGAGATTCTGGCGACTTCCGACCTGCCAGCCGGTGTGGTGAATATGCTCTCTGGGGCGCACGCGGAGCTGCTCCCGCACCTGTGCCAGCATGTGGAGGTGGACGCGCTTAACTTGTGCGGGGTCTCTCCCGAATCGCGTGCGGAGTATGAGATTCTTGCCAGCGAAAGCGTGAAGCGACTGCACCACAGCCCGGTCTACACAGCCCAAGAGTGGCGTTCTGATAAGGCGTGCGGACTGGGCTGGATTGAGGCGTTTATGGAGACGAAAACCGTCTGGCATCCGATAGGGTGGTAGCGATGACACGCACGCGGGTGGCGATTGCAGTGGGCGCGGTGCTGGTGGTGCTACTGGGGCTTCGGTTCACCCTGTTCAATCAGCCGCCTGCAACGCCCCCGCAGGAGCGCATCCAGCAGATGTTTCGGGAGGGCAAAGCCGCGTTCGAAGCAGAGGATGTGGACACCCTGATGACGATGCTTGCGGACGATTTTGAATGGGACGGCATGGACAAGCAGCGCCTCCGTCTGCAACTGGTGCATTTTTTCAGAAACATCAACAACCCCCGTGCGCGCTACAAAGAGCCACTCCAGATTGAAGTGTTCGGGGCGAAGGCGATTGCCCGAACCGAAGTGAGCATCTCGTGGGACGAGAGCGGTCCCAACACCCAGCGCTATGGTCCGCTGGAGGTGGAGTTCCGCAAGGAACAAGGACGGCGCTGGGGAATCTTTCCCTACGAGGAATGGAAGGTGATCCGGGTGAACGGCTTGAACTGGGAAACAATTCTGGGGCTATGAGCATCAGGGCAGAGTTTGAGGTGAACTCGCGCGAGCCGCTACCGCCCGCGCTGCGGGCAAAGTATAAACGCTTGTGCGCTATTCTGCGAGAAATGGGGGGTGTGGTGATTGGCCTATCGGGAGGGGTGGACAGCACGCTGCTGACGGCTGTGGCGCATCGCGTGCTGGGCGAGCGATGCGTCGCTGTGGTGGGGAAGTCGGAAGCATTTCCCGAAGGCGAAATTGACGAGGCGCTGCGACTGGCAGAGCAGATTGGCGTGCGCGTGCGGATCGTGCCGACCCATGAGCTGGAGAATCCCCTGTTTCGGGTGAACCGCCCCGACAGGTGTTATCACTGCAAGACCGATCTGTTTCGGATTTTGCGTCAGGTAGCGGATGAGGAAGGCTTACCGTATATCGCCGACGGCTCGCACGCAGATGACCTGGGCGATTATCGCCCCGGCATGCGGGCAGGGCAGGAATGGGGTGTGCGCTCGCCTTTGCTGGAGGCGGGGCTGACCAAGCTGGACATCCGGACGCTGGCGCGCTGGCTCGGTCTGCCCATTTGGGATAAACCCTCGTTCGCCTGCCTCTCCAGCCGCTTCCCCTACGGCACGGTGATTACGCGCGAACTGCTCCAGCAGGTAGACCGCGCGGAGCGCTTCCTGCGCGAACTGGGCTTCCGACAGGTGCGCGCCCGCCACCACGATACGATTCTGCGGATTGAAGTGCCCCCCGAAGACTTCTCGCGCCTGCTGGAACATGCCAGCGCGATTGTGCAACACATGCGTGCGCTGGGCTACACCTATATCACCCTTGACCTTGAGGGCTACCGCTCTGGCAAGATGAACGACGTGTTGAAGCCGCCAGCGGAGTAAAGGTATACTCTTGCCATGCGGATTGGCGTGCTGAAAGAGACCCACCCCTCAGAGAAGCGCGTGGCGGTCGTGCCCTCCGTGCTGGAAGCCTATCGTCGTGCGGGGTTTGAGGTTTTCGTGGAGTCGGGTGCGGGAGCAGCCGCTCAGTTTTCCGATGAGGCGTACCAGCAGGCGGGCGCAACCGTGCTATCGAGCCGCGCCGCGGTGATAGAGCAGGCAGAAATTATCCTCGCTGTGCGCTATGCAGGGGCGAATCCAGAGCGTGTTGAGCAAGAGCGCAACGAGCTGCGCCCTGGTCAGATTCTGATTGGCTTGGTGGAGCCGTTGTATCGGGCATCGTATATCGCGCCGCTGGCGGAGCGTGGTATTACGGTCTTCGCGATGGAGCTGATGCCCCGTGAAACGCGCGCCCAGAGCATGGATGTGCTGAGTTCGATGGCGACGGTGGCGGGCTACAAGGCGGTGCTGCTGGCGGCGAATCTCACACCCCGCATGTTCCCCCTGCTGATGACCGCGGCGGGCACGGTCTCGCCAGCACGGGTGTTTGTGATTGGCGCTGGCGTGGCAGGGCTACAGGCGATGGCGACGGCGAAGCGACTGGGCGCGGCGGTGGAGGGCTACGATGTGCGCCCCGCCACACGCGAGCAGGTGGAAAGCGTCGGCGCGAAATTCGTGGAAATTCCGCTCGAAGTGGCGCAGGCAGAAACTGCTGGAGGCTACGCCCGCGCATTGGAGGAGGAAACCCTGCGCAAACAGCAGGACCTGCTGGGCGAACATCTGATTCGGCAGGAGGTGGTCATCTGCACTGCCGCGGTGCCGGGCAAGCGCGCCCCCCTGTTGATTCCGAAACGGGTTGTGGAACAGATGCGCCCCGGCGCGGTGATTATAGACCTCGTTGCCGAGTACGGGGGCAACTGCGAACTGACCCAGCCAAATGAGATGGTGGAACATCACGGCGTGAAGGTTGTGGGGGCGGTTAACCTCGCGGCGACCGTGCCGACCGACGCCAGCCTGCTGTACGCACGCAACCTCTACAACTTCATCAGCCACCTCAAAAAAGTGGGCATGCTACCCCAACCGAACCCCGAAATTGCCGACTCTATTGCGCGCGAGACTCTTGTGGCGCATGGCGGAGCAATTGTGAACTCACGGGTAAAGGCAATTCTTGAAAACGAGTAGCGATACCCCCGCGTGTCATGCGATTCGTAGAAGCGGTTCTGGCGCACATCCTGAGCCTGCCCCATTCACT
>JBBIQJ010000065.1:0-11951 GCA_037442385.1 Armatimonadota bacterium
GCCGCGCCCGCCTCCACCGCCTGCCGTGCAGGCGCTGTGAGCCACGAGGGCGCCAATCCCAGCAGAATCAACCCCAGCACGCACGCCAGCAGACACGCCGCCATCGGTGCAGGCATGCGCCACCGCTCCACCGCCTCGCGCGGCGGCATATAAAGCGCGAACACTAGCCCCAGATAGTACGCCGCGCCCACCACGCTGGTCAGCGTCAGCACAATCGCCAGCAACACCTGACCTGCCTCCAGCGACGCCACAAACAGGTACCACTTGCCCCAGAAACCCGCGGTGGGCGGAATGCCCGCCAGCGAGACCAGAAGCACTGCCATCGCATGCGCCGCGAGCGGCTGGCGATAGTATAAGCCCCGAAGCGCCTCGATCGTGGTGGCGTCGCCTGCACGCGCCATCACCGTCAACACGGCGAACGCTCCCACGCTCATCAGGCTGTAGGCAATCAGATAGTAAAGAACCCCGCTTAACCCTGTGGCGTTCAGGCTGACCAGTCCCACTGCCATATAGCCCGCGTGCGCGATACTGGAGTATGCCAGCATGCGTTTCGCGTCGCGCTGTACCAGCGCCAGCAGGTTGCCCGCTATCATCGAGAGCGCCGCCAGCCACCACAAAATCGGCGCCCACACGCCTGCCATGCTCGCCGCGCCCTCCACGAACCGTATCAGCACGCCAAACACTGCCACCTTCACCACCGCCGACATATAGGCAGTGGCGACCGTAGGCGCACCCTGATACACATCAGGCGTCCACATATGAAACGGCACGAGCGATGCCTTGAACGCCAGTCCCACCAACAGCAGCGCCACGCTGGCAATTAGCATCGTGCTGGTTGCCGAGCCTGGCGCACTGTTGCCCCAACCTCGTGCTATCGCCATCAGGTCTACACTGCCAGTCGCCCCATAAAGCATCGCAATCCCATACAAAAAGAAGGCAGACGCAAACGCGCCCAGCAGAAAATATTTCAGTGCCGACTCTTCGGAGCGCGTCTCATAGCGCGCCAGCCCTGCCAGCACATAGAGCGCCAGCGACAGCACCTCCAGCCCCAGAAACACCACCATCAGATTTGTGCTGGAGACCATTATCACGGCGCCTGCGCTGGCGAACAGCAACAGTGGGAAAAACTCTCCGTAGCGTAAATCGCGCTGCTGAAGATACTCTTCGGAAAACAGCAGGGTAAGCGCCGTCGCGCCCAGAACCGCCAGCGTGAGCAGACCGCTGATCGTATCGACGCGCCAGAGATTCTCAAAAGTAGTCAGTGTCGTTTGCCAGAGTGAGATCTGGAAATAGCCTGCGAGCGCCAGTCCAACAAGCCCAATCACGATCAGGGGTGCATGCCTGCCCTTGGGCAAAAACATCTCCACAAGCAGTACCCCTATTGCCGTCGCAACCAGGGTCATCAACGGCAAAAGCGCA
Organism: Armatimonadota bacterium; assembly: GCA_037442385.1. GTDB lineage: Bacteria > Armatimonadota > Fimbriimonadia > Fimbriimonadales > GBS-DC > LDYB01. The sequence continues at coordinate 1,420 of JBBIQJ010000065.1, forward strand.
TTCCATTCAATCTCTGGACGAACTATCGCTTCCATGCGCCCATGAGTATACCTGTTCGCGATAAGAGCCGCAGAATAGTGGGAAATTCGGGCAATTTAGATCTGGGAATCGGCAGGAAATTTTTGGGGGATGGGGTATAATTATCCCAAATCCGAAAAGCGCCCTGTTTTGCTTATCCTGCTTTGTTGCAAAGGATGGCTGAGACGCCTCTGAGTTTTTGGCTTGAACCCCTTTCTTTCGGGTGCGCTTTGGCAGAGGACGGCTATGAGACGCTGGGCACTGGCAGGATGTCTCGCGTGCGCAACCTTGCTCTGGGCACAGCAGGTACCGCGTACGCCACATGGTGAGCTGTGGGCAGGTACGACCCTTCAACTTCGCGCGGCGGCGATAAACGGCTCGGGAAACGCCGTCGCACTTTCTAACCTCGCCGCAGTACGGGTCGGGCAGGTCGTACGCTGGCGTGTAGAGTACGAGTCGTTTCCCTATGGGACAACTGACCGTGATGCGTGGTTCACGCTTCTGGTGCAAAATCGGGGCAACGGTTATGACACTTTGCTCCCGAAACTCAGCACGCTGGAAGCACCCGACGCGACCCCATGGCAGATGACACTCTACGAGCAACTCACGCCAGAACAGATCTTTGATAGAGCCACTCTGGTGAGTGATATGTTGGCGACGGTAGCGCCGGGGGAGCAGCGCCGGCTCTTTTTAAGGGCGCGCGCCCCCAGCGACCGCAATACCGATGGCGCTTTCCTGTTTTTGAACGCGCGCCCGTGGATAGACCCGAACCTGCGCTTTGAACGCAACTTTGTAGTCGGCGTAGAGACAACTCGTGGCGTCGCAACTCAAGCAACGACATGGGGCAACTACATCATGGCGGCAACGCCCGCCCTCATAGAGGGCAGGCTCTGGTGGGTAGCACGCAATGGAGCAGACACCCGCGTCTTCTACACCCCCCAACCGCTCACCACTACGGGAACTTTCTCGAACAACACGCAATCTGTTGCCCGCGTTGTGAGCATGCAGCCGAGTGGACACGGTATTTTCCTGAACGGGAACCTCTACCTTGTCGATCTGGCAGGTCTCGTTGCCTATTTCCCACTCAGCAGGTTACTTGAGACAGGGCTGGGAGTGCCTACTTTTCTGAACCTTGCTGCCCGGGTGCGCCCCGACATCTCGCCGGCGACCGATGGAACCCTGCTCTTTCTCGTGGATGGAAGCGAGGGCGTCATCTTGTATGATCCTGCGAGTGGCTCTTCTGTAGTTCTGGAGCGTCCTGTCGAAAGCCCGGTTTTCGCCCTGTACACTTTGCCTGCTCGCACAGTCGTGATTGCTCGCGCCGACGGTTCCTTTGAGGTTGTACAGGGGAGCATGCGCACTCGGAGCAACCTCCGCCTGCCCAATGCGGGTACAACTCCGCTTCTGGGCGCGGCTTACGATGTGCGCAGGGGCAATCTGATTGTCTCAGCGGGCACGCGCGTGGGCTGCTACAACTTCCGCGCCAATCGGTGGCTTTGGGTGGTGAACACGGGAGTTCCCCTCGTGGGAAACCCCACCTATGATGTCGCGACCGACGCCTGCTATGTGCTGACCAGCACAGGGCAACTCTGGGCGCTGGATGCGGCGGGCGGCACGATTCGACCGCTCTACCCTCAGCAATGTTTCAACCGCCCCCTCAGCAAAGCCGCGCTCACTACCTTCTCACGCCAGGACCGCAAAGTGAGCTATGTGTATGTGCTGGCGCAGTTTGCAGACGGCACGGTGGAAACCCGCATGATTACCGCCGTGAACCCCTTCAACCGCTTCGTGAACACCACTATCCCTGCCGGGGCGGTGATAGGGGACCGCTGGCTGGTTACGGGCGATGGCGCCAGCGATTTCCTTATCGTCTGGTGCTGGCGCGGCGTGATGGTTAACGACACCGAGCGTGGCGCATTCTATGCGTTCCAACCCCGATAAGCAGGTACAATTCGCCCGATGTGGGCAGTTGAAACGCGCGGGCTGAAAAAAGTCTACCGTTCGCTTATGGGGGTGTCTCCCGTCGTGGCAGTAGCCGACCTGAACCTGCAGGTTCCTTACGGCTGCGTGTTCGGCTTTCTGGGACCCAACGGCGCAGGTAAAACAACCACCATCCAGATCCTGATAGGGAATGTATACCCGACGGCAGGACAGGCGTGGGTGCTGGGCTGCAAAGCAGGCGCGCTCGCGGCGAAACGGCGTCTGGGGTTCTTGCCCGAAAAGTTTCAGTTCCATGAGTTTCTCACCGCCGAAGAGTTTCTGAAACTGCACGGGCGTCTGGCGGGAATGGACGGCAAAACGCTTGCCAAACGCATCGACGAGGTGCTGGAACTGGTGGGGCTTCAGGAACGCCGCAAGAGCCGTATCCGTGAGTTCTCTAAGGGGATGCAACAGCGCATCGGGCTGGCGCAGGCGATTCTGCACGACCCCGACCTCGTGATTCTGGACGAGCCGACCTCTGCGCTGGACCCCCTGGGCAGGCGACGCGTGCGCGAAGTGATTGAATACCTCAAACAACAGGGCAAAACCGTGTTTTTGAACTCGCACCTGCTTTCGGAAGTGGAGCGCAGTTGCGACATGGTAGCGATTCTCAACAAGGGACGTGTGGTAAAACAGGGCACGCTGGAGGAGCTGCTGGTTCATAAGTCGGTAGTGGTGCTGGAGTTGCGTCGGGTGGTTCCCCCCATTCTGGAGGCGCTGGAGCGTGTGGCGATGAAGGTACAGCCCCTGGACACGAACCGTGTGATGGCTGAGGTCGCTGATGAGAAGGCAATCCCGGAGCTGGCGCGTGCGGTGGTCTACGCTGGCGGTGACTTGATGGGGATGCAAGCGAAGCGAGAAACGCTGGAAGACCTCTTTATCCAGCTGGTGGAAGGGGAGGCGAAATAAGATGGGCGCGATTGTCACCATTATGACCCTCACGCTCAAGGAGGCGATGCGTCGGCGCGCATTTCTGGGCACACTGATTATTCTGGTCGTGCTGTACGGCTTGAGCTTCCTGCCGAAGGCGTTCCACGAGGCGTTCGGAGGCAGCGAGCGTCGCTTTGAGATGGGCATCCAACTGATGACCAGCTTCGGAATCGATTCCATCAAGTTTTTCGCCTCGGTGCTGGCGATTGTGTTGAGCGCGGGCGCCATCACTGGCGAGATCGAGCGGGGCTACCTCGCCGCGATTTTGCCGCGCCCCCTGCACCGATGGCAGGTCTATCTGGGTAAGTGGCTGGGCGTGATGGTGTTCTGCACGGCGAATGTGGTTCTCTGGAGCGCGATGCTGTGGCTCTCGGTGTATTTACAGGGCAAGTCGCGTCCTGAAATCTGGCATGCGCTCCCCTATGTGCTGCTGTACCCGATTCTGTACGGCACACTCGCGCTGATGTGCTCCAGCTTTACGGGCACTGCCGTGTCGTTGATGTTTACGGTGGCGCTGGGCGCGTTTGCCTACTTCGCTGACCATTTCCTGCGCCCGCTGGTGGTGTTTATCGACGCCGCCATCCTACAGCGGATCGTGTGGCTGTCGGAATGGGTGCTGCCGATGGCGACCCTGAAGCGTTTCGTGATGGCACAGGTGCGCCCACCCTTCACAGGGCGTATTGAGGACGCGCCTTTCGTCAGCGAAGCGGTGCGATTCTTTCTGAACCCGCCCACCCGCGCGTGGGAGCTGGGTTATGTCGCGCTCTATATCGGGGTTGCGCTGCTGATAGGGGGGATTATTTTCCAGCGGCGCGATGTGCAATAGCCCAAACCTCGCATTTTCCCCGATACGGAAAACGCCCCGAAGTGGCACAATCGTTATAGCGAATACACTTCGGGGAGGTATGAGCATGTCTTTCAAGGACGCACAGCAGTATGTGGGGATGATGTGTGAAGTGTCGTGGCGTGATCGTCGCGGGGAGGTTCAGACCAAAAACCTCTTTATCGCGGATGTAACCTTCGTGCCGCTGTACGGTGTGTGCTTTATCACGGACAGCGGTGAGATTCGCCTTGACCGTGTGGTGCAGGTCAATCCGTTAGAGCAGCCGAGCGAGAAGGTGGCTTAGGGTTGGGCGGCTGGGGCGCTATCCCCAGCCGCGTTTTCAGTTCTCTACGCGGTAGTGCTTGACGGCATCCTCGTCGATTTCGACGCCCAAGCCCGGCTTTGAGGGAACGGGCAGATAGCCTTCGGAGTCGGGCAGGATCGGCTCGGTGAGAAAATAGTCGCGTGCCTTGAGGTCCCAGCCGGGTGGCTCATAGGGAAATTCGGCCCATTCGCAGTTGGGTGAAGCGCCCATCAGTTGCAAGTTCGCTGCCAGCCCCAGCCCGCTGGTCCATGTGTGGGGCGCAATCTGCTTACCGAAGGCTTCCGCCATGCCAGCAATCTTTTTGCCCATCAGGATGCCGCAGGAGAGGCACACATCGGGCTGCAGGATATCGATGGCGTCGCGGATGAGATACTCGCGGAACTCGTGGAGGTCCTGGTTCATCTCCCCGCTGGCGAGGGAGATGGGCGCTTTTTCGCGCAGGCGTCGGTAGCCTTCGTAGTCGTTTTTGTCCAGCGGCTCTTCCAGCCAGCGCACGCCCAGTTCGGCCAGCTCCTCGGCGACGCGCAGAGCGGTAGACACATCCCATTTGGGCGCGGGCGCCATGCCCGCCACGCGCCAGCCCATGTTCGCGTCCACCATCATCTCCATATCGGGATAGCGCTCTCGAATCGCGCGAGCGACCGCCATATCCTCCCGCCAGTCCCCGCTGTGGAATCGGAGCTTGACGGCGCGGATGCCCATCTCCCGCACCCGCGCCACATAGTCCAGTCGCTCTTCTACTGGGCGCAGCTCGCCGGTGCTGGCGTAGGCGCGCACGCGGTCTTGATAGCCTCCCAGCAGGCGATAGACCGGTTGCCCCAGCGCCTTGCCGATGATGTCCCAGAACGCCAGTTCAATCCACCACAGGCGCAGTCCCAGAAAAGTGGCAGAGCGGGCAATCTGTACGACCTCCTCCACCTTCATCGGGTCGCGCCCGAACAGAAACGGGAGCAGAAGTTGCTGGAGACCGCTCCCTTCGCGACTGAAGGCGACCCCTGCGGCATAGCCTTTGATGCCCTCATCGGTCTCCAGCGTCAGCAGATGCACGCGGTGCGCCGTCTGAGGATAGCCAGGTAGCCACGCAGGGTAGAAGGGGGTCTCCAGCGGGTACTCCAGCAGACACAGGTCCACGCCGATGATGCGCATCTCAGGCTCCCAGTCCCTTCTCCTTCAGGTATTCCCGATAGACGGCGACCGCCTGGGGCATCGTGCTGGTGAGTTGCATAATCCCGCTCACGCGTCCCTTCGGCTGGATTTTGCGCTGGGTGAACGCCATCATCGCGTTTTCCTGCCCCATGTAGAGCTTATGGAACAGGTCTGCCGTGAGCGTTAGTGCGGCTTCTTCTTCACCTTCCGGTTTTTCGGTCAGCAGCTCCAGCTTGCCGCCGCGTGTGTCAATCCAGAAATCGATGTCGGGCTGCTTGATGTGGATGGCAATCAGCATGTCCAGCTTCTGCCACCCTTCACGGATGACATCCACATTCCGCAGGCGATCAATGAACTCAAACACAAACGCCCGTGCCTGTTCTGGGTCTTTATAAGGGAACCCCATCGTTGTGAACCTCCTTGGTTTAAGTGTTGACTGACTCTTTATTCGGAGGGTGGGCGCGATTTTCCTGCCACCCCTGCACAAATGCGGGGCTTTTGCCGAAATTGAGCGTGTAGCAGGAGTCGGAACGGTTCTGTAGAATTGCGAGGGTGTCTATGGATCAGGCGCTGGGTTTACGCAGAGCGGCTCAAGCGAAGCGGGAGGTGCAAACCCGTTTGGGGGCGCCCCTCGTTCATGCCCATTTGTTGCTGAGCGCTGAGGGAGGGGTTCAGGCGCCATCGTGTACGCTGCTGTGGCACTGGCGCGACTCGGCGCGCGGGCGTATGGGCTGGGATTTACAGGGGCGCCTGCATGTGGTAGGGCTTCCCCACCAGTTCTCGGCGCTGGAATTGAGTCAGTGGCGTGCCCTGTTTCGTGAGTGGTGGCTATGCGGGCGCACGCTGGAGATAATGACCTGCGCCGATGTGGGCTGGATCTGGCTCAATTCAGGGCAGAAGCTGATGGAGCGTCTGCGTCCGACACTCCACTGGCTCTGCAGAAACCAGCCTGAAATCCCGATAATTTTAGCAGGTCTCGGCGAATCGTCTATCGAGCGGATTCAGCGTTGGGCAACCGCGCGTTTCCCGCTCCAGTTCCTGAGACCGGACGCACTCTACGGCGGAGCGGAGCGTAAGCGGAACGGCTACTATCGGCTTTTACGCTTGTGCCACGCTCCCACCTGTATCTCGGTCGTCAAGGAGGCTCTATGAACCGTTCAATGCGCGTTCTACTGGTTTCGGCGGAGGTAGCGCCCTATGCTAAGGTGGGCGGATTGGCTGATGTGGCAGGCTCCCTTCCCAAAGCGCTCCATCAGCTGGGACACGATGTACGAGTTCTCATGCCCGCTTATCCGATGGTAACCCAGAGCGAGCGCTGGAGCGTCCGCCCCCTGCGCGAGTTCCATGTTGCCATTCATCCTGACTGGCACGAAACCGCCACCCTGTATGCTGTCGAATCAGCGCCTGTGCCCACCTATCTGCTCCGGGTGGGCGCATGGTTCGATAACGCCACCGAATCCACCCGAATTTATGCTGTAGACCCCAGAGCTTACATCGCTTTCTGCCATGCCGTCGTGCAAATGACCACCGAGATGGCAGACGAGTGGATTCCGCAAATCGTACACTGCAACGATTGGCACACGGCGCTGATTCCGGTGTTGCTTCGTGTGAAGCCGCAGCCTTTCTATTCGGCTATCGCAAGCGTTTATACGATTCACAACCTGGCGTTTCAGGGCGTATTTGAGCGCGAGCTGTTCGCGGAGATGGGCTTGCCTGAGACGCTCTTCGATATCGAAGGGCTGGAGTTTTATGGCAAAGTGAACCTAATGAAGGGCGCATTACTCTTCAGCGACTATGTGAACACGGTCAGCCCGACCTATGCCCAGGAGATTCAGACTCCCGAATACGGCGAGCAGCTGGAAGGGGTTTTGCGCCGTCTGGACGCTGAAGGCAGGCTAACGGGCATCCTGAACGGCATCGACTATGAGGAGTGGAACCCCCAAACCGACCCACATATTCCCGCGCACTATTCCGCAGAGGACCTGTCGGGCAAGGCGGTGTGCAAGGCGCAACTGCAGACCGAATGTGGCTGGCAACCTGACCCATCAAAAGCGGTGATCGGGCTGGTGTCGCGCCTGACCGACCAGAAGGGGCTGGACCTCCTCAAGGCGATAGGAGCGCGCATTTTGCAACTGCCTGTGCAGCTGGTGGTGCTGGGCACAGGCGACCCAGCCTATGAGCGCTACTTCCGCTCTCTGCACAAACGCCACCGCGCGAAGGTGCATGCCACTATCGGTTTCGACAACGCGCTGGCACACCGCATTTATGCGGGTTCTGACATGTTTCTGATGCCCTCGCGGTTTGAGCCGTGTGGTTTAGGACAAATGATAAGTTTGCGATATGGAACAATCCCCATAGTGCGGCAGACAGGCGGCTTGGCGGATAGCATCACACCCTACGACGCGGAGCGCGAAGCAGGCAACGGCTTCGTGTTTCGCGCCTATCAGCCCGAAGCGCTCTATAAGGCGGTGGAGCAGGCGGTTCAGGCGTTTGGGCAAACGGAACGATGGAGCCTCCTTGCAAAGCGTGTGATGCAGGAAGACTGGTCGTGGGCGCGATCTGCGGGCGCGTATGCCGAGCTCTACGCGCACGCTCTGCAGGCGCGCGCCCGAACTGCCATCCCAACCGTGCAACCTGCCGCGCGATGAGGGGGTTCCAACGCACAAACGAGGAACCGAATGAACACGCATGAACTGGAGCGTGGCGCCCCGCATCACAGGGGGGCTTGGCTGTATGCTGGTGCTGGTGCTCGGAATCGTTTCGGGCATCGACCCCGTGCTTTGCACCATCCGTGGACTTATCGGGGGCATGGTCGGGTGGATTGCTGGCGCACTGTGGGCGTTCTGGATGAGCCAGCTGATGCCGCCCGAACCACCGCAAAGCGAATCCACCCCCGAAACCCTATCGGAGCCATCCGACGACGAGGCGGACACCGCTTAAGATAGAGGGAGGCTGCTATGGACGCTTATCAGCTTGCAGACGCTTGGCGCAACTTCAAGGTCTACGGCGACATGGAAAGCCGTGAACAGATTATTCGCCATTATGCCCATCTGATCAAACTCACAGTGGCGCGTGTCGTGCCCTATCCGCCTGCGGGCATGGAGTGGGAGGACCTGTATAGTCATGGCGCCATCGGCTTGATTCGCGCGGTGGATACCTACGACCCGACCCGGAATGTGAAATTTGAGACCTATGCGATTGCGCTGATTCGAGGCGCCGTGCTGGAAGCGTTGCGCTCGGAAGATTGGGTGCCGCGCTCCGCACGCGACAAGCTCCGTGCCCTGGAGCGTGCATGGGTGCAGCTGGAAGCCCAGCTGGGGCGCCCCCCCACTGAGGAAGAGACCGCTGAAGCAATGGGAATCTCGCTGGAAGAATATCGCCAGCTCCTGATCGATTATGCCCGTACGAACCTCATCTCGCTCGATAGCTGCCTTGTAAACGGCGACGAGGACAACGAAAACGGCAACTCGCTTGCTGAGGTGTTGACCGCCTACGAAGACCCCTACGAGGAGCTGATGGAGCGTGAACAGATGCGTGCGCTGCAGCAGGCGATTGAGAGCCTCTCGGAACGCGAACAGCGGGTAATTCAGCTCTACTACTACGAAGGTCTCACCTTCAAGGAGATTGGTCAGGTGCTGGGCATTTCCGAGTCGCGGGTCTACCAGCTGCATACGCGTGCGATTGCGCGTATGCGGGAGCAGTTGTGCAACGCGCTGGGCATCCCCATGGAGTGAGGCAGGGGGTTGCCCGCCGGCGTCGAATCGTTGGCGTGCGATGAGTGATGAGCGCACGGGAGGGTTGTCGCCCCTGCTGAATGTGGGCTTCTACAATTTCGTGCTGACGGACAAAGTGGTGGCGCTGGTGCGGAGCGATTCGGCGCCCATCAAGCGTCTGATTCAGCAGTTGCGTCGGGAGGGCACGCGCCTGATTGACGCAACTCAAGGGCGTCGCACGCGCTGTGTGGTGTTTCTCAGCAGCGGTCAGGTGGTGCTGTCGGCGCTTACGCAAGAGACTCTAGCGAAACGCTTACTCCGTGCGACCGCCGCGCTGGAGGCTTCGGAAGAAGAGCTGGAATCGCTTGCCTCAGAGGAGAGCGATGGGGTATAATTATGCGTCGAGCGGGCATAGCTCAATGGTAGAGCTCCAGCCTTCCAAGCTGGCGGTGCGGGTTCGATTCCCGCTGCCCGCTCCAGATTGGAGTGCAACCTCCACAGAAACCCCCTCTATTGCGATTCATGCTCCTATCTCCGCTGGCGAAAAGTCGTGCAGAGCCTCAGTCTGCCTCCCAGTCTTCTAAGCCGCCCTATCCGATCTCGATGGCGTCCATCGCATCAGCACCGCGCGCAACGCCTCCAGCGTGAACGGCTTGCTGAGGTAATCGTCCATGCCCGCCTCGAGGCACTGCTCCCGGTCGGATTGCATTGCGTTCGCCGTGAGCGCAATCACCACCTGACGCTTGCCCGTCCCCTGCTCACGGGCGCGTAGCAAACGAGTTACTGTCAAGCCATCCATGAGGGGCATCTGCACATCCATCAGCACCACATCAAACGAGTCACGCGCGAGAATCTCCAACGCCTGTTGACCGTTTTCGGCAACGGTAATATCACATCCCAGCTTCTGGAGCATGCGTACCGCTACCTTCTGATTGACGCTGTTATCTTCCACGAGCAGCACTCTGAGTCCTTCCAGAGAGGTTGGCTCCACAGCCGAGGCGTTGGCTTCGGGGACCTCTGCGCCCCCTTGAACAATCGGCAAAGACACCTCGAACCAGAAGCAGCTGCCCTCTCCTGGCTGACTGACAACCCCGATTCGTCCGCCCATCAGTTCCACCAGCCGCTTGCAGATTGCCAACCCCAGCCCTGTGCCGCCATAGCGGCGGGTGATGGAGTTATCCGCCTGCGTGAAGGAGTCGAAAATGCTCATCTGCTTATCGGGCGGAATGCCAATCCCCGTGTCCTGTACCTCAAAGCGGAGCCATACATGGTTCTGCGCAGGCGTTTGCGACTCAACACGGCGAACCTGCACCACAATTTCGCCTTTCTCGGTAAACTTGATGGCGTTGCCGACAAAGTTCAGCAGGATCTGGCGCAGGCGGTGGGGGTCGCCCAGCACTCTGACAGGCAGCTCGGCTTTCAGTTCTGTGCGGAGCGTAAGCCCCTTTCTGCGTGCGGCAGGTCCCATGATGGACACGACTTCCTCTACCAGAACTGCAGGCGTTATCGGAAGCGTCTCCAGCACCATCTTGCCCGCTTCGATTTTGGAGAAGTCGAGGATGTCGTTAATCAAGTTCAGGAGAGTCCTGGCGCTGAG
>JBBIQJ010000066.1:0-11783 GCA_037442385.1 Armatimonadota bacterium
GAACCGATGGGGAACGGAATAGACAACAGCCTGCGCTCTGGAGGGTGCAACCGCGCGCAGAATCCAATCGCGCGCTGCGCGTCCCAGCGACTGCAGCCAGCCGCGGACACCCGCCGACCGCGCAGGTCGGCTCCCCAGCAAACCAACCTGACTCATCGTTCGTTCCTCCTGACCTGACAGTCTCGTAGCCTTCAGGCTACGACCGAGTACGAGGTAGCATCAGCTACGCCGAACTCGGAGGCGATGGGGGTGTTTTTGCGCGGTCGGTTTCGGTACTCAGACGCTTTCACATGCCCGCTGGGCAAGCGCCTATGGCGATGATCCAAAACGGTAAACGAACCGATGCGTATTCGCCCACCGAGTTGGACCGCGACATAGCGCCCGTCTCGCCTCCCCCGTTTTCGGGTGGTGTCTCTGCAGGGCGTTAGACGCTCTGCAAGCGGGGGGTATTATACCCCCACCCCTGCCCCCCTGTCAACCCCTGCACGCCTCGAAAGCCAGAAAATTCGCCGAAATTGGGGCACGAAATCCAGCGAAGCCCCCTGCGGGTATAATTCCACCACCCATGAGCGCCAGTTTCCGACCACAGACGCCCATCCTCCAGCAATACTTTCGGATTAAGGCGGAGCATCCCGATGTATTGCTGGCGATGCAGGTGGGCGACTTCTACGAGTTTTACGGCGAAGATGCGGAAATCGCCGCCCGCGAGCTGGAGATTGTGCTGACAGGGCGCGAGGACGGCAGCAACGGGCGCATCCCGATGGCAGGTGTGCCCATCCACGCCTATGAACGCTACTTCGCCCGACTCGTGCAAAAAGGCTACCGCGTCGCCATCTGCGACCAGATAGAAGACCCCAAACTCGCCAAAGGGCTGGTCAAACGGCGCGTGACGCGCGTGCTGACCCCCGGCTCCGTGCTGGAAGATTCGATGCTCGACGCCCGCTCCAATAACTATCTCGTCGCCGCCGTGATTGGCGAACCCGTGCATGGGCTGGGCGTCGTCGATGTCTCCACAGGCGAATTTCTTGCCACCGAAATCGCGGGCGAGAACCGCATGGAGAAACTGCTGGACGAAATCTTTCGCCTTCAGCCTGCCGAAATCCTCGCGCCCGAAGACCAGAGCGAACTGATTCAACTTCTCAAGGAGCAGACCGACGCCGCTATTACACCCGTGCCCCTTCAGGAGTGGGTGGGGCGCGACGCGCGACAGGTGCTGTTGGAGCATTTTCAGGTCGAGTCGTTGCGCGGGTTTGGGTGCGAAGAGTATACACGCGGGCTGGACGCCGCTGCACTGGTGCTGAAATATCTCCAGCACAACGAAATTCGCGCCCTGCACCATATCCGCACGCTGTCGACCTACTCGGTGGAGCGGTTTATGTATCTGGATTCGGTGGCGCGCCGCCATCTGGAGCTGACCCAGAACCTGATGGACGGCTCCCGCCGCTATACCCTGCTTGCGGTGCTGGATACGACCTGCTCGCCGATGGGCGCACGCCTGCTCAAACGCTGGCTGGACGAACCCCTGCTCCATCCGGACCCCATCAACGCGCGGCTGGACGCTGTGGAGGCGCTGGTTCAGCACAGTCTTATCCGCGACGCGCTCCGTGAACGCCTGCGTAAGCTCGCCGATTTAGAACGGCTCACCGCCCGCGCCAGCACGGGCACTGCCAGCGCCCGCGATCTGGTCGCCCTGCGCAACAGCCTCCACCTGGTGCCCGAACTCCACGCCGAGCTGAGCGCCCTGCTGGAAGCGGACGAAAACCCGCCCGCGCTCCTGCGCCAGATTGCCCCGCGCCTCACACCGCTCGAAACGCTCACCGACCTGCTCCAGCGCGCGCTCGTGGATGACCCACCCAACGACCTCAAATCGGGCGGCCTCATTCGGGACGGCTACGACCCTGAACTGGACCGCCTGCGCGCCGTGCGCTCTGAAGGCAAGCAGTGGATTGCCGAACTGGAAGCGCAGGAACGCAACCGCACGGGCATCCCCTCGCTCAAGGTGGGCTATAACGCAGTGTTTGGCTACTATATCGAAGTTTCCAAACCCCATCTGAGCAAAGTGCCCCCCAACTACATCCGCAAGCAGACCACGGCGAACGCTGAGCGATTCATCACGCCTGAGCTTAAAGAACAGGAAGCCATCCTGCTGGGCGCGGAAGAGCGCATCAATAATCTGGAGTATGAGCTGTTCTGCCGCGTGCGCGACGAGGTGGCACGCCACACGCCGGCTTTGCAAACCCTCGCCCGTGCCCTTGCAGAGCTGGATGTGCTGTGCGCCTTCGCCGAAAACGCCGTCCGCAACCACTACACGCGTCCTGTGGTGGATCTGGAGGACCGCATTCTGATTATTGGCGGACGCCACCCTGTCGTGGAACGCTATAGTGAACATCCCTTCGTGCCGAACGATGTCCACCTCCACCCCCAGCAGCGGCTGATTATTCTCACAGGACCCAACATGAGCGGCAAGTGTCTGGTGGGAGACACTCTGATTTTCACACCGCAGGGCATCGTGCCGCTCCAGAGCCTGATGCCTGCCAGCGTCCCTGTGGGGGAGTTCACTCCAATCCACGCCGAGGTTCAAACGGCTCACGGCGTGCAGCGAGCGACTCATTTCTATCGTGGCGGCTGGCAACCCACAATCCGCATTACGACCCGGCGGGGCTACACGCTGGAAGGTACTCCTGAACACAAGGTCTGGGTACGCCGCCCCGACGGGAGCGAAGGCTGGACGCCTCTGGGCGAACTGAAAGTCGGCGACTGCGTTGCGATTGCTCGCGGATTTGACCTATGGGGTAACCAGACCGAGTTGCCCGTGTCCGAATTGGTCAACTCCCATCACAACCTCCGCGCTTACCGCCTGCCGCGCCAGCTCACGCCTGAACTGGCTTACTGGCTTGGCTTGATAGTCGGCGATGGAACCCTGACCTACACGCATACCCTCACCCTTTCCAACAAAGACCCATTCCTGAGAGACGAGTTCTGTCGTCTCGCAGAAGAGCTTTTCGGGTATCCCCCCTGCCGCAAGGCGAACGGGAAAGATTTTACGATTACCAGCCTGCAGATTCGGCAGTGGCTGGCGCAGATTGGATTGGACTACGCGAGCGCGGAAGGCAAGCGCATACCCGATTGCATTCTGCGGGCGCCCCGTGAGTGTGTGGTGGCGTTCCTGCAAGGGCTTTTCGACACAGACGGTTATGTGAGTAGCAAGTACGGGAATGTGTTTCTCACCACTGCCTCGGAGCGCATGGCACTTCAGGTGCAGCTGATTTTGCTGAATCTTGGTATCGTGGCTTCGAGACGCACGAAAATTGTGAAGAATAAGCCCTATTACGAGATTGCAATTTACGGCGAGAACGCCATTCGGTTCCATCAGGCGGTCGGCTTTCGCCTGCCACGCAAGCGGGCGCATCGGGAGAATGCCTCCCCAACACGCATGCCAAACATAGGGTGCATACCCCACTCTCACAACGACTTCTACGATCAGGTAGGCAGTGTGAATTCAGGCTACGCCGAGGTCTACGACCTCTCCGTAGAGCCTGACCATCAGTATATTGCGCAGGGATTTGTGAGCCATAACTCCACCTACATCCGTCAGAACGCTCTGATTGTGCTGATGGCGCACATCGGCAGTTTCGTGCCCGCAGACCGCGCCGAGATTGGGATTGCGGACCGCATCTTTACCCGTGTGGGCGCCCGCGACGAGCTGGCAACAGGGCAGTCCACCTTTATGGTGGAGATGACCGAGACCGCCAACATCCTCAATAACGCCACGCCGCGCAGTCTGGTCGTGCTGGACGAGATCGGACGCGGCACCAGCACCTACGACGGCTTGGCGATTGCCTGGGCGGTTGCGGAATATTTGCAGGCGTTGGGGTGCAAGACGCTGTTCGCCACGCACTATCACTATCTGAACGAACTGGCGAATCGGCTGGAGGGAGTGGCGAACTTCCGCGTGGCGGTGAAAGAGCAGGAGGGGCGCATCCTCTGGCTCCACAAGGTGTTACCGGGCGGCACGGATCGCAGCTACGGGGTACATGTGGCGCGCATGGCAGGTATTCCGACTGAAGTGGTGGAGCGCGCCGAGGCGATTTTGCGCGAGTTTGAACGACGCGGCGTGCAGAGCGCTATTGCCCCTCCCTGCGAGGGGAGCATCCCCGTGCGCACGAAGAAACTTCAGCTCACCCTGTTTGAAGCGGAGGAACACCCGATTCTGGAAGAGCTGCGCCAGTTAGACCCCGCGACGCTGACCCCCGTAGAAGCGCTGATGAAGATTGACGAGTGGAAGCGTCGTATTGACCGGCACAGGCACTAAACGGCCTATCTGCTTCGGAACGCATTATTACCCGAAGGTGTTCGAAAAATCCTATCTCGTGCCAGACGGCTAAAGCCGTTCCTGTGAAACGAAGCCGACCGCCGTCGGCTAAAAGAGCCAGCAAAGGCTGGCTTTGTTGCCCGGGAACGGGTTTACCCATTCCTGCTCAAAGGCGATTTTGCCGACACCCTCTTGTTATCCCTTGCGCGGATTCGCAACACCCGATTGCTGGAGCGCCTGTAGAGCCGCCTTAAAATACGGCTTGCGTTCCGGGGTCTCTGCGTGGGCGCGGTACAGGGTCGCGGGGGGGGCCGCCTCTTCCAGTGCCATCAGGCAGTCCGCGCCCTCCAGTAGCCCCTGCAGGGACTCCAGAGACCGCTGCCACTCTGGGTGCTTCGCGAGGCTCTCCTGCGCCATCTGGAGAACTGCGTCGGAGCGGATGGCGTAGACGCGGTTTTGTGTGCCCTGCGCCAGCTGCGAATCTTTCAGGTAGCCCTGCTTGAGCGCCTCGTTCACGAGGGTTTGGGGGCGCAGGCGACGCTTCTGGGCAGGCGCATGCAGGCACACTAATTGCGCGACCTGTTCCAGCTCAGACTCGGTGGCGACCCACGCCATCTGCAGGTAGAGGTTCAGCGCCTGGAGGTAGGCGGCGTGTTCGGGCCTCGGCGGCGTGGTGGACTCGGCATAAATGATGACTTCCACCTCATCGGCAAGCGGCTGGAAGGCTTGCTCAATCAGGGGGCGCACCTCGTTCCAGTCCAGCCCCCCATTGCCGCAGCCCAGCGGCGGAATCGCAATGGAGCGAATCCCGCGCTCACGCACCACCTGAACCAGGTCCTGTAAGCCACGCTGGATGTAGTCCAGTCGCGAGCGTCCGCGCCAGTGCTGCTTTGTGGGGAAGTTGACAATGTAGCGCGGATAGAGCCGATTCTGGACCTCGTACACCAGAACCTTGCCAATCCTGACTTCGCCTTTTTTGCACTGCTCTCTGTAGAACTCGTAGTTTTCGGGGAACAGCTCCTTGAAGCGCAACGCGAGCCCCTTCCCCATCACCCCCACCGTGTTGACGGTATTGACCAGCGCCTCTGCTTGCGCCGCCAGCAAATCGCCGCGCACGAACCGAATCATCCTCGCCTCCTGATTAATAATACCACCTTCGGCAGACCTGCACCGCAGGTTTGTGCGCCGCGTTCTGGAGCAGATTCTGCACGCGCTGGAGCATATCGCTGTCGTACACTCCTATCATGACCACACACTCCCACGGGAGGCAGTCGTACACCAGAAACTCTGCCTGACGCCGGCTCTTTCGGTCCGGGATGTCCAAAGTGTCGTGCCAATATTCCGAGCGCATGATGTCCCAGCGTATCACATGCGGGAGCAGATTCGGGTTGTTGTGGAACTGCGCTGCAGGCGAGAGCGGGTGGCGGTCTGTGAACACATAGGGCAGTCCACGCTCCAGAACCTGCCCCACAGTGGTCACGAGGTAGATAATCTGGCTCTGTCCGGGCCCGCCTGGCACACAACCTGTATAGATGGCGTACAGCATGGCGAGCGCGGCGCAAAGTGAAACGGCGCGTAGTCCGCCACCACGCCGCCGGGCGTGAGAGGAACCCGAAAGAACTGGCGCTTCGCTTTCAGATGCCCATAGGCAATACTTCGCGGGTTGCGGCTCTGCGCTTTGTTATCGCAAAGGAGACCGCGCTCCACAATGCCCTGCAGATTCTGAATGTGCGTGATATGGTACAGCGAAATCTCCTTAACGGTCATCCACCTTCACCTGCACTGCAATTATACTGACATGAGTGGCAACAGGTTCCCGCCGCGCAAAGCCAGAGGAGCTGAATTGCGAGGAATTCGCCAGAAGACTGCGAAATTCCCATCTTATGAACACCGAAAGCCTTGCCCGTGACCTCGCGGCGATTGTAGGGGCGAACGGCGTGATTACCGACCCCGTTGCGCTGGCGACCTACGACTGCGACGCCTACACCATCGAGAAGGCGATGCCCACCGTGGTGGTGCTGCCTCAGGATACGGAACAGGTCGCCGCGATTATGCGCTATGCCTATCGGCAGGCGATTCCCGTGATTCCGCGCGGGGCGGGCACTGGGCTGTCGGGCGGCGCGCTGGCGGTCAACGGCGGAATTGTGGTGGCTACCAGCCGCATGAACCGTATTTTGTGGGCAGATGTGCGCAACCGACGGTTGCGAGCGCAGGCAGGCGCAGTGAATCTGCATCTCAGCCGTGTGGTGGCGCATGCGAACCTCCACTTTGCGCCGGACCCCTCCTCGCAGGGCGCATGCACGCTCGGCGGAAATATCGCCGAGAACTCTGGCGGTCCCCACACGCTGAAGTACGGCGTCACGGTGAACCATATCACCGCCATTCAGGGAGTCCTGCCCGACGGTGAAGTGGTGGAGCTGGGCGGCGACGAAGACGAACCCTGCGGCTACGACCTCGTGGGGCTGGTGGTGGGTAGCGAGGGAACTCTGCTGTTGGTAACGGAAGCCACAGTGCGCTTGACACCCAACCCCCAGAGCGTGCGCACGATGCTCGCTGTGTTTGAGACCTTAGAAGACGCCAGCCAGACGGTTTCCGATATTATCGCCGCGGGCATTATCCCTGCCGCTCTGGAACTGATGGACGCGCTGACGCTTCAGGCAGTCGAGTCGGCGTTTCAGTATGGCTTCCCCTTAGACACGGAAGCGGTGCTGTTGATAGAGCTGGACGGGCTGGAAGCCGAGCTGCCCGCTGAGGAGGCGGAGGTCGTGGCGTTGTGCGAGCGTAATCGCGCCCGCGAAGTGCGCCGCGCCCAGACCCCACAGGAGCGCGCCCGGCTCTGGAACGCCCGAAAAAAGGCGATTGGTGCCCTGGGGCGGCTCGCGCCTTCATGCGTGACGCAGGACGGAGTGATCCCGCGCTCCAAACTGCCGCAGGTGCTTCGTGAAGCAAGCCAGATTGCCCAGAAATACGGGCTACCGCTGGCGAATGTGTTCCATGCTGGCGATGGCAACCTGCATCCCGTGCTGCTGTTTGACGACTCGGACCCCGATCAGGTAACGCGCGTGGTGGAGGCAGGCGATGAGATTCTGGCGCTCTGCCTGCGTGAAGGGGGCAGCCTTACAGGCGAACACGGGATTGGCGTGGAAAAGTGTGCCATGATGCGCCAGATGTTTTCGCAGGCGGATTTAGACACCATGAAGCGCGTCAAAGCAGTGTTCAATCCGCAAGACAGGCTAAACCCTGAAAAGATGTTCCCCGACACGCGCTATTGCTACGAGAGCAAGCGTCGCCTGCGCCACCGTGCAGTGAGCGTTTAGAAGCAAACGCGGGGGCAAACGCCCCCGCGTGCGTGTTTAATAGCGTCGCTTGCGTTTCCCCGCATGCGCGGGGCGCTTCTTCTTTTGGGTGGTTTCACCCTGCGCGTTCGCTTCGGTTGTGGAGGGGGAAGGGGTACTGGCGGCTGTTGTGGGTTTCTGGGGCACTGCGGTCGCTTTCGCCGCCGCAATCTGGCGCTCGCGCATGCGCTCCGCCGCGCCCTGCCAGCTCACCATAATCTGGCTAGCGATAAAGATAGAGGAGTAGGTTCCCACAATCACGCCGATTGTCATCGCCACATAGAAGGTGCGCAGGTCGTGCGTTACCGAGCCGAAAATCCAGAGCGCAATCAGCACAATCACCAGCGTCAGGCTGGTGTTGATGGAGCGCGCCAGTGTCTGGTTCAGGCTCCGGTTGACGATTTGCGCCAGCGTGTCGCCGCGCGCGCGATGACGTAGATTCTCGCGGATACGGTCGTAAGCGATAATCGTGTCGTTGATAGAGAAACCGATCAGGGTCAGCAGGGCGGTCAGGAACAGCGCGTTCACTTCCCAGCCGAGCGTGGAGCCCAGCACTGCCAGCGCGCCGATCGTGAACAGCACATCGTGCGCCAGCGCGATAATCGCCGCAATCCCGAACTTGAACCCGCTCCAGCCACCCTCGATGGAGAAGCGCACCGCGATATAAAGCAGGATGGCGATGAGCGAGAGCATCACGGCGGTAATGGCACGTTGCACCGTTTCGGCGCGCACGCGCGGGCTGATGCTGGCAAAGCTCACATCTTGAAGTTCCCCAAGCGGCTTGAGCGCTTCCAGAACCTTCGCTTTGTCGGCTTCGGTGGCGTCGGCGATATGCACAATCAGCTGGCGGTTGCCCTCCGCAAACTGGGCGCCGACTTTCTCGAAGCCCGCTTTGCGCAACAGCGACACAACCTCGGAAATCGTGGACAGAATCGGCTCCGGTTGCGCATTGGGAGGCGCATTCGGCGGCAGCGGCTTGCTCAGCACAATCTCGCTCCCGCCCGCAAAGTCGATCCCTGGCTTCAAGCCGCC
Source organism: Armatimonadota bacterium (assembly GCA_037442385.1). Lineage (GTDB taxonomy): Bacteria > Armatimonadota > Fimbriimonadia > Fimbriimonadales > GBS-DC > LDYB01. The sequence goes on from JBBIQJ010000066.1 coordinate 8,680, forward strand.
CAGTCCGAACCAGAAGAACAGCCCAATCGCAATCAGCACGGCGCTGATGGTGTAATAGAGTCCGCGCTTGCTGACGAAATCGAACCGATCGCGCGCGACGCTTAGGTCGCTGCTCAGATCCACGCCCACCTGCCGCGCCAAGCCGAACCATTTCGGCGAGGGATGCACGCCCAACCCCACCAGCACATAGAGGAGCGTGCGCGTGCAGGTAATCGCCGTGAAGAAGCTCATCAGCACACCAATCGCCAGTGTGGTGGCAAACCCCTGCACGGGTCCTGTGCCGTAGTAGTAGAGAATAAGACAGGTGATTAGCGTGGTGAGGTTCGAGTCGATAATCGCCGACAGGGCGCGCTTGAAGCCAGCGTCAATCGCGGAAAGCAGCGTTTTGCCCAGCCGCAACTCTTCCTTAAGGCGTTCGAAGATGAGGATGTTGGCGTCCACCGCCATGCCCGTGGACAGCACGAAACCTGCAATCGCGGGGAGCGAGAAGGTCACGCCCACCCACTTGAACAGGGCAATCGCAAACAGGATATAAAGCGCGAGCGCAATCACCGCGATTAAACCGGGCAGGAGATAGTAGGCAGCCATGAAGACCATCACGCCCGCCACGCCAATCGCGCCTGCCTGCAGGATGCGCTCCCATGCGCGTTCACCCAGCGTGGCTTCCACACGGTTGATCGATTCCACGCTCAGGCTGACAGGCAGAGCGCCCGCGTTCAACAGGTCGCGCAGGCGAGTCGCCTCGCGCAAAGTGAAGTTGCCCTGAATCACTGGCTCGCGCAGGTTCGGCGACTGAATCACCGGGGCCGAGATAATTTTCTCGTCCAGCACAATCGCGATATGCTCTTTCAGATAGAGCGTGGAGGCGCGGGCAAATTTATCCTGACCTTCGCGGTTGAAGATTAGCAGCACCTCCGGACTGATTGCCTGCTGGGTGACTTCGGCGCGCTCCAGTTCATCGCCCGAAACAATCAGCGGGCTATTCTGAATAATCTGCAGATACTCGGGCGTGCCTTCTTTAATCAGGCGTCCCGGCTCTTTTGGGTCGCCCATATCGCGAAACCGCACAATCTCTTCGCCGTGCTCATCCTTGTCTATCACAATCTCATAGCGTCCTAAGGGATTCTTTTCACTGCGTACATCTTTTAGATAACGGAATTCCAGTCGCGCCGTGGTCTGGAGCAGGTCGCGCGCCTCTTCCTCGTTCGTAAAGCCTGGCAGCTCAATAACCAGCTCCGTATCGCCCTTGATATAGATTGTTGGCTCTATCACGCCCAGAATATCGATGCGCTTCTGCAAGATATCCACCAGCAGGCGCATGCGTTCGGGACTCCAGGTCTTCTGCTCTTCGGGGGTGAGCTTCTCCACTTGCGCCCGCAGGGTCATCCGAATCCCGCCTTTGACATCCAGTCCCTGACGGATTGGCTCTTTCCAACCGAAGATAGCGTAAGCTGCAAGTCCTGCTAAGGCCACGATAATCGCCAGGTAGATAAAGTGTTTATTCACGGTTGCCTCCTCCTGCGTATCGAGTGGGTATTATACCCGTTATGCGATTCCCGAAGGATTTTTTGTGGGGCGCGGCGACCGCCGCCTATCAGATTGAAGGCTCGCCTTTAGCCGACGGCGCGGGGATGTCGATCTGGCATCGGTTCAGCCACACGCCGGGCACCATCTTGAACGGCGATACGGGCGATGTGGCGTGCGACCACTATCGGCGCTGGCGCGACGATATCGAGTGGATGCGCCGACTTGGGCTAAACGCCTATCGGTTCTCCATCGCCTGGGCGCGGGTGCTGCCCGAAGGGCGTGGTCGGGTCAATCCGAAGGGGTTGGACTTCTATCAACGGCTGGTGGAGGCTCTGCTTCAGAACGGAATCACGCCCATGGCAACCCTCTATCACTGGGATTTGCCTGCCGCCCTGCAAGACGAAGGCGGCTGGGCGAATCGGGAGTGCGCTTCATGGTTTGCCGAGTATGCGGAGCTGATGTTTCGCACGCTGGGCGACCGTGTGAAACTCTGGGCAACCATCAACGAACCATGGGTGGTGATGGCACTGGGCTACCTGATGGGACAACATGCGCCCGGCATGCGCGATATCGGCGCTGCCAGCCGCGCAGGACATCATATGCTGTTGGGGCACGCGCTGGCAGTGCAGGCGCTCCGAGCGCTGGACATCCCAGACGCCCAGATCGGCATCGTGACCAACCTGGGACCCCAGCAACCCGCCAGCGACAACCCCCAGGATCAGGCAGTCGCCCTGCTCTGGCATCAATTTATCAATCAATACTTTTTAGACCCGATTTTCGTGGGCGAATACCCCCAGACGGTGCTGAGCTTTGTGGGTGAGTTCGCGCCGCCCGTGCGTTCAGGCGACATGGAAGTGATTCAAACCCCGATTGATTTTATTGGGGTGAACTACTATACACGCAATGTGCTGGCATATGACGCCGATAGCCCTTTCGGCTCGCGCCCAGTGCCCCAGCAGGCGCTTCACACCGAGATGGGCTGGGAGGTCTATCCGCAGGGGCTGTACGAGATTTTGAAGTGGCTCCATGAGACCTACGGCGCTGTTCCGCTTTACATCACCGAAAACGGTGCGGCGTTCGCCGACACGCTCAACGAGAACGGCGAGGTGGACGACCCGCTGCGAGAAGACTATCTCCGCGCCCATCTGGAACAGGCGTATCGGGCGCTTGAAGAGGGCGTGCCCCTGAAAGGCTACTTCTACTGGTCGCTGATGGACAACTTCGAGTGGGCTTTTGGGTACTCTAAGCGCTTCGGGCTGCTCTATGTGGATTTTGAGACCCAGCGTCGCATTCCCAAACGGAGCGCGCACTGGTACGCCCAATTTATCGCCCAGCAGCGTGGGGGATGAGACCCGGCTCCCCCACACTGCAAGGGGAACCGAACCCCGCCACACACAACCCCTGCGTGCGGCTTCCCTCGCCTGTGAGGGGAGCCTGACACGACTTCGTATCTCAGGCATGGCTTCAGCCGTCTGGCGAAAAACCTGAGGGGTGAACCCGTTCCTAACATACAAAGCAAGCCTGCGCTGGCTAAAAATAGCCGACGGAGGTCGGTTTCGTATCGTAGGAACGGCTTC
>JBBIQJ010000067.1:0-11767 GCA_037442385.1 Armatimonadota bacterium
AAATTTACGGTTACAACACGCTGAACAACACCACCAACGCCAACGATGATAATGGGCACGGCACGCACTGCGCAGGGATTGCGGCGGCGCACATCAATAACGGGATTGGCGTGGCGGGCGTTGCGGCGTGGAACCCTGCCGTTTCAGGCTACAACGCCTATGTACAGCTGATGCCCGTCAAGGTACTGGATGCGAACGGCTCTGGCACTCTGATCTCGGTTGCGAATGGCATCACATGGGCAGCGGATAATGGGGCGCATGTGCTGAGCATGAGTCTGGGCGGCTCGAGTGGCGACACCACGCTGTCTAACGCCGTTACCTATGCGTGGAATCGAGGCTGCCTGATTGTCGCAGCAGCAGGCAACGGAGGCAGCTCCTCACCTCAGTACCCCGCCTACTACACGAATGTGATTGCGGTCGCCGCCACCGATTCCAGCGACCAGTTGACCTACTTTTCTCAGTATGGTTCGTGGGTGGACATCGCGGCGCCGGGCGCTTCCATTTACTCCACTTATCGGGGCAATAGTTATGCCACGCTTTCGGGTACTTCGATGGCGTGTCCGCATGTGTCGGGCGCGGCGGCGCTGGTGTGGTCGCATGCGCCGAACCTGACAAACCAGCAACTGCGCACCATTCTGGAGCAGAATGTAGACCCCTATCAGCCCTATAATGGGCGCACCATCGCCTCCGGTGCAGGACGCCTGAATGTATATCGTGCCGTGCAAGCGGCAGGAGGCGGCGGCACGACGCCCTCGCTCAGCAGTCTCACTCTTAATCCCACCTCTGTCGTGGGCGGCAACAGCAGTACGGGCACTGTCACGCTGACCGCCGCCGCGCCGTCAGGAGGCTTCACGGTGCGGTTGAGCAGCAGCAATCCATCCGTGGCAAGCGTGCCCAGCTCCGTGACGGTACCCGCAGGGCAGACCTCCGCGAGTTTCACCGTCGCCACCCAGCAGGTCTCCAGCACAACCCAGGTCACGATTACTGCCAGCGCTGGGGGTGTTTCCCGTCAAGCGAGGCTCACGGTGAACCCCCCTTCAGGTTCCGTGACTTTGCAGTCGCTCACGATTAGCCCGACCTCCGTGTGGGGCGGCAGCAGCGCCATAGGAACCGTAACGCTGAGCGCCCCCGCGCCTGCAGGAGGCGTGGTGGTGCAACTGCGCAGCAGCAACTCGGGCGCCGCGTCCGTGCCGAGCAGTATCACTATTCCTGGTGGTCAGCGTAGCGCGAGTTTCACCATCCGCACCACCTCCTGCTGGTACTGCTTCATCCGCAGGGTAACGATTACAGCGACCTACAACGGCGTGTCGCGTTCCGCCACGCTGACCATCTGGTTCTGATAGAAGCCAGCCCCCTGGGGCGCCCGCCGCCTCAGGGGGGTCAAAACGCAATGAAATCTCGTGTGGCACTGGAAACCGCCGTGATAACTCACGGCTTGCCAGCCCCCTATAACGAGCAGGCGGGCGTGCAGATGCGCGACGCCGTGCGGCAGGCAGGGGGCATGCCTGTTGTGATTGGCATCATAGAGGGCGAGCCGATTGTGGGGCTTACCGACGAGCAGATTCGGTATCTGGCGCGTCATCCCACACCCCAGAAGGTGGCGCTCCATAACCTTGTGCTGGTGTGTGCGCAGGGGCAATCGGGAGGCACGACAGTCTCCGCCACGCTCTGGCTGGCGCATCAGGCAGGCATCCGCGTGATGGCGACGGGCGGGATTGGGGGCGTCCATCGCGGCGGTACGCACGACATCAGCGCCGACCTGCCCGCGCTTGCCCGACTGCCGATGTTGGTGGTGTGTAGCGGCGCAAAGGTGATTTTAGACCTGCCTGCCACGCGCGAGTGGCTCGAAACATGGGGCGTTCCGCTGGTGGGCTATCAGACCGACGAACTGCCCGGTTTTTACACCGCCCGCACGGGGATGCGCGTGGACGCGGTTGCCGACACAGTGGAGCAGATTTGTGCCCTCTGGCGTGCGCATCAGCGCATGGGCACGGGCACTGCGATGCTGATTGTTCAGCCCCCGCCTGCAGACTATGCCATGCCTGCCGAAGTGGTGGAGGCGATGATAGCACAGGCATGCGTGGAGGCAGAAGCGCAGGGCATTCGGGGCGCCCCCACAACCCCGTATCTCCTTCGCAGGCTGGCGGAGCTTAGCGAGGGACACACGGTTCCCCTCAACCTCGCCCTGCTGAGTGCGAACGCCCGCCTGGCAGGTGCGATTGCCGCCGCACTGGAACCCTAACCCTGCCCCCGCAGCGCACGCAAAACCTCCAGCACCTCCTGCGCATGCCCGGCGGGCGAGACCTTCGGGAACACATGCCGCACCACGCCATCAGGGTCAATCAGGAAGGTGATACGCGCCACGCCCCAGTAGGTCTTGCCGTACATCGACTTTTGCTGCCACGCGCCGTAGACTTCGCTGACCTGATGCGACTCGTCCGCCAGCAGGGGGAACGGCAGCCCGTATTTTTCGGCGAACTTCTGGTGTGAGCGCACGCTGTCCGCGCTAACGCCCAGCACCACCACGCCCTCGCGCTCGAACTCGGCAAAACTGTCGCGGAAGGCACACGCCTCCTGGGTACAGCCGGGCGTCATATCTCTGGGATAGAAATAGAGCACCACCCAGCGCCCGCGAAAATCTGAAAGGCGTATCGGCTTGCCGTGCTGGTCAGGCAGTTCAAAATCGGGCGCGAGCTTTCCGACGAGGTTTTCCATATCCCCAGTATACCCCTACTTCTCCTGCGCCGCTTCCACCCACAGGTGTTGCTGTTCGTCCACCGAGACGGCAATCTGTCCCAGACGCCACAGCTCCAGCACCGCCAGAAACGAGACCAGCACTTCGTAAATATCGGTTGCCCCCTGCTCCAGAAGGGTTTCCAGGCGCACAGGGCGCGCGGACTGCTTGAGTTGTTCGCGTAGGGCGACCATTCGGGCATGGATGGAGAAGTAGCGCCGTTCGGGGATGGCGGTCGGCGCAGGGGATGCACGCTGGAGTACACGACGGAGCGCTAACCAGAGGGCATCGGGCAGCTCGGCGTTCGCAGGCAGGGGCGCTTCGATGGAATCGGGGTCTACGGGATAGCCGCGAAAGAAAATTTGGAGCCGCTTTTCCTCGCAGACGCGTAAGAACTCCACGCGCGGCAGGTACTCGTCGGGCAGGCGTGTCGGCTCCAGCCACCCGGCTTCAGGTTCCGCTTCGGGTTCCGGTTCGGGCATCAGCAGGCGCTCCGCTTTGCGCTCGGTCAGGTGCGCCAGAATCGCCAGCGAATCGGAAGCCTCGTCCAGATCCCCGACGGAGCGCCAATAGTCGTAGCACGCGCGGGCAATCGGCGCTAAATCCACCTCCAGCAAGTCCACCTTGTGCTTGCGTAACAGATGCACCAGCCACCCCAGCGAGCCATAGCCCAGCGGCAACTGAATAGGTACGCGCGGCGGCGCCCACTCCGGACTGCCGATATGGAACCGTCGCATGAGCGCAATTCTACCTGTTTCCAGATTCTGATGGAGTTTGCCGCGAATTTATGGAACATCTCCTGTGGAGGCAAGCGTATGGAAGCGCGGCGGCGGTACCTGAGCAACGAGAGCTGGGCGATTATCCTGATTTGTATTGCCGACCTGCTCATCACGCTGGTGCTGATTGACAAGGGGCTGGCAGAGGAAGGCAACCCCCTGATGCGGTTCTATCTGGGGCATGGGGTCTGGGCGTTTGTGCTGGCGAAGAGCATCATGGTGGCGGCGCCCGTTGTGATTATCGAGTGGGGGCTACGCCATCGCCCACGCACCGTCGCCGCACTGGCGCGGGTGGGGATTGCAGGCTATCTGGGCGTTTACGCGCTGATGTTCCTTACGATTAATGTGCCTGCGATGCAGACGGCTCAGGAGCCAGACTGGGTGGAGTTCCCGCCGATCGACCGCGAGCTGTTGCGCAGGGAACGCGAGATCTCCATCGGGGGATATGAGGGGTCTGAAGAGGTGCATGGGCCGAAAGCACCGCACGCGCCCAGCCAGTAGTCATTCGCTCTCGTTTCGCAGGCGCATCAGATAGGTTTCCAGCAGAATCGCGGCGGCGACGGCATCCACAACTTGCTTGCGCTTTGCGCGGCGCGTTTCGGTTGCCAGCAGACGACGCTCCGCCTCCTGAGTGCTGAATCGTTCATCCACGACTTCAACAGGCACATTCAGTCGGGCGCGGAGGGCATCGATGAACTGCTCCACCTGTTCTGCACGCTCGCTTTTCGCGCCCCACAGGTGTAGCGGCATCCCCACCACCACGCGCTCGGCGCCCGATTCGCGGAGCCACGCCACGACCTTCTCGATCTCGTTCGGCAATACCGTTGCGGGCAACGCCACCCCCACCTCGGTCTGGGCGACCGCCACGCCAATCCGCTTCTCGCCGTAGTCCAGCGCCACGACCTTCATGCGTCTTCCCAGTTCAGCACCACTTTGCCTGCCGTGCCGGAGGCGGTCAGCTCAAAAGCATGTTCGTACTCGTGCCACGCCAGCTCGTGTGTAATCGCGGGGCGCACATCCAGCCGGCCCGACACCAGCAGGCTCTGCATCGTCTCCCATGTCTGATAAAGTCGCCTGCCCAAAATGGCGTGAATCTCAACGGATTTGAAAATCAGGGCGTTCAGGTCTACGGGCACAGGCTCTGCGAATAGCCCCAGCAGGCTAATGCGCCCGCCCGGACGAATCGCTTCGGTCAGCAGCGTGATTGCCGACGGATGCCCCGACATTTCCAGCCCGACATCCACACCTGTGCCCTCCGTCGCCTTGCGAATGGCAGTTAGTACATCGTCGCGCGTGGGGTCAAATACGGCGTCGGCACCCATGCGCATCGCCAGCTCGCGCCGATAGGGGCGTACTTCGGTGGCGAAAATCTGGCGCGCTCCACACGCCCGCGCCACCGCAATACTGAACAGCCCGATTGCGCCACAGCCCGTAATCAACACCGACCTGCCCGCAATCTCGCCCGAAAGCACGGTATGCACCGCATTCCCCAAGGGGTCCTGCACTGTCGCCACTTCGGGGGGAATTCGGGGGTCGGTTTTTTGCGCGTTTGCGGCGGGCACAGCAATCAGCGGCGCGAAGCAACCGTCGGTGTCCACCCCCAGAATGCGCGTGTTCAGGCACACATGGGCTTGCCCTTCCCGACACGGCTTGCAACGCCCGCACACGATATGGCTCTCGCCCGCCACGAAATCGCCCACCTGCAAGCCTTCCACGCCCTCGCCCACTGCGACCACATGCCCGCAAAACTCATGCCCGATAATCAGCGGCGGTTTCAAACGCGACTGCGCCCATGAATCCCAGCGATAGATGTGAAGGTCGGTTCCGCACAGGGAGGTTCGGCTTACCTTGATCAGCACCTCGCCGTAGCGAGGGGTTGGCTCTGGCGCCTCGCACAGTTCCAGCCCAACAGCGGGCTGCGCTTTGCAGATGGCTTTCATCCCTGCCTAAGTATACCCCCTGCCAGCGGGTACAATTTCAAACGGCATATGGACTACGATGTGATTGTTGTGGGGACGGGACACGCAGGATGTGAGGCAGCCCTGGCAGCCGCGCGCATGGGGTGCCGCACGCTGGCAATCACGCTCAATCTGGCACGTACCGCCCACATGCCCTGCAACTGCAGTATCGGCGGACCTGCGAAAGGGCATCTTGTGCGCGAAATTGACGCCCTCGGCGGACAGATGGGCATCAACACCGACCTTACGCTCACTCATATCCGCTTCGTGGGCACGGGCAAGGGACCTGCCGTGCGCACGCTTCGCGCCCACGCCGATAAAGACCTCTATCCCGCCCAGATGCTTGCGACTCTGCAGGCACAACCGAACCTCACCCTGCTGGAGGGGAGTGTGGAGTCGCTGCTGGTACGCGACGATACCTGCTACGGCGTGCGCCTTGCCGATGGAAGTGAGATTTCGGCTCGCGCTGTGGTGCTGACAACGGGCACTTTCCTGAACGGGCTGTGTCATATTGGCGAGCGCAAGATTCAGTCCGCCCGCTTCGGCGACCCGCCCGCCAGGGGCTTGACCGAATGCCTGCGCCAGCTGGGGTTCCGTATCGGGCGATTCAAAACGGGCACCACGCCGCGAATCGACAAAAAGAGCGTCGACCTCAGCCAATGGCAGGAGGTGCCTTCCGAACCGTGCCCGCCCTTCTCCTACATGCACGATGCGCTCAACCCGCCCCGTCCGCTGCTGCCTTGCTGGCAGACCTACACCAACGAGCGTACCCATGCGATTATCCGCGAGAACCTGCACCGCTCCGCGATATATGGGGGGCACATCGTCGGCGTGGGGCCCCGCTTCTGCCCCAGTATCGAAGATAAAATCGTGCGATTTCCTGACAAAGACCGCCACCCCGTCTATCTGGAACAGGAATACTGGGATAAGGACGACCTCTATGTGCAGGGGATGTCCACCAGCCTGCCCGAAGAGGTACAGCTCGCGTTTTTGCGCACGCTCCCAGGGCTGGAAGAGGTGGTGATGATTCGCCCCGGCTACGCGGTGGAGTACGATATGGTCTTCCCCGACCAGCTGTACCCGACCCTGATGACCAAGCGGGTGCGCGGGCTGTTTCTGGCGGGACAGGTGAACGGCACTTCGGGCTACGAAGAGGCGGCGGCGCAGGGGCTGGTGGCGGGCATCAACGCCGCGCTCTCTGTGCAAAACCGCGAGCCGATGGTGCTGGATCGCGCCAGCAGCTATATCGGTGTGCTGATTGACGACCTGGTCACCAAAGGGGTGGAGGACCCCTATCGGATGCTCACCGGGCGTGCGGAGCATCGCCTGCACCTGCGCCATGATAACGCCGACGAGCGACTCACTCCGATAGGGCGACAGGTGGGGCTAGTGGACGACGCCCGCTGGAAGCGCTACTGCGAACGACGGGAGCGCATTCAGGCAGAACTGGAACGCCTTGATCAGCTAGAAATCAGTGGGCGCCACAATCCCCAACTGATTGCGCTGGGGGGCACGCCTGTGAACGCTCGAATCAGCGCCCGCGAATACCTCCGCCGCCCCGAAGTCACCTACGCCCTACTCCACACCCTTTTCCCAACCGAGAACCCCCTGCCCCCTGAGCTGGCAGAGCAGGTGGAGATTATCGTCAAATACGAAGTCTATCTGCGCAAGCAGCAGCAACAGATTCAGCAGATGCGCCGCATGGAACACTGGGTTATCCCGGAGGACATAGACTACGAGCGGCTGCCCGTGCTGTCGCGTGAGTCGCGCGAAAAACTCTCGCGCGTGCGCCCGCGCACTCTGGGTCAGGCGTCGCGCATTCCGGGCGTGCGCCCCGCCGATATTGCCTGCCTGATGATTTATCTCAAATCAGGGAATGGGAGCAAATGAGCGCCTAACTGCCGAGCATGCTACCGCTTCTCAGCGAAATGAGAAACTCCACCAGCTCCTTCTTGGAGTTGCGCTTCCGTAACGGCTCTACCTGCATAGGAATTATGCCTGACGCTTCCATCAGCCGTGCAAGCAGCCGTTCCGCTGGCACGACGACCTCATAGAACTTGGCGTTTCCCACCACATAGTACACCTGTGCTCCTGGTCGCAACAACGGACTCAGGCTCATAAAGTGCGTTTGCATATCCTGAAAGTAGCGCAGCACATAGCGCGAAAGGAGCGGGTTCTTTTCGTCAATAGCCTGCACAATCGCACGCAACTCCCCCAGAATAGCGTAGAGCGAGGGAGTCTCCAGCTCAATACTGTTCAGGCGGCTGGTGGCGACTCCCCATGTGCCGTCGATAGCTTGCCAATCCAGTTCGCCCACCTCGCGAGGCTCTTTTAGAAAACCCAGCCAGTAGAGAAAGGGACGCACTTCTCGAACATAGCTGATGCGGTTAGGATAGGGGGAGAGGTAATCACCGCATCATACAGGCGCCCCTGTAAGCATTCAAGTTTACGTGCGTCTCCAAGAAAGACCTCAACTTCACCCCTCAAGTTCTTCTGGGCAGAGCAGGCAACCTGATGCGCTATGTCTACAAAATCCTGTAGAATGAGACTCGCTTCGTCCTGTGTGAACAAACTCGGCGAAGTTGTTTTGAAGGTAACAGAAAGATGATGATAACCTGCATTTGACCAGCGCATGAGGGTTTGGCAGAATGCCATCAGGAGAAGATGAGTGACCTGTTCAGGTTCAGGTTCGCAAAGGCGACGAATGGCAGCGTAGAGGTGCGCGAGGACATGCAGATGCTGAGGCGACCACCAGCGTTCGATATGATGCATCGGCGGAACCCATTCAGGAGGGTGAGAAAGCTTGGGCTCGCTCTGAAATGCTGCCTCGTGGGCAAGCTCGCTTACCCGTTCGACACAAGCAGGAGCATAGCGCCGAATTTTCGCTTGTGCCAACCAAGCAAGAAACGGATTTATCTCCACCATGTCGCACGCAAAGCCTTGCTCTGCACAGACAAGTCCTGTTGTGCCCGTGCCCGCGAAGGGGTCCAGCACCCTGCAGTCCGCGCGCACCTGGCGAAGCAGCTGTTCCACGAGGATAGCAGCCTACGCAGGCGTCAACCAAAGCCACCCATGTCGCCCGTTGTTCAAGTTCGCCTTGAAAGTGGGTTCGATTCGCCGCGTCAATTTACTCATCGTCCAACAACGTTCCTAAAAACACGCCGGATAGCTTCCTGCAGCCGCGAGCTGTTCCGATCGAAAAACCTGCTAAATCGAAACCCACGACCGTAGAAAAGAACGCGTAGGTGGAGCGAGTGGAATCATCGGCGGAAAGGCGTCCCGTAAGAAGAAGCCAATTCACCGAATTTGTAGCGCTGAGCTACCACTGCGTCTATCTGCTCAGACAGCACCAGCATCACCGGCATGTATCCTGCTGCGTACGCGCGAGCGGCGCTTTGAATATCCGCCTTCTGGCACTTCGCGTCACGACTCTTGTAGCCCTGTCGTATCTCAAAAACGACGCCTTTCAGGCGGCTCGAATCCACATCCTTCAGTTGTTGGGAAGCACGGTGTAGCCACGCGGAAAACCGCTCGCGAGATTCAGAGTGGCTGATGTCATCCAACAAAACTTTCGCGTCCAGTTCTACAGGGACGCTTTTGCCCGTTGCCTGAGGCTCTTCGTAGCTCCAGCGAATTTGATTCGCACTCAACCCGAAATGGTCTCTGAGGATTTGCTGGAGCAGCTTTTGGCAACCAATTCCAATCTGGCGGTACAGGGAAGTGATTCTGCCGCCCGCGCGATGCGCCCTGTAGATCACCGGAGTGTCTAAACCTATCCAGTGGTAGAAGGGGTCTGCTCCGTACTGCTGGAGGAATCGCGCCAAGGTGATAGATTCCTTTCCACCTAAGCGAGGCTGATATGTCCTGAAGACCTCGATGGCATCCAGCAAAATACGGAGATACCGATGCTCGCGTTCGCCTTTGTGGTTCATGGAGCATGCACCCATCCCTGGGCGCGGCGCAGGCGTTTCAAAACGCGCTCCTTGCCCAGCACCGCCATCATCTCAAACAGGCTCGGTCCCGTTGTGCGCCCGCTAAGCGCCACTCGAACGGGGTGAATCACCTCGCCACCTTTGACGCCCAGCCACGCAATCACCTCGCGCGTGACGCGCTCCACCGACTCGGCGTCAAACGATTCCAGCGCCTCATAGCGGCGTATCAGCTCTTCCAGCATCTGAGGGATATGGGGCTGGATGTACCACTTGCGCACTGCCGCCTCGTCAATCGGGTAATCGTCGCGGAAGAAGAAGTCAGTCAGCGCCACCACATCCTTGAGGAGCTTCATCTTCTCCTGCTCCAGAGGAACCACCTGCTCGGCGTAGGCGCGGGTCTCCGCGTCCAGCTCTTTCGACAACAAACCCGCCTCCTGCAGGTAGGGCAGGCAGTATTCCACCAGCTGCTCCCTGGAGAGGCGGCGGATGTAGACCCCGTTCATCCAGAGCAACTTATCGTGATGGAAGACGAAGGGGTTGTCCGACACGCGCTCCAGCGAGAAGAGTTCGATAATCTCCTCGCGGCTCAGGATTTCGCGGTCGTCGCCGGGGTTCCAGCCACAGAGCGCGAGAAAGTTGAACATTGCGTCGGGCAGGTAGCCCTCTTTGATAAACTCCACGAACTGCACATGCCCGTGCCGCTTGGAAAGTTTCTGGCGGTCGGGTCCCAGCAGCAGGGGCAGGTGAGCGAACTTGGGAGGCTCCCAGCCGAGCGCCTTGTAGAGGTTCAGGTGGCGCGGCATGCTGGAGATCCATTCGTCGCCCCGAATCACATGGGTAATCTCCATCAGGTGATCGTCTACGATGTTTGCCAGATGGTAAGTGGGGTAGCCATCCGACTTGAGCATCACGAAATCGTCGGTGAGCGCATTTCGAAACTCGGTGTAGCCGTGAATCAGGTCTTCATAGCCGACAGTTCCTTCCAGCGGCATCGCGAACCGAATCACATAGGGCAGCCCGTCGGCTTCGCGGGCGCGCACCTCCTCGGGCGTAAGTTTGCGGCATCGGCGGTCGTACATGGTGGTCGCAGCGCCCATCGCTTTCTGTTGCTCGCGCATGCGCTCCAGGTCTTCAGGCGTGCAGAAGCACTTGTAGGCTTTGCCTTCCTCCACCAGACGGTGTGCTATCTCCTGATAGATTGCCAGTCGCTGGGACTGATGGTACGGTCCGTAGGGTCCGCCGACATCGGGACCTTCGTCCCACTCGATGCCCAACCAGCGGAGCGACCACTTGATGTCGTCTTCCGAGCCGGGCACATAACGGTTGCGGTCGGTGTCTTCGATCCGCACAATGAATTTGCCCCCATGATGGCGGGCGAACACATAGTTGAACAGAGCCGTGCGGATATTCCCCACATGGGGGGAACCCGTGGGACTGGGCGCGTAGCGTACTCGTACCATGCCCAAGATTGTACCCGACGGGGGAAACCGCACTGGCTGGCGTTCAGATTTGGCACTCACGCCCTAAAGGAAGTATGATCCTTACGATGTCCGCACGTGCAGAAATCGAGCTATCTTTGGAACAGTGGCAACAGCTGCAGCAGTTGGTGAAGCGACGCAAGCGAAGTGTAGAGCAGTTAATTGCGGAAGCCGTTGCCTACTGGCTCCAGCAGCAAGCAGCAGAGGCTTGGGAGACGCGCAAGCAGCGGGCGCTCTCGATAGTGGGGCGCTTCCCTGCCGAACCCGACCTCGCTCAGAAACACGACGAATATCTGGAGGTTGAATGAACGTCTATCTGGATACCTCGGTAGTGCTGGCAGTGCTTAATCCGAATGACCAATTTCATTCGTCTGCACGCGAGCAATGGCAAGCCGTTGCTGGAAAGCACCACGCTCATGGTATTTTCCAACTAGGTACTCCTGGAAACTCTGGCACTGGTGCAGCGCCGAATGGGATTAGACGCGGCGCGCACCGTGATTGCCGATGTCCTACCAAATGGGTCTCTCCAACGGAACACTGGGCAGCGGTGCAGCTATGGCTCAATCTGAATCGTCGTCAGATAAGTTTAGTGGACTGTGTGAGATTCGTGCAAATGCGTCGGCTTGGGATTCAGGAAGTATTCACCTTCGATTCACATTTCGCAGAACAGGGCTTTACCTGTCCACCTTAGATAAAACTATTCTACTCTACTGTGCATAAAACACATTCCGAGTTGACGCTCTCCATCGGGTATAGTTCATGCCCGCAGCCACTTCAACCCTTAACGAGGGAGCCGAACGCATGGAAGCCATTATCGCCCTGATTACGCTCAGCGCATTGGAGATTGTGCTGGGGATCGACAACATCATTTTTATCTCCATCCTTTCCG
>JBBIQJ010000068.1:0-11656 GCA_037442385.1 Armatimonadota bacterium
ATGCCTGCTCCCAGCAACGCACCCCGAAGCATGTGCAACGGTGTGCCCCACGCCAGCCCTGTCGCGAAGCCAATCATCCCCCCGATCAAGCCGCCCGACGCCGCGCCATAAAGACCCAGCGCGGTCCAGTTCACCGAGCGCCGAATATCGTCCGAAGTGAACGGCTCCGTGACCAGCCACGCCAGAAAGCCCCCCAGCGCCCCAAACACCATCAGGTAGAGGACTTTGGAAAGCATCTATTCCACCCGGAAGGCACAGGCTCCGAACTGCACGGTGTCGCCAGGGCGAACGGGCGTCGGCGCACTGATGCGCACGCCGTTCACAAAGGTTCCATTCGTGCTGCCCAAGTCCTCCACAAACACCGTGTCGCCCTGCTTCAGGAACTGGGCATGGCGTCGGCTGACGGTGCTGTCCTGATCCAGCACAATCCCGTTGCCCGCTTCGCGCCCTACGGTAATCAGGTCCGCCTCGATGGAGAAAGAAACCCCCGCGTACGCGCCCTGCGTGCCCACAATACGGGTCGGCGTGCCTGTGGAAACAGGAGCCGCGGTTGCCGTTGGGGGAACTCCTGCCGTGTCCAACGGCGGCAGGTCGGGTTGAGGCGGAGCGGATGGCGCCGCGGCTGAAGCCGAAGTGGTCGCCGATGCCGTGCTAGAGGGCAGCTCCACGCCCAGCTTCTGCATCATGTCGGCGAGCGGCTGCTCTTTCTGCCTGGCGAGTTTTACCAGCAACACAATCACGGCGATGGCGAGCGCGCCCGCAATCGCCGTCATAATCAGCGTGCCAATCAGGCTGGAGGAAGCTGCCGTCTCCTGCTGGTCAGCCTTGCCTTCGGCAGGTTTCGGCAGAGTCGCCACCTCGCCTGTGAGGGTGATGTCCAGCACGGGCACGGTCTGCTCCCGCTCGCGCTTGAGAGCGATTTCCTGCGTGGTACTCTGATCCGCGCCGTACTGCACCCGCACGGAAACCTTGCCCAGTGGCACGCGATCAAACAGCACAATCCCTTCGGCGGTTGGCTCCAGCACCTGGGTGTGGGTTTTGCCCTGCGCGTCAGTCAGCGTGATGAGGGCGCTGGCGACAGGTGCGGTCTCCTTGCGCACATTCACCTGCACCCGTGCTACATGGCTCCAGCGCTCGCTGGTGAGGCTCAGCTTTGTTTCTTTCTGCTGGGCAAGTTCAATCCGCGCGAGGTTGCCCGTTTTGGGGTCCAGCACCCAGAGGATGGCGCTCTTTTCGGGGAGTTGCAGGGTGGGCTGCTTATCGGCGGTCTTCTGGGGAGCGTTCAGGGGCTTGCCCTGCGCGTCTTCCGTCCACCACCAGTGGTCGCCCTCTTCGGGGAACTCCAGCGTGAGCGTGCGCGCGAGGCTTTCCGCTCGCGGTTTCGGTGTGTCCGTTTCACGCGGAGCCTGCGGGGCGGCGGGTTGCCCCATCCCCAGCGCCCCTGTCAGAATTGCCAGCGCCAGCCAACAGAGAATTCTCATCAGCAATTTAGATTGCGCTACGCCTGCAAAGTTCCTGCGGGGCGGGACTACTTCGGCTCGCGCCGCGCAGGCGCCGAGGGCTTGAACATCTCCAGCATCCGATGCGTTACCAGAAAGCCGCCCACCACATTAATCGTGGCGAACACCAGCGCGATTGCGCCCAGCACCGCGCTCAAGGTCGTGTGTTGCGAGCCTGCCGACAGAATCGCCCCGATAATCGTGATACCCGAAATCGCGTTAGACCCCGACATCAGCGGCGTGTGGAGCGTGGGCGGCACTTTGGTGATAACCTCAAAGCCCACGAAGATTGCCAGCACAAACACCGTCAGTGCGCCGATAAAGGTTTCCATCGCCTTATATATACCCCAGCTGGCGCAGGGCGGTCAGCATCGCGTGGGCATAGCGCCGTGAAGTACCCGTGAGGTCGCGTACCTGCTGCACCTTGTAGGGCGGCGTCAGGTTCTGGAGCTGGGCGTGCAACTGGCGCAGGATATCAGTGGCAAAGTAGAGTCCTTCGGCTTCCACAATCTCGCCGCGCTCGATGCCCCAGTTCAGCATGGCGCGGATGGCGTCGGGCGGCGCGCCCAACGCTCGCGACGCTTCCTGCGGGCTGGGCGGAGCATATGCCGCCTGCCGATAGAACACCACCACACGCTGATAAAACGCTTCCCGCCGCTGCTCACGAACAGTGGGCATATAAGAATTAAACCCTTCACAAGCAGGAAAATTCACCCCTTGCGCGAACTTTCCATCTTGCTTGAGGAGGTTTGACGATGCGAGTAGCGCTGTTGCTGATAGCATGGATCGGGGTGATGATGGTGCCGGCGCAGGAGCCAGAATCGGGGTACACCCTCACCATCAAAGTCGTTAATGAGCAGAACCAGCCCGTGCCCAACGCCGCCGTGAACGTTTACGAGCCGTTCCCAGGCGGTGGACGCATGCAGATTTTCAAAGAAGAGTGGCAACGAACGAGCGCCGAGGGGGTTGCGGTCTTCCACGCAGATGTAGAACAACTACGTATTGAAGAGGAATTGAGGGCTGCGAGCAAGCGTCGTACACGCTGGGGCATCACGGTCGCCGCGGCAGGATACCTCTCACATCAAGAGTTTCTGGAAAATCCCAGGTTTGACACCACCTACACCATCACGCTAAAGCGCGGCGCAAAAACCCTCGAACTGATTTTCCGCAACGAGACGGGCAAACCGCTCCCCGAAACCCTGGAACCCGCTGTCTTCGAAATCAAAGAGGACGATAAAACCGCGTCCCTGATTTTTGATTACTTCGAGTACGAGCGGGAAACAGGATTAATGTATTTCGTATTGCGCCACATTCACAGCCAGTTCGGTGTGGAGCGTGTGGAGGTGGGACGCTACCGGGTTCCTCTGCCCGCAGGGTTCGATCGACCCCTGCTCGTGTTGATTTACCATAGAGGCTTTTTACGGGGATTCGCCGCGCGCATCTCCAAAGAGCAGGTGAAACAAGGGCGCGCGGAGATGACACTTCCTAAACCCAAGCGCGCACAGGTGCGCTTCGACGCCACGCAGGCAACGAATCTCAAGACCAACCTGCTCTATCAACTGGACGCTATTATTGACTATGGCGGCGAGGTCCCTTTTGGTCTCACACTGGAGGTAGGTTCTCTACCAAAGGGAGCGTCAAAAACCTTCGTGTGGGACGACCTGTATGGCGATATTACCGCGCGGATGGAAACGGATCCCCTCAGTGAGGATCAGAGCGAGTTTTTCTCCATCTCCAGGCGAGTCGCGCCTGCTGAGGGGGATTCGGAGCTGGTGCTGACGTACACGCCGTCCAACCCCGAAGCGTTCAGAGGCGACCAGACTCATAAGGTACAGGTCTACCGAGCCGATGGGACGCTTGCAAAAGGGATGCCCTACCGCCTGACCGCGTACGATTCGGGACGCACGCTGGTGATTGCTGAAGGCACGCTGGACGACGAGGGGCGAGCGACGCTCCCGAACCTGCGAGCAGATGTCTACTATCGGCTCGAAGTGGACAGCGAAGTAGTGGGCGGTTTTATGCTGGCAAAGCCAGAACATCGGTACGGGACCTTCCGAATCCCGCCCCGTGGGGGCGAACCTGCGCCTGACCTGACGCTCACCGACCTGCGCACGGGCGACAAGTTCCGCCTCGCCGACCTCAAGGGCAAGTGGGTCTATATCGACTTCTGGGCGACATGGTGCGGTCCGTGTCGGGGTGCGATGGAACAGATGGCCCAGGAGGGCAATCGGGTGGAGAAAGCGTTTGAGGGGAAGGTGGTGTTGCTCACTATCAGTATCGACGATTCGCAGGAGCCGATTAAGCCCTATCTGGAGAAGATGGGGGCGTGGGACAAGGCGCGCCACTGCTGGTCAGGCGCAGGCGGCTGGCGCAGCCCTGCGGGACAGGCATTCGTGATACAGAGCATCCCCTTCGCGGTGCTGATAGACCCTTCAGGTAAAATCGCGTGGCGTGGGTATCCGAACACCTTCGGCTCGCTCGTTAATCAGATTGCGGAACATGTGAACCCCGCCACGCCATGAGGGCGCATGGTATAATCCCCCAGCGCCGCGTGCGCTCGCCATAGCCCTATGATAAAATATCTCGGCTCCAAGCGAAGCCTGATTGGCTGGATTGTGGACACGGCGCGCCAGATACACCAGTTCGCGCCGTTGCATACGGTTGTGGATCTGTTCTCCGGGAGCGCACGGGTGGCGCATGCTTTCAAGGCGCGCGGCTACTTCGTCTACGCCAACGACCATAACACCTACGCCTATGTGCTGGCGACCGCGCTCGTGGAAGCCAACCGCGACCGCTACCCGCCCGAAACCGTGCAGCCCATTCTGGACGCGCTGATGCAACTGCCCCCCACGCGCGGCTGGTTCACCCGGCGCTACTGTGAGGAGGCGCGCTACTTCATGCCCGAAAACGGCGCCCGTATCGAAGCCATCCGCAACGCCATCGAACACGACACCGACCCCCACCTCAAAGCGATTCTGCTCACCAGCCTGATGCTCGCCGCCGATAGAGTGGACTCCACCACCGGCTTGCAGATGGCGTACCTCAAAGAGTGGGCGCCCCGCGCCTACAATCCCCTCACGCTTCGCTATCCGCCCCTGCTACCCGGTGAGGGCAAAGCCTTTCAGGCAGACGCGCTGGAACTGGCAGGGCAGTTAGAGGCAGACCTGTTCTACCTGGACCCGCCCTACAATCAGCACTCCTATCTGGCAAACTACCATGTGTGGGAGACGCTGGTGCTGTGGGACAACCCCGAAACTTACGGGGTGGCACGGAAGCGTGTGGATGTAAAGTGTCGCAAGAGCGTGTTCAACTCGCGGGCGCAAGCGCGGGACGCAATGGCGCATCTGGTGCATTCGATTCGGGCGTCGCATTTGTTGGTGTCGTTCAATAACGAGGGCTATCTGACGCGCGAGGAGCTGGAGCAGATTTTGCGCGAGTGGGGCTATGTGGCGTGTTTTGAGCGCCCGTACCGTCGGTATGTGGGCGCGCTGATCGGCATCTACAACCCGCAGGGCGAGAAGGTGGGGCAGGTCTCCCACACGCGCAACAAGGAGATGCTGTTTGTCGCCACGAAATCGCGCGCGGTGGCGGAGGGCTTAGGGGTTCCGCTCTGAATTACGGGCAACCCGCTCCAGAAAAGCGAACGCATCGGGGAGCGCCTCGCGCACAATCATCAAGTGTTCGCAACCGTTGTAGCGCCGAAACTCCAGAGTGGCGAGTTTTCTCTCCTTGAGCGTCTGATACGCTCGCTCGATGTTGGTCTTGAGGAACGCCAACTCCTGTTCGCCGACCGCCATGAACACGGGCATTGTTTCGGGAACGCGTTGGGGCTGTCCTGCTCCCGCAAAAATCGCCACCGCGCGGAACAGTTCGGGCTTCTGGCTGACCGCCGCAAAGGTCTGTGCCCCGCCCATCGAGTGCCCCAACAGAAAAATGCGCGACTCGTCCACCTGTATCAGTTGCTTCACGGCGTCCAGCACCCCCCAGAGATGGTTCAATCCGCTTACCGCTCGCGGCGCGACGACTGCCCAGCCGCGCTTCTCGGCTTCCTGTAGCACACGCCCCAGCCCGTAGCCGTCAAAGAAGAGATGCTCGTTCCCGCCTGCGCCATGCAGGGCAATCACCAGCGGGATAGGACGGTCTGGCTGATAGCCTCCGGGCAAAAACAGCCGAAAATAGACATTCCCTTGCGTGCCAGGCGCGCTCAGCCAGTAGTCGCCCGCTTTGGGCTGCCAGCCACGCTGATTCTGCGCCCAGCGACGCGCCATCTCCAGCGCGTGGTTCACCAATCGTCCCAGCGGATAGCGCGTCTCCGGGGAGGCGCCGCGCTCTATCCCGTTCAGCACCTCCACCGTCATCTGCACGGTTGCCCGCTCTATCGGGTTCGCGTCGGGATGCTTCTCCAGCATCTCCCGCAGAAATGCGGTGTTGGGAATGAGGCGGCTGACAATCGTGACGGGCACGCTCCAGCGGCGCAAAGTGCGGTCGCCCTGCAGGATTTCAAACTGCAGGCGATAGTCGTCGGGGGGTATCACTTTAGGAAGTTTCAGCGCGGTTGCATCAAGCGAGGCGTCGCCTTTTGCAAGCGTTTTGCCGTCCAGCGTTTGAATCTGCCACGCGAGGGTCAGCCCTTCGGAGCCTTTTTCCTGCTCGTAGTAGCGAAATATCTGGATGGGGAGGGCGCGCCCACGCACGATGAGCTCATGGTCTATCACGGGTCGCACCCGCACGCCGATGGAGCCTGCGTAAAGAACCGCATCGGAAGGCGGCTCCGCCGACTGGAGACTCCAGCAGGCGAGGGTTAGCATCCGCGCCAGCAGGGCCAACCGATTCGAGAAGAACGCCGTGAGGCCCTCCGACAACGGTGGGCACGCACGCAGTCGCGCCTCCTCTGAAGCGCGGTGCTGTTCCCAGCAGGTTTCCAGCTCTATCAGTCGCGGCGCCAGGTCTGCACGGCTCAGCGGCTGGGCGTGGAGCGCGAGCCCCCCAGCGAGAAACACCATCAATAGCGCCAGCAGTCGCATAGGGGCCGGATTCAACGGGGGCGCGCCTTTTCCCTGCCAATTCACACGATTCGCGGCATCACGCCTGCGGGGTCAAACGCCTGCTTGAGCGCCTGCATCAGCCTGCGCTCACCTTCGGAGAGCGGCATAGGAGGCAGCTCTGCGCGGGGATCTTCTGCCCAGCTTAAAACGCGCCAGCGAAACGCCGTGTGGCGCAACCGCTCAGTCAGAAACGGCAACGGCTCCACGCTCTCGCCCCACAGGTAGACCACACCGCTCCCCGCATGCGCTAGCATCGAGACGCCCGGACGCGACCACTGTACCATCGCTTCCGCCACCTCGTTAGGGCGCATCAGCAGCTGGAGCATGAACTTGTGCATGCGTGGCGCAAGCGCGTTCTGGAGCGATTCCAGCATCGCTGGCTTCACAGGTTCGGCGGGGTAGCCCTGCGTCCGCAACCACTCCCTCTGCCAGCGCACGCCTTCTGAACGCCCCGAAAGCTCGATAAGCACAAACGGGCGCGAGGCGACAGGCTCCGTTCGCACCTCAACCTCGGTCTCTGGCTCAGGCAGGGTTTGCACGGCTTCCTCGTAGACGACGGGAGGGGGCGGCGTCAGCACGCCTGCTGCGGACGCCCGAATCAGGGACGCACGCGGCGTTGTGCCATGCTCGGTCGGGACAGTCGCGCACGACTCGTGTACCGCAGCTCCGTAAGCCGTCAGCGACTCCCCCGCAAAGGCGACCACGGTGATACCGTCGGGTTGCAGGGGCGCGCTCATTAGGTGCGCCAGTGTTGGCTCCAGCGCGTCCCATGTGCTGAACCAGCCGACCGCTTCAAACGCAGGGGGCAGGGGCGCAACCTTGAGCGTGATTTCGGTCAGGACCGCCAGCGTGCCCCACGCCCCGCAGAGCAGGCGATGAATATCGTAGCCCGCCACGCTCTTGACGACCTTCGCCCCACTGCGAAACACCACACCGTCGCCCCGCACTGCGCGCACCTGCAGGAGCCTGTCGCGCGGCGTGCCGTGCCGATAGCGCCATGAACCCGAACGATTGCTCGACACAATCCCCCCAATTGTTGCCTGTTCGGGCAGGGGCCCATTCCACGGCAGGTACTGCCTGTGCTGGCTCAGGAGCTGTTGCGTCTCGGCAAGCGTTGTGCCCGCCCGCACGGTCAGCACGAGGTCTTCGGGCGCGTAGTCCACCACGCCTTTCAGCCGTTGCGTGGAGAGCAGCCACCACGCTTCATCGGGCGGCTCCAGCAAGCTCAGCGCGGTGCCGCCGCCCGCAATTACGAAGGGAAAATGCGCCTTCGCCGCGTATTCCACCAGCGCGGCGACCTCCGCCTCGCTCTGGGGTGCAACGACTGTCGCCGGCGAGCGACTTCCCAGGCGATGCTCAGGGGCGCAGGGAAGCATGCCCGCATTCCCCACGATGGCATGCAGACCTTCAATCATCGCCGTTCAACATCTGGCGCAGGGCGACGCCCAGCCCAGGCGAATCGTTCGGCACAACACGCCCCGCCTCCAGCGATGCCCCTACAAACGGGTCGTCCACGAGGTTCAGATGGCTGTCTAAGTCCAGAGAGTCCGCTAAGGGGCTAATCTGAGCGGCGGCGGTGATGGCTAAGCTGCTGTCCGAATAACAGCCGTACATTACCTTCAAGCCGAGCGCCTGCGCAGTATGCACCATCCGTATCGCCTCGCTGGGGCCGCCGCATTTCATCAGTTTGATGTTGATGCCGTGAACGCGGTCGGCGAGGCGTACCACATCGCGCGAATCGAAACAGCTCTCATCTACAAAGAGGGGCAAAGGCGACTGGCGATACAGTTCGGGCAGGAGGTCTTCTTGCCCGCGTGGCAGGGGTTGCTCCACATACTCCACGCCGCGCTCCGCCAGCCAGCGACACATTTCAATCGCGTTTGGCAGGTTCCAGCCGCCGTTAGCGTCCACACGGATGGCGACACCTGCGGGAGTTTCGGCGCGCACGGCTTCGAACATCGCTTTATCCGCCTCAATCCCTTCTGGGCTACCGAGTTTGACCTTGAGCGAGCGCGCATGAGTCAGTTCAAGCCAGTCGCGCACGCGCTGGCGCGCCACTTCAGGCGGGTTGATGCCTATCGTTACGGAGGTGGGTACAATTCGCTCGCGCGAGAGTCCCAGGATCTGCCACACGGGCAGCCCTGCCCGCTTGCCCAGCCAGTCCCACAGGGCGATATCGATAGCGCATCGCGCAGCGGAGGGGATATGATGCGCTTTCAGCGTGGTTTCTATCAACTCCCGCTGGAGGGGGTGATAGTCTTGCAGAATCGCACGCGCCTGCTCCAGCCCCTGCAGAATCGTTTCGGTGGTCTGCCGGTGGTCGCCGATGCCAAAAGGCGACGCCTCGCCCCAGCCTTCTCTCCCGTCGGCTTCCACTCGCACCCACACATTCTGGGTTTGGGCTGTCGTGCCGCGGCTGATGGTCAGAGGGAACCGCTTGTTCACTGTGAAAGTCGCCCACGCCAGTTGCATAGCCTGCCGATTCGACGCTTTGCTCGGATCTCCTGTCTCGCGGTATAATTTTAGGGCGCGCCCCCGTAGCTCAATGGATAGAGCAGCGGCCTTCTAAGCCGTTGGTTGTGGGTTCGAGTCCCGCCGGGGGCGCCAGTGGCTCAAGTCAGGTACAATTCCTCTACCATGCAAAAAGTCCCCATCGTTGGCATGCGCACGGACGCATTACGGGCGTGGGTCGTGGAAACGCTCCACGAGCCTGCCTATCGCGGAAACCAGATAGCCGATTGGGTCTATCGCAAAGCGGTGGACTCCTTTGAGGCGATGACAAACCTGCCCGCTCGTATGCGCGCCACGCTTGCCGAAGTGGCTGTGGTATCGCCCAACCAGATAGACCAGATTCAGCGCTCCAGCGATGGGGTGGTGAAGTGCCTGCTGAAACTGGCCGACGAAAACGAGGTGGAGTGCGTCTTACTGCCTTACGAAGACCGCGTTTCGGTGTGTCTGTCCACGCAGGTGGGCTGCGCGATGGGCTGTCGGTTTTGCGCCACGGCGCAGGGCGGCTACACACGCAACCTTTCTGCGGGGGAAATTGTGGACCAGCTGCTCCATCTGCAACAGCGCAGCTCAGAGCGAATCACCCATGTGGTGCTGATGGGGATGGGCGAGCCGTTGCTTAATCTGGAGGCGGTGGTAGAGGCGATTCACCTGATTCACGAGGAGGTGGGCATCAGCATGCGCCGAATCACTCTCTCGACGGTGGGGATTGTGCCCCAAATTTATACCCTTGCCGAGTATCAGCTGCCGATTACGCTGGCGATTTCGCTCCATGCGCCCGATGACGAGACCCGCAACCGCATTATGCCCGTCAACCGCAAATGGGGGGTAGACGAGTTGATTCAGGCGGCACGCGACTATTTTGAGACGACAGGGCGCCGTATCACTTTCGAGTACCTACTGCTGGAAGGGGTGAACGATACCCCTGCGCACGCGCATCAGCTCGCGGCAAAGCTGAGAGGATTTCCATGCCTGGTGAATCTAATCCCATTCAACTATGTACCGACTCCAGAAAACTTCCAGCGCCCGTCGGCGGAGCGGGTGCGCGCCTTTCGCGAGATTCTGGAGCGTTCGGGGATTGAGGTGACTCAGCGCAAAGAGCGCGTGCACGATATCGATGCGGCGTGCGGCCAGCTGCGAGGCAAACACCGGGGTAAGCCTATCCCCTTACGGCTTGCCAGTCCAGCGGCTCACCGCCTCACGGGCTAATTCGGGCTGAACTTCGCCAACAATCACAATACCCCATCCGTCGGCACGGCGTGCTGTAACCACCACGCCCCGTCTATCTGAGCCTACCAGAGGCGATTGTTCCGCGATAGGCACTAATCCACATCCGGGCGGCGCGAAAAAGACGCTGAGCTCGTCCAGACCGTTGGAATACAGCGCACAAAGGCTTAGTTGCTTCGAACCACATGGGCAGGTACGGCGCATCGCGCTGATGAGATGGTAGCCAGGCGGCGGAACGAACGCTTTTAGGCGCGCTTTGTCTTCTTCTGTGAGGGGCGCGCTCACAACCCGCTCAACCTGCCAATCTTCAGGTGGCTCTGGCATGGAGGGTATGGGGACGGCTGAGGAAAGGGGTTGAATCTGGGTTCGCGTTTCGTCACCCATCACGCGCCCCCACATGTCCAGCACCGTGATGCGTCCGATCTGTGGCTCGCCCTGCGCTTGAATCCAGTAGCGGCGCTTTGTAAAGCCGCCGGGCACAGAAGCCTCCACAATCACCCAGTCTTGCCCTCGTGCCTGTTCACGCCCCACAACGCGCAAACGCGCCTGCTGGGCGAAAAGCTTCGCAATCTGCTCACAACCCGCCTTATCGGGTGCGCGCGGAATAATCCGACAGCGCGACTGCGAAGGATACCAGTGAATAACTGCCTCAGGAGTTAAAAAGATGGTCGGATAAAACGCCTTGCCGCCAACCATGCAGCTTGTGGCGGAGCGCTCGGTCATACGCACAAAATCGGGGTGGAGACGCTCGTACTCGATCACTTTGGGGAGTTCCCCGTCGTCTGTGGAGAGGATAATCTGCATCTTGCACGGGGATTGAGAGTCGTCAAGGATGGCTTGAATCCAGCGCTGTTCCTGTGGCGAGCGACTGGGTGTGCCAGCCTGCTGCAGGGCGGGCTGGCATCCCCACAGCCCCACACTGAGCAAGAACCCCATGAGCCACCATCTACCGGATATCATCGTTTTACTCACCTCCGCTCGATAACGCCAGGTGCAGGTTGACCGCCTCGGTGTGAGGCGCCCAGTCAAGGTGGGCACGGTAGAACGGCTCTACATCCAGCTGCGTGATTGCGGGTGGGGGTACAGGATGGCTCCACCACTGCCAGAATGCCACCAGCGCCAGCCCTGCGGCTGCCGAACCGACCAGCGCGTACGCCCGACGCGGAAACCTCCAGCGTTTACGATGCAGACGCGCTTGCACGCCCTGCCAGAGGGCTTCTGTGGGCACGGACGGCGCCCAGTGCTGAAGGAGTTCAGGGACCTGTTCTAAACGGCGGCATTCGGCGCGGCACGACTCGCACGCCTCAAGGTGCGCTTCGACCTCTCGCGCGGTCGTCGGCTCCAGGTTCTGCTCCAGATAGTCTGCCAGTTGCTTCC
>JBBIQJ010000069.1:0-11638 GCA_037442385.1 Armatimonadota bacterium
ATTTCTATCGCCTGCGTCCAGCGAAAGGCGTGAGTCTGAAGGCTGGCGTTTCGTGCCTCGCCCACGACCACCGAGCCGTCCGCCGAAACGCCGTAAGCCTTGCTCCAGTCTCCACCGAGCGTACCGAGGTCCTGCATTCCTGTTGCCGGCGTCCAGCGAAAGGCGCGACGCTGATTGCTGGCGTTGGGTGCGTAGCCCACGACCACCGCGCCGTCCGCCGAAACGCCATAAGCCCAGCTCGAACCACCACCGGGAAACGTGCCGAGCCAGGTGAGACTCTGCGACCAACCTACCGTCGTGGGCAACGCCAACACCGCCATCGCGCTCACAAGCGCGTGTCTCCGATTCGAAAATGTCCGTTGCATCATCTTATCTCCTTTCCTTTGCTCTGGGTTCCACCATGCAAAGGCTATAACTATTATAACCCATTTTTTTGCACAATGTCAATGGGTCAGGGCAGAATATTGTGGGATGCTCCTGCGCTTCGTCTTTGCAGCCGACATAGGGCGGCTTCGTAGCATAGGAACGGCTTCAGCCGTCGGGCACAAACGCCCTCTGATGACGTGGCTTTCCCATCTTCCTGAATCGCCCCTGAGACGGCAGCCCATGAGAAATCGATGCGAATGCCGAATCGTGCGCAGGGGTATAATTCTCCCGATGGACAACGCAATCGTTCGGATTACGGAGCGTCCGCGCCCGCCCTTGCCCGAAGAGCTGCAACTGCGTTTCTCGGAGCGCGCCGTCAAGGAGCTGGACGCACTGCTGACGCACTACCCCGACCGCAAGTCGGCGATGCTCCCCGCGCTCTGGATTGCCCAGCGCGAATACGGGGGGTATCTGACCCCTGAAGCGATTGCCGAAGTCGCCTATCGGCTGGGACGCTCCTATGCCGAAGTGGAAGGCGTCGCCACCTTCTACACGATGTATAACAAAACCCCCGTCGGCAAATACATGCTGGAGGTCTGCACGAACCTGAGCTGTATGCTCTGCGGCGGGTATCGCATTCTGGAGTACCTGCAGCAGAAGCTGGGCATTCAACTGGGCGAAACCACCCCCGATGGCATGTTCACCCTCACTGAGGTGGAGTGCCTCAACAACTGCGGCGACGCGCCCGTGATGCAGATGGGCGACATCTACTGCCGACGGCTCACCCCCGAAAAAATCGACGCGCTCCTTGAGGAACTGCGCCAGCGCGAAGAACACACCGTCGTGCAGCTGGCAGACGCCGAAGTGCAGCTCCATCTCAGCGAGGCGGAGCGCGAAGCGATTCAAAACAGCTGATGGGGGTGCGCTATGCACATACCCGACATCCAGCGGGTGATTGAAATCATCGCCGAGCGCAAAATCGAAGAGGCGATGCAGGAGGGCAAGTTCGACGACCTG
The DNA here is from genome assembly GCA_037442385.1 of Armatimonadota bacterium. Classification (GTDB taxonomy): domain Bacteria; phylum Armatimonadota; class Fimbriimonadia; order Fimbriimonadales; family GBS-DC; genus LDYB01. The sequence continues at coordinate 1,384 of JBBIQJ010000069.1, forward strand.
CCGGGCAGCGGCAAGCCCCTGCCGCTGGACGAGGAGTGGTTCGTCCCGCCTGAAATGCGCCCCGCGATTCGCCTGATGAAATCCGCTGGCGTGCTGCCCGACTGGATGGAGCGCGTCCGCGAGATTGAACGCCTGCGCGACGAATGCGCCCAGCTCTGGCGCATCGCCGAACGCGAATATCCCCGCGTCCTCACGATGGGACACGAACGATTCCAGATATGGCGCACCGAAACCTGGGCGCGAATCGAAGGGAAAATGAAGCGCGTTAACAGCCTCATCCTAGCGTACAACTGCACGGCACCCAGCACCGCTGTGCCCCTCATTCCCTATGGGCTGGAACGCGAATATGCCCGTTTCTGCGAGCAGTTCCCCTGGACTGAGAGCCTATAGCACCGCCTCGGGCGGCACATAAGGATAGCCGAACTGTTCAGCTATCGGCTGGAGCGTTATTTTGCCCTGCACCACATTCAGCCCCAGGCGCAACGCGGGATCCTGTCGGCACGCTTCCTGCCAGCCTTTGTCCGCCAGACGCAGCACATACGGCGTGGTGATGTTAGTCAGGGCGTAGGTGGAAGTGCGCGCCACCGCGCCCGGCATGTTGCTCACCGCGTAATGCACCACGCCGTCCACCACATAGGTCGGCTCACGATGGGTGGTGGGGCGTGTGGTCTCCGCCAGCCCGCCCTGATCCACCGACACATCCACCAGCACCGCGCCTGTTTTCATGGTGGAGAGCATCTCGCGCTTGATGAGAATCGGCGTGCGCCCCCCCGTTACATACACCGCGCCCACCACCATGTCTGCCACTCGTATCGCCTCGCGCAAGTTCGCTGGGTTGGAGTAGAGCGTATCCACATTCGCGGGCAGGGTCTCTTCCAGAGTACGCAAACGCCCCACATTGATGTCCAGAATAATCACATGCGCGCCCAGCCCAGCGGCGATACGCGCCGCGTTTGCCCCCACCACGCCCGCGCCAATCACCACCACAACCCCAGGCAGCACCCCCGGCGCGCCCGAGAGCAGCACGCCGCGCCCGCCCATCGGACGCTCCAGACACCACGCACCAACCTGCACCGCCATGCGCCCTGCAATCTCGCTCATCGGCAACAGCACAGGGTGGCTCCCATCGGCGGTCTGAATCGTCTCGTAGGCGATGCACACCGCGCCGCTGTCCACCATCGCGCGCGTTAGCGACTCGCTCGCCGCGAAGTGAAAAAAGGTGAACACCACCTGATTGGGGCGTATCAGCGGATATTCCGAGGGCAACGGCTCTTTGACCTTCACAATCAGCTCCGCCTCGCGCCAGACCGATTCAGCGGATTTAACAAGCCTTGCCCCTGCCTGGGCGTATTCCTCATCGGAAATGCCCGTGCCGTCGCCTGCGCCGCGCTCAATTAGCACCGTATGCCCATGCTGGACGAGAATCTCCACGCCTGCGGGCGTCATCGCCACGCGATACTCATCCGGCTTAATCTCCTTCGGAACGCCAATTATCATCGCGCCTAAAGTGTACCCAATGAAGCGCCCCAGCGCGGGTCTTCGAACCGCTGAATCTCTATCAGATAGCCGTTGGGGTCCTGCGCAAACAGATGATAGATGCGATACTTCTCATTGTCAGTGGGCGGTTTAATAATCCTGACGCCGTGCGCCTGCAGGTGGGCATACCATGCGTCCACGGCGTCCGAGACCAGCGTGAGAATCACGCGCTCGGCGGGCTGGGGCGTCTCATCGCGCTGGCAAAATCCCACATACCCTGACGCCGCTACCTGATAGATTCGGCAATCTTCCTGATCCAGCACACAGGGCAACCCTAGAATCGCTTCGTAGAAGTGGCATGTCTCCTGCCATGCAGGCGCGGGCAGAAACACAATCCAGTCACGGATGGATGGTTGCATCGGGGGGTTCATTCGCCCCATGGGCGCAAGTTCCTGCTTGCAAGGTATACTCCGGGCGATGCGGATTGCGTTCTTTATGCCCCACCTGCGTGGTGGCGGCGCCGAGCGCGTGGCGGTGAACCTTGCTCGCGCCTTCACCGAGCGCGGGCATCAGGTGGTTATCGCCCTCTCGCAGGCAGATGGTCCGTATCTGAAAGATTTACCCATCAACGTGCGCGTGGTGGATCTCCGTGCGCCCCGCACGCTGGCGGCGATTCCGCGCTTCGCGCTCCTTCTGCGTCGGGAGCGCCCGGACGCAATCCTGGGGTTTATGCTCTATCACAACCTCGGTGCGTTGTTCGCGCGCTGGCTGGTGCGAGCGCCCACACGAGTCGTGCTGACCGAGCATAACACCCTCACCCTCTCTCAACAAGACGACCCCAATCCCATCGCCCGATGGATGCCGATGCTGATGCGCTGGTTCTATCCGATGGCAGACGCGATTGTCGCCGTTTCACACGGAGTGGCACAGGACCTCGCCCGCTACACGCGCATCCCTGTGGAGCAGATCCGTGTGGTCTACAACCCCGTGATTACGCCCCTGCTCCACCGTCTGCGCGAAGAGCCAGCCACCCACCCCTGGCTGGAAGACCCCGATGTTCCCGTCGTGCTGGCAGTTGGCAGGCTGACTCGTCAGAAAGGGTTTGACATACTGCTGGACGCTTTCCACAGGGTGGTGCAGACCCGCCCCGCTCGCCTGCTCATTCTCGGCGAGGGGGAAGACCGCCCACTCCTGGAGGCAAAGAGCGCGCAGTTGGGGCTTCAGAGTGTGGTGCAGATGCCCGGCTTTATGGAAAACCCGTATGCCTGCATGCGTCGCGCCTCCGTGTTCGTGCTGTCTTCACGCTGGGAGGGGCTACCCACCGTGCTGATAGAGGCGCTCGCATGCGGCTGCCCCGTCGTCAGCACCGACTGCCCCAGCGGACCCCGCGAGATTCTGGACGGCGGACGCTACGGGCATCTGGTTCCCATCGGCGATGTGGACGCGCTGGCAAACGCCATTATCGAAGTGCTGTCAGGCGGCGGTAAAACCGTCCCCCCCGAATGGCTCCAACAGTTTGAGGAGTCGTATGTGGTAGAACAGTATCTCAGCCTTCTGAGAGGGGACTTCTGACCAGAAGACAAATAGCAAAAATGAGCCAGATGGCTATCCGTAGCCGGGGCCTCCTGCCCAAAACCATGCGCAGGGATGCGCGTGCTACTTCAGCCGACGCAGGGCGGCTTCGTAGCATAGGAACGGCTTCAGCCGTCTCTGTCAGGAGCGACAGAATCGCGCTCGCATCTCCTGTATTGCCCTCACAAAAAACACTACCCAGAACCCCTGTATCGGCAGCAGCGGACGACTGCCCCCCGCGTAAAGCCAGATGGTGAGCCACACCCACCCTTCCAGCACCGCAACAAGTCCCCACTCGCGCCAGCGCGAGCGCCAGCCCCCGAACAGCCCCAGATGCGCCAGCGTTAGATAGAGCCAGTAAACCCCATCCGCCACGGCAAGCGCCCTCATCAGTGCGCGATTGCCTGACTCCTGAAGACCGAACGCCGAGAGGCTCAGCCGTGTCTTCAGCCACAGCAGGCGCAGAAAGTCCACTGGGTTCTCCTGAATCCACCTCAGCGCCAGCTGGAGCGCTTTGCGGTCGCGCTCCACAGGGTCGGACGAGGCAATCCACTCGCGCACCATCACCTCGCGCCCGTCCACCTGCATGCGCAACTCCAGAAAATCGGCGCGGAAGCCCCCGTCCGCCTCAGGGTTGTTCGCCCACAGAAAGGTGTAGCCGCCCAGCCCCACCGGGATAAAGCGCCCGTACCGCCCATAGAGATAGCCCACATAAGGCGCGACAGTGAGTAGCCCACTGAGCGCCATCGCTAGCGCAGGCAGACGATTCCACTTCTGAACACCCGGAGGCGAGACCAGCAACCACCAGGCGACCACCAGCCCCAGAAACGGCAAAAAGTTCGCCCGTGTCAGCGCGAGCAGCCCTAGCAGCACGCCCGCTATCAGCCCATTACGCATCGTGCGCTCCGCGCTCGCCCGCTCCAGCGCCCACACCATCAACGGCAACACCAGATTCTCTGTGTAGAGCCAGCCCGAAATCATCAGCAGGTGCGGATGTATCGCCGTCAACCCTGTCGCCCAGTACGCGCCGCGCACGCCCAGCCAGCGATTCGCCAGACGCCACAGCCCCCACAACATCACCAGCGACAGAATACTGTTCACCAAACGCACCGCCTGAGGCGCATGCCCCCCCACAGCGTACACGCCCGCCATCAGCCAGATGTAGGCAGGCGCGGTCTGCAACCCCTTCACGAACACCAGACGCCCCTCCTGCACCAGAGTCCACGCCATCTGGTCGTGCACTGCCGCATCGCCGTGCAGGGGGTCGCGACGCAAAAAGGGGTCTACAGAAGGCGCCATCAGCACATAGCCGATTCGCAAAACCGCCACCGCTGCCCAGAACCAGACCGCCCAGCGCATGGCTTACTCGCCTCGCTTCGGCGCGGGGATCCATGCCCTACCCACCGCCCGCATGCGCCCCTCTTCGCTGATTACCGAGTCGACATAGAGTCCATCATAAATGCCCAGATCGCGCTCTATGTCTATAATCGGGTTGAGCCACTGGCGCAGAAGCTCCACCGCCTGCGGGGGCAACTCTGCCCCTTCTATCTCGATCTGGACTTCGGCTAAGTCCAGAGAACGCCCCTCACGGGGTTTGAGAACGCCCGTCGCTCGAAAGCGCACCTCACTCGAGAGCAATATTGTGATGCCCTCCACCAGAGTCTGCGTCGGCGTGATATTTACCTTCACCCCACGGATGTAGGGGGCATACTTACGACGGATGTAATCGGCTAAATCGTCTTGATGAACCACCATCTCGGCAGGACCAACGCCTGTATCGCTGAGCCGAAAGATTCGGCGGTTAATCGCAAGCCGACGGTCGTAGTAGATATCGGGAATCTCTGCCCATGCGGTTTCGGCGCGTAGCCCGCGCAGGCGTGCGTCCTGCAGATACATCACAAAGCGCCGAATATGTCCCGACTTCGGGCGCTCTGGCTCCAGAGTCAACGGAAAGCCGTCCAGCGTGAAGCCCTGCGCTCGAACCGTGAGCTGCTTGATTCTGCCCTCGGTCAACCCGCCTGCGCCGTCCAGCTCAATTCGCACCGAGACCTTGCCACCGATGCGCTGCTGAATTTCGCGGGCGGCGTTTTTTTCGATCTCGCGCAGAGCGCCACGCCCCAGCGTCAGCAGGATTGCGACCACCGCCACCCACTCACGCTTCATCGGCTTGCAATGAGTTCGTTCAGCAGGCGCTGGATATCTTCGTTCTTGGGGAAATCCGCCTGCATCTTAGAGAGCAGGTCAATCGCCTTCTGGCGCTGTCCGTTCTGCTGATAGAGCCGCGCCAGCTTGAGTCCTGTCGTGATTTCGTCGGGCACCGCTTTGTAAAGCGCCTCGTAAGCGCGGATGCGCTGTTCCAGCGTGCCGTGCTGATCCGCCAGGGTCGCCCAGCTGCGCAGGCTGAACACATCCTTGGGCTGCACCTGCGCCCGTTTTTCGTACGCCTCCAGCGCCTCAGGGTAGCGCTTCGCGGCTGTGTAGAGGTTGATAAGCGTTTGAAGCAGGGTCGCATCGTCGGGCTGGGCTCTGTGGCGTGCTTGCACAAGTGCAATCGCTTCGTTCAGGCGTCCGTGTCGGCGCATCCACTCGGCGTAGGCTTTCACTGGTTCCTGCGCAGGCGTCGGTTTGCTTGCCAGCCCCTGCAGGAGCGACTCGTATTCCGCCTGACGCTCCAGCTTCTCTGTGAGGCGCTCGATCATCCCGTACAGCGTAATCTCATCAGGGTTGGCAAGCAGCCCGTTGCGCAACACATCCCACGCCTCGGCGTATTTCTCCTGGTTGATCAGCACCTGCGCCAGATGCCCGACGGTCCAGGCGTGTTTGGGGTCAAACTGGAGCGCATGCTGATACGCCTGAAGCGCCTCATCGTAGCGCTGCAGTTGCTCCAGCAGGGCGCCCAGACCCTGATAGAGCCGGGGGTCGTTGGGGTCTTTGGCTATCGCCTCGCGGTATGCCTGAATCGCCTCTTCAACGCGATTCAAGTGCGCCAGCTCGGTTGCCAGCAGCGGCAGATGCTCCACGCCGTGTTTCGCCACCACCTCCTTGAGGAACGCTATCAGGTCCTCAGGGCGGTTTGCGGCGCGGAGCATTTCTATCATATTCGAGAGCGCCAGGCTGTTAAGAGTCTCTCCCAGCGCCATCTGGCGATAGATTTGCGCCGCTTCGTCAACCTGGTTCAGTTTGCGGTGCATCGCGGCGGCGCCCAGCAGAGCAATCTCGTTGGTTGGGTCGCGGTTCAGGACCTGCTGATAGAGCGCGAGTGCGTCCTGAAACTTCTGCTGGCGCTCCATCACGCGTGCCTTGCCCAGCAGCGCGGAGACCTCATTCGGCGATTCAGCCAGCAGTGCATCGTAAATCTGAAGCGCTTCCGCCTCACGCCTGTTCCGACTCAGAAACCGCGCGTACTCACGGCGCAGGTCGGCGTTTTTCGGGTGTTTCTGGAGCAGTTTCTGATATTCGGCGTTCGCCAGCTCAAACTGCTGACTGCGCTCGTAGATGGCGGCAATCAGCATGGTGGGGCGATAGTCGTCAGGGAGGTTCTCTTCCCAGCGGCGCAGGAAGGGAAGAATCTCCTGATCGTTCTCGCCCTGCGCCTGAAGCACCTCATATTGCCCCTCATAAGCTCGCTGGTTTTTAGGGAAAAGTTTTAAAATTTCACCAAAATACTCGCGCGCTTTGCCGTAGTTTTTCAGGCGCAGCTCGCAGATGGCAATCTCGGTCAGAATATCCCAGTAGATTGGCTCGTTGCTCTGGAACAGCTGGATGGCTCTGCCGAGGTAGTGCTTCGCCGACTCCCATTTTTCCTGACGCATCAGCAACATGCCGGCACCGATGAGCGCCTCCGGGTTGCGTGGGTAGACCTTTGTGAGATGCAGGTAGTCCTGAAGCGCCTCGTCCCAGCGATTTTCGCGCTGGGAGAGCATGGCGCGTTTGAGGCGTGTGGGCAGGTCGTCGGGTTCGCGCTTCAGCGCCTCCGTGTAGGCGCGAATGGCGTCCGCAGGGCGGTTCAGCGCCTCGTACACCATCCCCAGCGACTTCCATGCGGTGGTGTAGTCGGGCTTGAGCTGCACCGTGCGCTCCATGTAGCGTTGCGCCTCCGGGAAGTTCTCCAGCTGATAGGCAATCACCCCCAGATTGTAAACGATTCGGAAGTCGTTGGGGCGTGTGCGGAGCGCTTTCTGGAACTCGGCTTGCGCCTCCTTCCACTGCCCGCGCAACATCGCCAGCGAACCAGATAGCACCGCGACTTCGGGGTGATTCGGATGACGCTGGCGGAGCGTGCGCAGATAGCCCTCCGCATCGTCCAGCTTGCCTCTATCCAGAGCCATGCGCGTCAGCTCCAGCAGCGGCAGAGGGTCTTTGGGGTTCCGCTTCGCCGCCGTACGAAAGTGATACGCCGCCTTGTCGTACTGGTTCTGCAGGCGATAGACCAGCCCCAGATTGATGTGCGCTGGCACAAACTGCGGGCGCTTGTGTAGAATCGAGCGCAGGATAGGCTCTGCCTCTTTCAACTTGCCCGCGCGCGCCAACTGCACCGCCCGGTCAAACTGTTTCTGAAGGTCCGGAGGCAAGGTGTTCTGCGCCCACGAGAAGCCAAGCATCAAACCCCACGCCAGCATCCACAACCACAGCCGTCTCATCACGCGAGAAGTATACCTGAAGCCTTCAGGTACAATTCCCCCGCGAGGAGGCGAACATGGAAACGAAAAATCTGCCGCGTTGGGACATGAGCGTTGTCTATCCGGGTCTGGATTCCCCCGAATTTGAGCGCGATTTCCGCACCTTCGTGCGCGCCATCGATGAGCTGGAAGGGCTTTTCGAAAACGCCCGCATCGACCGCACCGACCACCCCCTTGAGGTCAGTACAGCCGTTGCGATTTTCGAGGCGGTCATCCCTCAGTATAACGCTTTGATGGAGTTTGGGCACACAATTGGAGCGTATATTTACAGCTTTATCGCGACCGATTCGCGCGATGAGTACGCACAGATGCGCTTGAGCGAGATGGAACGCGAGGAAGTGCGCCTGACCAAGCTCAGCACGCGCCTGACCGCGTGGGCTGGCTCGCAAGATGTGGAGGCGCTGATAGAGCGCTCGGAGCTGGCGCGCCAGCACGCCTACTGGCTCCGCCGCGCCAGAGTCTACGCCGAACACATGATGTCGCCCGCCGAAGAGTCGCTCGCCGCCGAGATGAGCCTCACAGGGAGCAACGCCTGGGGCAAGTTCTACGGCAACCTCAGCTCGCAGATTATGGTGGAGCTGGAAGTCAGGGGCGAGCGCCAGACGCTGCCAATGAGCGCGGTGCGCAATCTGGCGGTAGACCCCGACCGCTCCGTGCGCGCCGCCGCCTACCACGCCGAGCTGCAGGCATGGGAGCGCCACGCGATGCCCATCGCCAGCGCGCTCAACAGTATCAAGGGCGAGACCAACCTGCTGACCCGTCGCCGCAAGTGGCGCGACCCGCTGGAAGCCTCGCTCTTCCGCAACGCCATCGACGAGACGGTGCTGGACGCCATGATGACCGCCGCCCACGAGTCGTTCCCCCATTTCCGACGCTACCTGCACGCGAAAGCGCAGGCGCTCGGAATCGAACGGTGCGCATGGTACGACCTGTTTGCCCCCATCGGCAAAGAAGCCAAACACTGGGACTATGAGGAGGCGAAGCAGTTCATTATTGAACAGTTCGCCACCTACTCCGAGAAGATGAGCCAGTTCGCACGCCGCGCGTTCGAGGAAAACTGGATCGACGCGCCCCCAATGCCTGGCAAGCGCGACGGTGCGTTCTGCATGCGCCTGCGCAAGGACGAATCGCGCATCCTGACCAACTATAAACCCTCGTTCAACGGGCTTAGCACGCTCGCACACGAGCTGGGACACGCTTACCACAACCTCTGCCTCGCCAACCGCACCTACCTCCAGCGATTCACCCCCATGACGCTCGCCGAGACCGCCAGCATCTTCTGCGAGACGATTGTGCGCAACGCCGCCCTGCAGAACGCCAGCCCCGAGGAACAACTCGCTATCCTCGAAGCCTCCCTTCAGGGTAGTTGCCAGGTGGTGGTGGACATCACGAGCCGCTTCCTCTTCGAGAAGGCAGTGTTCGAGCGCCGCAACGAGCGCGAGCTGAGCGTCTCCGAACTCTGCGCCATCATGCGCGAGGCGCAGGAGCAAACTTACGGCGATGGGCTGGACTCCCAGTATCTGCATCCTTACATGTGGTGCGCTAAGCCTCACTACTACGGGAGTGCGTTTTACAACTACCCCTATATGTTCGGGTTGCTCTTCGGGCTAGGACTGTATGTGCTCTATCTGGACGATCCCGACGGCTTCCATGCCCGCTACGACGACCTGCTCAGCGCCACCGGCATGGCAGACGCGCCTACCCTCGCCGAGCAGTTCGGGTTCGACATCCGCAAGCCCGACTTCTGGCGCAACAGCCTCGAAGTGATTCGGCAGGATGTGGAGCGGTTCGCGGCGCTGGTACAGGGCGCATAGTCAGACACGCTTTCGCAGCTCAGGTATACTGCGTTTATGGCGGTGCATGACAAATACGCCCACTTGCCGCTGCTCCCGGTGGACATACGCCAGCGTCTGGCGCGATTGCCTGAGGCGCTGGCGCGTCATCCTGTCCAGCTCGCGTACCTGTTCGGCTCCGCCTTGCAAAACCCAGAGACAGCGAACGATATAGACCTCGCGGTGCTGCCTGGCGAGGGCTACTCCCTCACTGTGCTTTATCCAGACCTCTCTTTCCTACTAAGCACTGACCGCCTCGATATCGTCGAGCTTCCATCAGCACCGTGCTGGCTTCAGGAGACCATCTTGCGCACGGGCACGCGCATTTTCGCTCGCGAACCGTGCGCCGCCGCACGCTACGAGGGCGGAGGAGTTAGAGAAGTACGCTTATGTCCCAGGGTACATGGTGGCGACCGACCTGAGCCTGCGCTGGACAGTGGAGCATGGGTTTCAAGCGGGGATATGGTTCCTTCTGCAGGCGGCTCAGCATCTCCTCACGCGCCATTTCGGCGAGGTCCCTGAAACCTATGAAGACTCGCTGCCGGTGCTTCGGGCGCGCGCGGTGATTTCCGCCTCACTCTACAGGCGACTGCGGGGCATTAGGGGCTTCCGTAATGTGTTGGTGCATGAGTACCTCCAGGTAGACTTGAACCGTATTGCGCGGTACACACGCCGTGCGCCTGCCCTCTTCCGCGA
>JBBIQJ010000070.1:0-11598 GCA_037442385.1 Armatimonadota bacterium
CCCAGTTCGGCAAGGCGCTCCAGTTTCTCACTGGCGACGCCATCGGCGACCAGCACCCAGCCGGCAGGAGGCGGCTGAATGGGTTGGTTCACGAATATGCCATCAATCACGGCTTCCACGCGCAAATCGTCGGTCAAAATCGCATACGCCCAGTTGCGTGCTGGGGGCGGCACAGGTGCAGGATTGCGCCGATAGGCGGCGATTCCGTCGGTGGGGGGCGTAGTATCAAAACGGTTCAGCTCATAGCGCGTGCCATCGGGCAGACTCAGCACGCGCCGACGAGAATACGCCACCATCTGCCAGTCCGGATTCTCATAGGCAGGACCTGTCTGGAACATCTTGTGCCCTTCGGAAAGCACATTGATGTTCGCATGCACTTCCAGACCCACCGCGTGCGCCTCTTCCAGAAACACTTGCAGAATGTCCATCTCTTCAGGCACGCGCACGCCACGCCACTCGGTGAGTTTGGGCGCAATCTTACTGTGGTACAGCACATGCCCACTGATGGGTTTCACATCCAGCACAATCATGTTGATGCCGACTGCCCTGCAGTTTTGTACGAACTCACGAACCTTGTCGCGGTCAATCAGCCAGAACAGGTTTGCAGTAGCGTCCACCCACATCACGCGCCCTTCCAGACCCATCTGGCGGGTGAGCGACACAGAAGGGGGCAACGATTGAGAGAACAGCGGGCAGAGCAGCACCGTCAAGCCAAACAGTATACCAAGCCGATGCATCGTGGGGTATAGGATACCCCAGAGCGTGCCTGCCCCCACAGGGTATCATAATTCGCACTATGCAGGAGCCGTTGAAAGTCAAGCTAGGTTTGCCAAAGGGCAGCTTGCAGGAGGCCACTTTCGCCCTGTTCAAAAAAGCAGGCTGGAATTTCCATATCCCTTCAGGGCGCTCGTATGAGCCTGTAGCAGACGACCCTGGGATTGAGGCGGTGCTGCTGCGTCCGCAGGAAATCCCGCTCTATGTGCAGGATGGTGTGCTGGACGCGGGCATCACGGGCTACGACTGGATTCAGGATTGTGGCGCGCAGGTGCATGAGGTACTGGAGTTGCAATATTCCAAGAGCACGCGCAACCCAATTCGGGTCGTGCTGGCAGTGCATAACGATGCGCCGTTTCAGAGTGTAAAAGATCTGGAGGGCAAGCGCATCGCCACGGAGTATGTTCGCCTGACCCAGCGCTATCTGGAGCAGCATGGAGTGTGGGCGCATGTGGAGTTTTCGTGGGGCGCCTGCGAAGTGAAAGTGCCCCATCTGGTGGACGCGATTGTGGTGAACACGGAGACGGGCAGCTCCTTGCGTGCACATAATCTGCGGATTCTGGAGGTGCTGCTCTATTCCACCACGCGCTTGATTGCAAATCATGAGGCGTGGACGAACCCTGTTAAGCGCGAGAAGATAGAGAGCATCGCGCTAATGTTGCAGGGCGCTCTGAACGCGGGTGCGCTGGTGGGGCTGAAGATGAATGTGCATGAGAGTTGCCTCGATGCCGTGCTGACCGAGTTGCCCGCGCTTCGTAAGCCGACCTTGGCGCCGTTGAGCGACAAGGGCTGGTATGCGGTGGAAACGATTATTGAAGAGCGCGTGGCACGCGACTTAATCCCCCGACTGCGCAAAGCGGGCGCGGAGGGACTGGTGGAGTATCCGTTGAATAAAGTGATCCCCTGAACCCCTTCTGGGCTGTGGAAGTACCGCTTCCGCAGCCCAGTTCAGTAGCACTGGAGCTCTATCAACACCTCGTCGAATCGACGCGCGGCAAGGTCATCTCGATGAATCCAGAAATACAATCGCCCTGTATCGCCCCACATCATGCCCGTTCGATCGTCTGTGTCCAGCTGAAGTAGTAGAATCATCTCAGACGCCCGCTTCAGCGCTTCTTTCCAGTCCAGCCCGCCAAACACACGCAAGACGGATGCATTGGAGGGAGTCTGAATGGCTGCGTGGTAGCCAAGCATCCAGTGCCTTGCATCGAGGGTGTCAAGAGGCGGCGTGTTATCCACGATATCGTGATATTCATCCCATAAGTCGTCGCTAAATTGGATTTCGGGAGCAAGATGGTCTAATTCGTCCCCGTCAAAGGGCAGCGTGTAAAACAGTTCTGGGGAGACGAGCATTCCTTCGAACTGGCACTCTACAGGGAGGGTTTGCGGAGGGATCCGGCGGCGCAGGTTGCTGAGGGAGCCATCGTGGTAGAAAACCCGCCAACCTCCGAGATCCTCGCGATCCAAACCCCAAGGCTGCTCCTCAGCGTCATAAAAGAAGTAGAGCATGCCTGCGTGAGGCAAAAGATTTTCCATGTCCATAGAGGCAAATTCTTCCATGTGAAATTGCGCCAGAAAGGCAAGGGGCTTTCCTTTCTATTCTGGCCAATCCCACTCTGGAGGAAAATCAGGCTTGCCACCTATTTTGGAGGCTCCCACGCGATGTTCTATCTGGGCAGTGGGGCGAAGCAGTATGGTAGGCTTCATCAGCAATTCCAGTATCGCACCGTAAGGCGCCAGACGACTCGCCCGAATGCGTTCTATCAGCTCCATCCGCTCTCCCTCCTACCATTCGTCATAGTAATAGCGCCGGCGACCAAGCAACGCCTGACCGCCCAGCATCCGAATCACAAGGTAGCCCGCCACAAAACCTCCAATATGCGCCAGATGGGCTACCCCAGGATTATATACCAGAAACTGCATCACGAACCAGAACACCAGAAAGAAGATAGCAGGCACCTCTACAAAAGTAATTACAAAAAACCACAGCACACAGTCTATACGCGCGTGAGGGAACAGCACCAGATAGGCGCCCATCACGCCTGCAATCGCGCCGCTGGCGCCCACCAGCGGAATCGGCGAGTTCCAGTTGAACAGAACATGCGACCACGCCGCCACAAAGCCCCAGAACAGATACAGCACCAGATAGCGCCAGTGCCCCAGCGCGTCCTCCACATTGTTGCCGAAAATCCACAGCGACCACATGTTGCCCAGAATGTGCCAGAAGTTACCGTGCAAAAACATCGAGGTGAAAATCGTCAGCAGGGGCGGCACGGCAGGCTCCACACGAATCCCTGCCTGCTGGAGCTGGAACTTCTGAAAGGGATGCAACTCCACGCCCAGTATCTCGGCGGGAATAGCAGAGTAATAGTAGGTAATCGCGGGGTCCAGGTTCTGCATGATGAACACAATCACATTAATCACGATGAGCGACACCGTGATCCTCGGAAACCTCCGCGTCGGATTGTGGTCGCGTATCGGAATCAGCATGCGACGCCCCTCTCTATTGCTATTGTACCCTATTTAAGGGCGACGGCGTGGTAGACGACGCTGATATGATTGCCGTGCTGTTCCAGTTCGGCGTCTGGTATCCCCTTGCGCCCCTCACCCAGTACTAGCAGGTGGGGCGCATTCCCCCTAAAAAAACTTCGCCACTAAGCCGATAATTTTACTGGCAGGGCTTGACACTCCTGCCACTATGCTCGCACGATGGAGTAAGCAGTTGAGGAGGTTGTAGCGATGGGAGACTTACGAAAGCAGGGGCAAAGGAAATGGGTAGTCGCGCTGTGTGCTGTAGTCGCGTTTGTTTCCCATGCGTCCGCTCAAGTGCTGTCGCGGTTAGGCAGCGTCTCCAGTGAACCCCCTGGGAGTCAGGCGATTCTGGAGGGCAACTGGGTCTACTCGTTGAGTTCCTATAAACTGCTTCTGGTGCTGGAGGCAGGATCCTCGCTGACCAGGCGAGCGGTGTTGCCGCTTCCATCAGGGCGGGGCGGTGCATCGGCGATAGCCAAAAACGGGAATTTTGTTTATATTGCTAACGATACTCTCGTTTCGGGGGCGCCCTATTTGACAGTGGTGGATGTTTCCAACCCCGCATCGCCGACGGTGGTCGCTGACATGGCGTTGCCGAGCGGCACACCCACCTAACTACGAATCGTGGTGAATGGCAACTATGTTTACATGTTCCCCTATTCGGGCGACATGCAGATTGTGGATGCGTCCAATCCGAGTGCGCCTGCTTTTGTGCGCTCGGTAAGCATGAGCGCTTCCGATGGTGTGGTGGTCGGGAATCGGCTTTATACGGCAGAGGGAACCAGCGGCGTTGGTATCTGGGATATAACTCAGCCCGATAACCCTTCGCGGATTGGCTCTCTGAGCGTGTCGGGAGACATTCGTCGTGTACTGGCTTCAGGCAGTACGCTGTACGCGTTGAGCAACGCCTACCTTGCGCAGGGAGTTCATCTTATAGACATCACGAACCGCGATGCGCCCAGCCTGATCAGCACCTTCAACACGAACTACACCGCTTTTATAGCACAGTACGGCAACTATCTATATCTCTCCAAGGGTGCGGGCGAGACCCAGATAGTGGATGTCAGCAACCCTGCCGCTCCGACTCAGGTTGCAGTGGCGCCAATCGGGCGCGTGAAAGCCGTGGACTCGGCGAATGCGCGCCTGCTGGGTTCTGGTGACTCGTGGTATCGGATTATCAATGTGAGCAACCCAACTAACCCTGTGCCTGGCGCCGAGTATTCGGTGCCTGCTCCGCGCGAGACCGTACGCAGTGGCACAAAGGTCTATGCCGCCGAAGAGAAGGGCTTCGTGGTATACGATATCAGCACGCCAGCCAGTCCAACACGCGAGCTGGTAGTGGACATCGGGAATAGCGCGTCCAGCATCGCACAGGTGGATGCCGACCTCTTCGCCGTAGCGCATAACGGCAATCTCCAACTGGTACAGTTTTCGGGAAGCAATGGCACGGTCGTCTGGTCCAACACGCCCACGCCTCCTAACTACTCGTTCTACAACGATCGAGTGCGCGTTGCGGGGAGCGTGCTGGCGTTTGGCAGTGCGCCGATGGCAAGCGGGGTACGGCTTGTGGATGTCTCGAACCCCGCCTCGCCACAGGTTGCGAGCGATATTCCTCTCGTCAGCAAGTTTGATATTCAGGCGGGCTACCTCTACTCCGCGTTCGGTAGCGGTACAGGCAATTTCAAGGTTTACTCCATCAGCGACCCCTACGCCCCAGGTCAAGTGGGGTCTCTGGACATCCCGTTCTTTGCAGTGGATGTGGCAGTGGGTACAGGATATGCTCTAGTAACGGGTCAGAACGGGGAGCTGGCGCTGGTAAATGTTTCTAATCCCGCCACGCCCCAGATAGTCGCCCAGCGTACGATAGCGGGTGTTTCCAGCCCAAGGGTGGTTTACAGCGATGCAGGCTACTTCTTTGTTTACGACGGCTTGAACCGCAAACTGGAGGTCTATCGCCTGAGCGACTTCCCGAACCTGACCCCTTACCGCACGCAGACGCTGGATGCTCGCCTCACTCACCTGCACTTCACCAGCGACCTTGTGATTGGCTCCGCGGACACGGACGGGCTGATCGTGTATCAAAACCTGCTGGGCACAGGTGGAATGATGATTAGCGCCGTGACCCCCAATCGTGCGGGCAATGCGGGAACCCTGACGATTGTTATCGAGGGAGTCGGGTTTCCACCGGGGTCTACGGTGCGTCTGGAGCGCGGCACGGCGACCCTGACCCCTGTCAGCGTGAATGTGCGCAGCGCCAGTCGTATCGATGCGACCTTCGATTTCACAGGGCAACCTGTCAACACGCAGTGGGATGTGGTGGTACGCAGTCCTGACAACACCGAGGTGCGTCGTGCTAACGCATTGACGATTGTGGAGCCAGTGCCCGTCGTCAATTCTGTTTCGCCGAATCCGGTGTACCCCCTGCGTACCGTAACCCTCACGATTAACGGGGAGCTGTTCACGCCTGACGCGCGTGTCGAGATTCGCCCCTCAAGTTATGGGAACTTCACCCCCATCCCTGCCAGCAGCGTGCAGTTCCTCAGCCAGCGACAACTACAGGCAGTTTTTGACCTAAGCAGTCTTCGATCACTGAACCTTAATGTGCCCACCAATGTAAGCGTGGTGGTTATCAACAGCAATAACCGTTCCAGCAACGAGGGCACTTTGACCGTGCGCGGTCCTTCGCTGGATTTGCAAGTGGCGCAGACGGTTTATGCCCTGCGCGACGAGCCGACGGTGGCAGTGGAGGTTACGGTCAACGGTGTTGTGCCTGGAGAACCGGTAGAATTTGAGTTCTGGTGGAACGCACAGTATCGTGCTACTCCTGCTCAGGTCGAGTCACTGGGTAGCAATCGGTGGCGGCTCATTTTCAACCGCGCTGATATCCTGCCTGACGGATTCTATCAGCAGTGGGTGCCGCATGTGCTTCAGCTCGGCGTCAGAGACTCCGGAAGCACCCTGAGCTTCCACCAGTATCGCGGCGTGCGTAAGGAGACCTCAGGCAACCAGTTCAGCAATCTGTCGCGCACGCTGACCATGCGGGTGGTGGCGTTTGATGCGGATAACAACACCACCTTTGTGCTACGTAAGGGCGATGTTGTGCGCGAGCCGACTCAGGTGGAACGCTACACGAACTACTACGACGGCGGAATCGTTCTCCAGGGGACTTTTCCCATTCAGCTCACTGATCTCGGCGCATGGACTATTGAGGTGCGCTACGCCGATGAGACCAGAACCCTCGCCAACGCCTTCGAAATAGTGAAGGGCACGCCCTCCATCACACGCATCACCCCCAACTTCTCGCCCTTCCAGTATGACCAGAGCATCGTGGTGGAAGGCAGTGGCTTCCACGAGGGCATGCAGGGCGTGCTGGTGATACAGGACCCCAACGCCGTCATCGATTCGCGGGAGCTGACCCCTGCCCAGGTTACCGTGAACGAAGACGGCACGCGCATGACCCTTGTTTTCAACGATCTGCCCAATCAGGTGCGCAAGAACACTTATGTTGAGCTCCTGTTGCGCTCTCCGTATTTGAACCCGGTTCGGCAAAGCCTCTGGACGCCCCTCACCCCACCCCGCCTGAAGATTGTCAACTTCTGGGGGCCGAGCTTCTTCCGTGCAGGGCGATGGGATTCGTTCACCCTCGCCATCTCCACGGGAGCATACGCAGAGGTACCTACCCTCTCCTTCCGCATACCGTTTACGGATGCAGACCTGAATTCGGGCGTTTACGATTTTGAATATCGGATTATTGACGCACAGACGGGTCAGGTTTTGCAGAGCGGGACTCGTCCATTGCGCCCTGACACGGTGCTGTTGATGGTGCGGCTGCCGATGATTCCAGCAAACTCGACCCATTACTTCCGTGTGGAGGTACGCACTTTCAGCAGCGGGCGTGCCCCACTCCCGCAGATTGGGCGTGGTCGTGTTATCCCCTTCATCTACATCGCCGCTTCAGGCTTGTTTGTCGCAGGCTCGATGGTTCTCAAAGCCTCATGCGAGATCTTTCAGGAATATGGGCTGAAGACCGCGATAGCCACTGCTCTAGCAGAGGAGGATTGGAACATCTCCAACACCACCCGTGAACGCCTGCTGGAGTGGATGCTGGATAGACCTGAAAATCTGAAAAAAGTGATGCGATGCTTCACCGATTTCAGCAATAAGAGCGTGTTCGATTACCTGCGTGAGGCACTCACCAGCGAAGTCATCAATATGGGCGCGGGTAAGATCAAGGAAGCGCTCGCTGCCAAAGCAGGCGAGTTTCTGCTCCGAAACCCCCGCTATTGGAATCTTTCCTATGAGATGCGCAAACAGATTGGCGAGTCGATAGCAAACGCTTACTTCGACCTCTGGGAAGCCTCTCAAGGAGTTCGTGGGGGCGATACGGCGGGTGTACTCAAGAGCAGTGCCGATAAAATTATTGGCGAGCTTTTCAAAACGGCAACCTCCTCTGTGTCGAATAGCCCGCTGGATCCTGAACTGGATGTTCCTGTGGATCTGAGCAATATTCCTGCCGAGGCTCTCGGGGCGCTCTTGAACGCGACGGCGAGCGCCTTCATCAGTATCGGCACCGACTGCATCAGCCGCTCGCGACAGCTGGAGCAATACTTCTCCCAGCTTATGAATATGCAGTCGATGCCTGTGCGCACTTCGTGGGACCCCAACGAGAAGCGCGGCTCGTCGGGTGTGGCGGGCTACGTCACGCCTGACCAAAGCATCGTGTACGAGCTGCTTTTCGAGAACCTGCCCACTGCGACTGCGGGCGCGGAGGAGGTGCTGGTAGAAGACACCCTGCCCGAAGCGTTAGACCCCAGCACAGTGGAGTTCCTCGAGGTAAAGGTGGGCAATAAGCGCGTGGGGCTGCCTGAAGGCACAGCCAGCCTCGACACCCAGGTAGACCTTCGTCCTGAGCGCCCCGTGGTGGTGCGTGTAGTGAGCCAGTACGATTCCAACACGCGCAAACTCAGCGTGCGCTTCAGCGGCATAGACCCCAACACGAACAATTACTATCCAGAAGGCTTCCTGCCGCCGCACACGAACCCACCGCAGGGCGAGGGCGCGGTGCGATTCCGCATCCGCCCGCGAAGCGACGCCCCGTCGGGCACGCAAATCGTGAATCAGGCGGTGATTACTTTTGACCCGCACCTGGGCGCGAACCCACCCATCGTAACCAACACCCACACGCTCACACTGGACAAGCAGCCGCCCAGCATCACGCTGGAAGCGCCCAGCAACACCACCCTGACCGAGACAAAAGCCACCCTGCGCTGGAACGCCACCGACGACGCTTCCGGAGTGCAGGAGGTGGAGGTCTGGGCGCTGGAGGGCGAGAATGCCCGGCGACTCGGCTACGCGGAGGGCACGGGCGCACGCGAGGAGTCGGGCACGATTAGTATCCGTGCGCGCCGATTCGGAGACGAGACCCGAATCATCACACGCGGGCGCGACCGCGTGGGCAACCTGTTGCCCTTCAGCAACACGCCCCAACTCACCCTGCGCTTCGGACAACCGCCTCAGTTCAGCGCAGGACTGCACCTCGTGGGCATCCCCGTGCAACTGGATAACCCCGATGTGCAGACGCTGTTCGGCTTCGATAACAACCAGTGGGCGACTTATGATTCCACAAGCGGGCAGTATGTGCAACACCCGCAGGGAGCCGCTGCCCCTCAAATCGGACGCGGCTACTGGACCCAGCTCCCCAGCGTCGTTACGCCGAATATCGTGGGCAACCTGCCTGACCCCGAACAGCCTTACACCATCGACCTTCAGGCGGGCTGGAACCTGATTGCCAATCCGTGGCTTGAGCCGCTGGTGTGGAACCGCGCGGCAATCCGTGTGCGCTCCAGGAGCGGCGAGTTCACGCTGGATCAGGACCCCGCGCGACAGGTGATTGAGCCGTACCTGTGGGGCTGGCAGCCAGACCCTGCGAATCCCGCGCAGGGGCGCTATCAACTGGTGTATGACGCTCAGCTGATGAACGGGATTGAACATCAGCTCCAACCGTGGTGCGGCTACTGGATTTACGCACACCAGCCTTGCCAGCTGATTCTGCCCACGCCTGAGGTCGCGGCGCAGACGACGCGCAGCCGTTCCGAGCTTGCGCGCGGCGGCTGGAGTCTGCGTATTGGCGCGCATCTGGGCAATCAGTATGATGAAGTGCTGGTGGGCATCGCCAGCACGGAGCAGGGACTGCAAATCGCGATGCCGCCCGCGCCACCGGGACGCAGTGCGCCAAATAGCGTTCAGCTGCGTCTTGTTCGGGATGGCACGCCGAGGGAAGCCGAGATTCTGCCGCGCTCCCGCAATCAGCGCCAGTGGACGCTGGAGCTGGTTGTGCCGCCCAGCGAGGACTCGCGAACGTGCACGCTGACCCTCGTCGCGCCCGATATTGCGCGTCTGCCGCGCGGGGTGAACCCTGTGCTACGCGATATGGAAACGGGCGAGCGTCGGTTTCTGCGTGGCGCTTCGGCGTGGCAAATCTCGGTCCCGCCTGAAGGGATGACGCGCCGTTACGAGTTGAGCCTTGTTGCTTCCAGTCGCCTGCTCCGTATCACCAGCTTGCAGGTGCAGGGTGGACGCAACACGGGCGGTACTTACACGGTGCAATTCAACCTGAGCGAGGCGGCAAAGGTTACGGTCAGTGTGCGGTCGGGTGGTCAGGTCGTGCGAACGCTGGAGCGGGGGCGCAGTCGTAATGCGGGCATCCAGCAGATTGTCTGGGACGGTCGCGACCAGCAAGGGCGTGCCCTGCCGCCAGGCGCCTACACGCTGGTTGTCGTCGCCGCGACGACCGAAGGACAGGTTGCCCGCGCCACGACGCCCGTGGTGCTGACCCGCTAACAGGAGGTGCTTTATGCGAAAGCGATGGCTGTTGTGGACTCTCATGGTCTGCCTGTCTGCTTGTGGTGGCGGTGGCGGAATCACCGACACCGCCGCCCCCCAGATTACCCAGATAGAGCTGGGCTGGCGGAGCCAGACGCTCTATGTATCCGCGGTGGTTCAGGACGCGGAGACGGGAGTTGCCAGCGTCGTGGCGCGTGTTGTGGCGGGGAACCAGACCCAGGCGGTGGCGCTTCAGGCACAGAGTGGCAACCGCTACGAGGGCGCCTTGCCCAACAACACGGCTCGTGTCAGGCTGATTGCCCGCGACCGCGCTGGGAACGAACGCGCCACCGACGAGCTGATTGCCCCGCCGCCGAACCCGCCGTTTTGAACTCTCTCGGAAAGTCAGCGGAGCAGGGGTATAATTCATAAGTGCAACCACAAAACCCCCGCTCTGCTGACTCAAAAAGGATGGACCTGACCACGCTGGAGAACTGGCTCTGGGAAGCGGCGTGCGCAATTCGCGGTCCGGTTGAAGCGCCGAAGTTCAAAGACTACATTTTGCCGCTGGTCTTTCTCAAACGCCTCTCGGATGTGTTTGATGATGAGATGGCACGCCTCGCCAAGCAGTATGGCAGCCGCAAGGCAGCGGAGCAGCTTGTAGAAGCAGAGCGCGAGCGTGGAACCATCGCGAGGGGCGGCGGTCTCGTGCGTTTTTACATTCCCCCCAACGCGCACTGGGACGCCATCCGTCGCCATGCACGCGCGGGGCTGGGACAGTTCCTCACCGACGCGGTCCGTGCGGTGGCTCGCGAGAACCCGCGCCTGCACGGAGTCATCGATGTGGTGGACTTCAACGCCACCGCCGCCGGGCAGCGCATTATTGCCGACGAGTATCTCTACAAGCTGGTGGAGGTGCTGTCCAAACACCGGCTGGGGCTGAACGATGTGGAGCCTGATATTCTGGGGCGCGCCTATGAGTACCTCCTGCGCAAGTTCGCCGAAGGGCAGGGACAGAGCGCGGGCGAATTCTACACCCCACGCGAGGTCGCGATTCTGATGGCGCGACTTCTGGAACCCGAACCCGGCATGACGGTGTATGACCCTGCCTGCGGTTCGGGCGGCTTGCTGGTCAAGTGCCACCTGCGCCTGCTGGAAACACACGGCGTGCTGGAGAACGGTCGGCGCGTCCTACCCTCTCAGTATGCGCCCCTGCGTCTCTATGGGCAGGAGATTAACCCCACCACCTTCGCAATTGCCCGCATGAACGCCGTCATCCACGATATGGAAGCCGACATCCGCCTGGGCGATACCATGCGCCAGCCTGCTTTCAAAGACCACGCAGGGCGCCTGCAGACCTTTGACCTGGTGGTGGCGAACCCGATGTGGAACCAGAAGTTCCCAACCGGGCTGTACGAAAATGACCCCTACGACCGCTTCCGCTACGGAGCGCCGCCCTCCTCCAGCGCG
>JBBIQJ010000071.1:0-11457 GCA_037442385.1 Armatimonadota bacterium
CGTTACCATTTTCCTGCGTGTATGGACTGTGGAAGCTGCGCTTCCGCACCACCTTTGCCCGACGCTGAAGCGAGGGGGAACCTGCAAGGGCGGGGGACAGGTAGGGACGCACGTCCGTGCGCCCCTACCCGCATATCCACCGCACGGGCGCACAGCCGTACGGGCGCACCATCAGCGTAGGAGCGACGCATGCGTCGCCCCTACCAGAACCCATCAGGTACAATCTCTACTGCCATGCACCCTGTCAACACGCTTTACTACGGCGATAATCTGGAGGTCCTGCGCAAATATATCGGGGACGAGAGCGTAGACCTGATTTATTTAGACCCCCCGTTCAACAGCCAGCGCGATTATAACCTATTGTTTCGGGAGCAGTCGGGCGAACCGGCGCAGGCGCAAATCAAAGCCTTCACCGACACCTGGCAGTGGAGCGAACGCGCCTATGTGGAGTTTTGCGAGACCTGCCCGCTGCCCACGCTGGTGGAGCTGTTGCAGGGGTTCGTGCGCACTTTGGGGCGAAACGAAGTCACGGCGTATCTGGTGATGATGGCGCCGCGGCTGGTGGAGCTGCACCGCGTGCTGAAGCCGACGGGAAGTCTGTATTTGCATTGCGACCCGACAGCGAGCCACTACCTGAAGGTGATGCTGGATGTGATTTTCGGCGCGCGGAACTTCCTAAACGAAATTGCTTGGAAGCGGTATGCTCCTCACAGCCTATCTCAGGGGCGGTTTGACAGGATTAGCGACCGTATTCTGTTCTACTGTAAGGACATTCGTGCCAAGCGGACTTTTAATCCCCCAACCGAGCTTCTCAGTGAGGAAGAAGTCCGTAGACGATTTCCTTACATAGAACCAGAAACAGGGAGAAGATTCCAGCATGTGGCTCTTGAGCAATCCTCGAACAAGTCGAGCGCTGGTGAGGTGCGGATTATTCAAGGTCGTGAGGTTATTAGTGAGATAGGATGGCGCTGGTCTCAAGAGACATTCGATGAACGCCTAAGGAAGAACCCTTATGTAATCTACTGGACCGAATCGGGGCGCCCTCGCTATAAGATTTATGCAGATGAATATAAAGGTAAACCTGTTGGAGACATATGGGGCGATGTTCCATATCTATCCTCAAGTGATTCTGAACGCCTCGGCTACCCGACTCAGAAGCCGCTTGCCCTGCTGGAGCGTATCATTCAGGCGTCCAGCAACGAGGGCGATATTGTTTTAGACCCCTTCTGCGGTTGCGGAACCGCCGTTGTCGCCGCCCACAAACTCAAACGCCACTGGCTTGGCATCGACATCACCCACCTCGCGATCGCGCTCATCAAGTACCGCCTCAGCGATATGTTCGACCTCAAGGAGGGCAAAGACTATCGCGTGATTGGTGAGCCGACCACTGTCGCCGAAGCGCGGGCGCTGGCGCTTCAGGACCGCGACGAGTTCCAGAAGTGGGCAATCGGGCTGGTTCCCCGCGCATTCCCCTATCAGCAGAAAAAGGGCGCCGACACGGGAATCGACGGGATGCTCTATTTTATGGACAACCCGCGCGAGCATCCCAAAAAAGTGGTGATTCAGGTCAAGAGCGGGCGTGTGGGCGTGAAAGACATTCGCGACTTTCGGGGTGTGATGGAGCGCGAGAAGGCGGTTTTAGGGCTGTTCATCACGCTGGAGCCGCCGACGCGCGACATGGCTCGCGAGGCGGAGCAGGCGGGGTTTTACACCACACCGCTGGGGAACCTCCGTCTCCAGCGGCTCCAGATACGCACGACAGAAGACCTGTTGCGGGGGCGCGGGTTTGACATCCCCAGCGCGGCGCTCCTGTCGGGCGTGCAAACCGCAGAGCGGGTTCAGCCCGAAAGCCGCCAGCCTGAGCTGGAGATGTGAATCACTCATTTTCCCCGTGTGCGGACTCCCATTCGCGCAGGCTTGACAGGAAAGTGTTCTCCCGCAGGGCGCGCCGCATCTGGCGTACTTCCTCGTCGGTGATGGGGCCCAGCTGTTCCGTACGCACCCATTCCTCAAAAGTGCGCTCTTCCCCCTCCATAAAGTGGAGCAGCACCCTATCCCACGCCGCCTGGGTCAGCATGCGCTCCGAGACGCGCCCGCACGCGGGGCACTGAAAATGCACCTCCACGCGGTTCGCGCCCATCGTGTGGGGATGATAAGCGACATAGGTCAGGTCATCCAGCCCTATCGGTTGCCCGCAGCGGCACCTGAGGGGACTCATGGCGTCTCGCCTCCCCAGTTGCGCGGCAAAAAGAGCGTCAAGTAGCGCTGAATCGCGTAGCGGTCGGTCATCCCCGCGATATAGTCGCACACGCGCTGTGCCTTCGCTTGCGCGTCCGATGCATCGAAAGCCTGAAACAGGGACGGCATCTGGTTGGGGCGTTCAAAATAGTATTCAAACAGTTGCTCCAGGATAACCCCCATCTTCTCGCGCTCGTGCTGGACGCGCGGGTGGTGATAGAGGTTCTCAAACATAAACTCCTTCATTTCGTTGACGGCGCTCAGCATCGGCTCGCTCATCTGCACGATGGGCTTGCCGAAGCTGGTCTCCACCACATCCATCACCATGCGGGCGATGCGCTGGCTGTGGGTCTCACCCAGAAACTCTCGCAGGTGGGCAGGCAGGTCGTTGGGTTTGAGCAAGCCTGCGCGAACGCCGTCGTCAAAGTCATGGTTGAGGTAAGCGATTCGGTCGGCGATTCGCACGACAGCCGCTTCCAGACTGGCGGTGCGCTCGCTCTCCGCAGCGGTGAGGTCGCTCCTGCCTTTGGAATGCCCCACGATTCCCTCGCGCACCTCATGGGTGAGGTTCAGCCCCCTGCCATCGCGCTCGATACAATCCACCACGCGCAGGCTCTGTTCGTAGTGGCGGAAGCCGCTGCCGAACCGAAGCATAATCCGATGGAGCACTTCCTCGCCTGTATGTCCGAAGGGCGGGTGTCCCAGGTCGTGGGCGAGGGCGATTGCCTCCGTGAGGTCTTCGTTCAGGCGCAGGGCGCGGCTGATGGTGCGGGCAATCTGCGCCACCTCCAGCGTGTGGGTCAGGCGCGTGCGATAGTGGTCTTCTTCGGGGTCCATAAATACCTGTGTCTTGTGTTTGAGCCGTCGGAAGGCTTTACTATGGATGATGCGGTCGCGGTCGCGCTGGAAGGCGGTGCGCACGGGGTCGGGCGGTTCAGGCGTGGGGCGCCCGCGCGAATGAGCGCTTCGCATCGCGTAGGGCGCCAGAATCTGGTCTTCCAGCGCTTCCAGCTGCTCCCGGATGGTGAGTGACATCTCGCCCTCCTGCGCGCCTCAATACTGGATCAGGCTATAGACCTCGTAGCCGCGCAGGTTCTGCCGCCCTTTGAGGAAGGTCAGTTCGATCAAGAAGGTGAACCCTGCGACAGTGCCGCCGAGCCGTTCAATCAGGCGCGCCGAGGCGGCGGCAGTGCCACCTGTCGCCAGCAGGTCGTCTACCACTACCACCCGCTGACCTGGTTCTATGGCGTCCACATGAATTTCGACCGTGTTCGTGCCGTATTCCAGTGCGTACTCCTCGGAGATTTTCTCGCCGGGCAGTTTGCCCAGTTTCCGAATGGGCACAAACCCCAGCCCCAGGTTGACCGCAATCGGCAGCCCGAACACGAACCCGCGCGACTCAATCCCTGCAATCACATCGGGTTTCAAGGAGCGTGCATGCTCGGTCATCAGCTCTACCACTTCGCGCAACGCCTGCGGATGTTTCAGCACGGGCGTAATATCTTTGAAGATAATGCCCGGCTCTGGAAAGTTCGGTATATCCCGAACTAACTGCGCCGCTAGCAGATCTGCCATCGTTTTCGTATCCCTCCTGTTTTATGATGGGGTGTGATTAGTATACCACAGGCGGGCGTTCACTCGCCCTCTTTGCTCTTGAGGAGCAGTTTGTGGCGCAGGTCGCGCCAGTGCATATAGCGTGCGAAGGTGCGCCCGATTTCCAGATACATCTTCAAGCGTGCGAGGACGCCCCGCCAGAAGCCGAGCTTCTCTTCCTTCATCGTGTGCGTGATACCTGTAATCGGCACCATCGCCACAGGATAGCGGTTGCGCTGGAAGTGGAGTGTGAGCGCAATCTCCACCCCCGAGCGCGTGCTCTCGATTCCCGGAATTTCCACGAACAGTTCCCGTAGCAGGGCGCGCTGACCACTGATGTAGGGTACCAGAATCTGCGCTATATCCGTTTGGAATCGCCCACCCCGAAACACGCCTATCGCCATCGCCACAACGCCCTTCCGCACAGGGGCAATAATCGACTCCACATGGCTGGGGCTGAGTCCAATCAGGTCGGCGTCGAAGAAGGCGATAATGTCCGCCTCTGTGGCGGTTGCGCCTGCGAACATCGCCCCGCCCTTGCCCCGATTGGTGGGGAGGTTAATCAGCCGCACGCGCTTTTCGGGGTGCGCCAGCGCGAACTGCTGGACAACATCGGCGGTGCCGTCCACGCTCCCATCGTTGACCACAATAATCTCGTCCAGCGAGGGGGACTGCACCAGCACTTCCAGCACGCGGCGGATGCGCGCCTCTTCGTTGTAGGCGGGAACAATCGCAGCGACGGTCACGAGTTGCCCTCCTGAGCGGGTTGCCCCGTGATTTTCTCGATGTGTTGTCTGGCGCGCCAGATTCGGTTCTCGGTCAGCGGGTGGGTGCGCAGGTTCGCCAACACGCCCGGGTCGCCACCCTTCTCTTTCGCTTTGAGCAATTCAAAGAAACGCACAATCCCGTTGGGGTCATACCCTGCTTTGTAGGCGTATTCGATGCCCAGTCGGTCCGCCTCGTATTCGTCCTGGCGGCTGTATTTGAGCTCCAGCAGGGCGCTGGTGATTTCGGCGATATCGCGCACTTTGCCCTTGGTGCCCAGCGAAATGAGAATGCTCGCCCACAAGCCTTTGGTGTATTGCTTATTGGCGTGTCGGCGATTGATGTGCGCCATCTCGTGCCCCAGCACGCACGCCAGCATATCGTCATCGTCGCCCACAGCGTCTATCAGCCCCCGAAACACATAAATTGGTCCGCCAGGGAGCGCGAAGGCATTAATCTCGTCCACCGCCAGCACTTTGAAGGCGTATTTGAAATCCCTGTCGCCCGCCACCGCGACTAATCGTTGCCCAATCAGCTGCACGCGCCGTTGCACTTCGGGGTCGGGGTCCAGTTTGTAGGTCTTTTCGACTTCGGCGGCGATTTCCTGACCGATTTTCACTTCCTCTTTCTTGCTCCATGTGGTCCCCCCACGACACCCGCTGAGCGCAATTGCCAGCAGAGCCAGCAACAAGTAAAGACCCGTTCGCTGTTTCGCCGTCATCGTTCGCCTCCGAGGGAATTATACCGAGTGGCGGGTGAAGTTTCTCCCTGCTGGTTTCTTCCCCAAAAACCCTGCAAAATCCGTGCAAGAAAACCGATAATAAGCACGAGGTGATTGGCGATGGCGGATTCGGTACGTCCGCCGAGTCGGGTTTATGGGGCGGAGCCGATAGGGCGTCCTCCCGCACGCGATGGGGAGCGTGGCAAAAACGCAAAGCGTCCGCCTCATCCTCCTGCAAAGGACTCGAACGAAACGCCCCCACCCGACCCAGAGCATAAGGTGGATGTGGAGGTCTGAACGATGGCGGAACTGATGGTGCTGTTTCAGGCGCTCCTGCTGGTGGCAGGGTGGCTGCTCTTTTTGCGCGCCCAGACGGAGCTGCGCGCCCAGGCGGCACGCCAGTCGCTCACGGGTGAACTGGAAGCGCTCCGTCAAACACTGGACGCTCTGCTGGCGCGCCTCATTGAAGAATCAGAGCGCGCCGAAGAGCGCATCCAGCAACTCCAGCGTCTGATGAGCATCGCCCCCTCCGCTCAGAGCCAGCACGCAGAATCCCAACATGCCGACTTGCCACCGCCTGAGACGAAACCCGCGCCGATGGAAACTTTGAACCCCGATTTTGGGTATAACTCTACAGAGCAGGAACGACCCGCCGCGGGCGCTGTCGTGCAGCTGGCACGGCAAGGGTTTTCCATCGCCGAAATCGCCCGTCAAACAGGCTACGCGCCCGGCGAGGTGGAACTTATCCTGAATCTCAAACGAAGACATTTGGAGGAGGCAGAATGAAATTCATCGGATGGATTGCTTCAGGAACAGTCGCCTTAATCGCCCTCAGTGGTTGTGGCGGCGGGCAGGGGCAAGCGGTTGCAAAAATCGGCGACAAAACGGTAACGCAACAGGAGTACCTCCAGCGCACGGAGAAGATGCTCACCCCTGTCGGCTTTGCCAATAATCAGCTTTCTACACGCCCCGCAGGCTACGAAGCACTGCTACAAATGGTGCGCGAGCAGGTGCTGCTAGACATGGCGCAGAAAGAGGGCGTCGCGCCGACCGAGCAACAAGTAGAAGAACGCGTGCAACGCCTTATGAAAGAGGACGCCAACCTGAAACGGATGGTCACAGAACAGAAAATTCTCAGCCTGGACGACGTGCGCCGTCAGGTCCGCGCCCAGCTCATCCAGTTCAACCTGCTTACCAAAGGCGTTACGGTTACAGAACAGGAAGTCAAAAACTTCTATGAGCAGAATAAGCGCAACTTCTATCGTCCCGCAACCGCGTCGGTGCAGGTGCTGGTTGTAACCAACCGCGAGACCCGCGCCAAAATCGATGAGGACCTGCGCAAGGGGCTGAATTTTCGCTCGGTGGCGCAAAAATATTCTCAAAACCCCGCCGCTGGCGTTCAAATGGGCGAGTCGGAAGTGCCGCTGGAAGGCCCTTTCCCGAACACCCCGCAGGGAGCGTTTCTGGCGCGGCTCGCCGAAGTCCTGAAGCCACTCAAACCCGGCGAGACCTCCGACTGGATTCAGGCGGACGCTAACGCTTTCGTGCGTGTCCTGATCGTTTCCAAAAACCCGGGACGCCAGCTGCCCTATGAAGAGGTCAAAGACCGTATCCGTGAAGGGCTGATGCTCCAGAAGGGGCAACAGACCAATCGCGACCTCAACGAGGAGATTGCCAGGCGCATGCTGGAGACCAAAGTGGAGGTCCTCCACCCTCAGTGGAAAGAGCAGTACCAGAAAGACATGGAAGAGCTGCGCAAGGCGCTGGACGAGTTGCAGAAGCAGAAGCAGGCGGCGCAGCCTTCTGGGCAGGCGCAATCGCAATAAACGATGCTCTATCTAGTCGGCTTGGGGGCAGGCGGGGTGCAGGAGATGAGCGCGAACGCGCTCGGCGCACTCCGCCGCGCCGCTCGGGTGTTGCTCCGTACCGAGAACCACCCCGCCGTCGCCTCGCTACGCCTCGCAGGGATTCCCTATATTGTGCTGGAAGCTCCCGACCTGCCCACAGAGCCTGACGGACGCGCACGCGTCCTCGCCGAAAAAGTAATTCAACACCTGCAGGACGCCAGCCCCGTCGCCTACGCCGTGCCCGGACACCCTCTGATTGCCGAAGACTCCGTGCGCTATGTGCTGGAAATCGCACGGGCACGGAATATCCCCCTGCGCATCGTGCCCAGCCGTAGCTTCGTGGAACCCGTGCTGGAAGCGCTCAACTACGAAATGAGTCAGGGGCTACAGCTCGTCGACGCGGGCGCAATCACACGAGTCCACCTGAACCCCACCGTAGCGCAAATCGTTTACCAGATTGAGACGCCCGAACTGGCAGGGCGCGTCAAAACCGAACTGCTCCGCTATTACCCCTCCGACTTTCGCGTCGCCCTGGTGCATGCCGCAGGCGTGGAAGGCGCCACCGAAGTCAAAGAGCTACCCCTCGCCGAGCTGGACCAGCAGTGCTATGACCCGCTGACCACGCTTTTTGTGCCCCCTGCCACGCAACGCCAGCGCCGCTACACGGGGTTCGAGGGATTGGTCGCTGTCGTCGCTACCCTGCGCGGTCCCGAAGGCTGCCCATGGGACAAAGAGCAGACCCACCAGAGCCTCAAACCTTACCTTATCGAGGAAGCCTACGAAGTGCTGGAAGCCATCGACCGCAACGACCCCGCCGCACTCAAAGAAGAGCTGGGCGACCTGCTGCTGCAGGTGCTGATGCACAGCCAGCTCGCCGCCGAAGCAGGACAGTTCACCATCGATGAGGTGATGGAATCGCTGATTGTTAAGTTGATTTCGCGCCACCCCCATGTGTTTGGCGATGTGGACGCCCGCGACGCCGATACCGTTCTGAAGAACTGGGACAAAATCAAGCGCGAGCAGAAAGGGCACACTTCGATTCTGGAAGGTGTGCCGCACGCCATGCCCGCCCTGTTGCGTGCGCTGGAGGTATCCAAGCGCGCCGCCCGCGCCGGCTTCGAGTGGGAGAACGTGTTCGGCGTGCTGGACAAACTCCACGAAGAGGAGACCGAACTCCGCGAGGCGCTTCAGCAAAACGCCCGCGACAAAGTGGAACAGGAGATTGGCGACCTGCTCTTCACGGCGGTCAATATCGCCCGTCATGCGAAAGTGAACCCCGAAGAGAGCCTGCGCCAGATGGTGGACCGCTTCATCCAGCGTTTCCAGTGGATGGAGCAGCAGGCGCGCGCGCAGGGACGCCCCCTGGAGAGCCTCTCGCCCGACGAATGGGAGGCGCTATGGCAACAAGCGAAACAAGCCCTGCACCCCGCTCCCTGACGGAGTGGGTCAAAACCTACGCCCACGCGCTCGGCTTTGACCTCGTGGGAATCGCCCCCGCTGTGCGCCCACCCCATGCGGAGGCGTTTCTGCTCTGGCTTCAGCAGGGCTATGCTGGCGTAATGGACTACATGGAGCGCACCGCCGAACTGCGCCTGAACCCCGCCGAACTGCTCCCCAACGCGAAAAGCGCTGTGGTCGTGGGGATGAACTACACCCCGCGCGAACTGCCCCCTACAGACTACCGTATCGCCCGTTATGCGCTCGGTGAAGACTATCACACCGTTATCCGCTCCAGGCTGGAGAACCTGCTGAGCGCGTTTCAGGCGCTCTGCCCCGAAGCGCAGGGCAAGGTCTGCGTTGATTCTGCGCCCGTGCTGGAGCGCGAGCTGGCGTGGCTGGCAGGCTTGGGCTGGTACGGTAAAAACACCTGCCTCATTAACACGCACCGTGGCTCGTACTTCTTCATCGGCGTGCTGCTGCTCGACGTGGAGCTGGAGTGTGACCACCCTGCTTTTGGGGGCTGTGGGAACTGCCGGCGCTGTCTGGATGCGTGCCCGACGGGCGCGCTGGTGGAGCCGTATCGGCTCGATGCGCGGCGGTGTATCAGCTACCTCACGATAGAGCTGCGCGACGGGGTTCCCGAACCGTTGCGCGCGCCAATGGGCGAGTGGTTGTTCGGGTGTGACATTTGCCAGGAGGTGTGCCCGTTCAATCACCGGCGCCCGCATCAGCCGTTGCGTGCGGCGCCCACTCAGGAGCCGCGTTTCACGCCGCGTCCCCTGCCCTCGCTGGAGGAGATTCTGCAGATGGACGAGGAAAGCTTCCGTGAGCGGTTTCGTGGTAGCCCTATCAAGCGGGCGCGCTGGCGCGGGCTGATTCGAAACGCACTCATCGTGGCGGGCAACCGTGCCGACCCAGCGCTTTTGCCCCTCGTGGAACGCTACTGCCAGCACCCCGACCCCATGCTTTGCGAGCATGCGGAGTGGGCAAAGCGGCGGATTCTGCAGGCATGCTCCGCTCCCGTGCCTCCCCAACCCATGCCCGACACTCGGTCAGTTGCCGAGGAATAGCCCCAGATCACGATTCAGGTTTCCCGGAATGCTCGACTCACGCCTGTTCATCATGCTAATCAGGATTTTGACGATGTATCCATGCTTTTCATCAGGGGGCAGATCGATTGTGTATATGAGGGCAGCGGCTTCTTCGTAGCGCCCCAGTAGGCGCATCAGCTCAGCTGCTCGCTCCGCGCGCTGAACATGGGAATCCTCTGGCGACCTGCACAGCCACTCTTTCAGCGAATTCACGATCCGATCTTTCTCGACTGGAGTAAGCCGCAAAACAGGGATCAGGTAATTCCGCACAAAAGGAACGTCCATATCATGCGCTTCTGGCAGTTCAAACTCAGTTGTCTTTTCTGCGGGGTTCTCCGAGCGCAAGCTGTGCAGCACTTTGGCAAGCTCCATCGCTGGGGGAAAGGGTTGAGGAAGCCGCGTAACTTCCTTGCGTGCAAGCTCCCACTGTTGCCCAGCCATATAATAAGACGCCATCAACTTGCGCAGAGTCATGCGGTGCCAGGAATGCCCTATCTCACGCAAAATCTTCTCTGCAGACTCCACATCGCCAGCCAGCACTCGATACGCGGCAAACTGCGTCAACGACCAGTCGCGCATCACACTATTCTGTGGCATCGCCTGAATTGCTCTGTATGTCTCGTTACGAATCTGCTCTGCTAATTTTGTGTAGCCTTGAGCGTCCAGTTCAGCGGCAAAATACACACGCACAATCGACTCTTTCGGGGTGCTTCGAATCTGGCGCAGAGCTTCCTGCAGGTGTCGCCTCTTGAGCGCGTGGCTTGCCAGCAGGGCGCGGGCGACGCTGCGCTGGTGCTCGTCCAGAAGGTTTATGACTTCATCAATTTCCTTGAATTTGCCCGATTCTACCATAGACTGTAGCAGTAAAACAAGGGGTAGATATTCATTTCCCAAGCGCAAGGCGGGCGAACTGAACACCTCCTTATGATAGCCCTGTAGCATCAGCTGTTTCAACGGACGGTAAAGGTGGGGACTCACCATTGAAGTTGAGGCTATCAGGTTTATGGGGGCGAGCGCTTGACTCAAGTTCAGCACAGCAGACTCGCGGCGTCCCTGCTTCGCATGATGCGCTGCGAGCTCCACCCGAATGAGCGCACGATACTCTGGAACCGACACTTTATTAAGATACTGCTGTGCTTTCTGTTCAAGCCCTTTCCGAGCATAGGTTGCCCCTGCATAAGCATAAATCAGTTCGGTCGTGAGGGGTTCCGAGGAACGCGCGAGCGAAACGAGTGAAGACACCTCATCTGGGTCAATCTCGTAAGCATACGCCACCGCCGCCAGCTGTTCACATGCATAATCCACTGCTGGCCCTTTGCCCCTCGGAGGCATGGCACGGGTAAGCCAGCTCCGGGGATACATCACTGACATGGCGTATCGGAGCAAGAAACGAACCTGTTGCTCCTCGGATAAGTTCGACCAGTTGTCGGGGAGTGGGAGCGGCGCATTCTGCGCGCGGAGCCAGAGCGCCACCCCCACCATAAGCACGAGAAACACCACAGCGGCTCCCACTAAACGGCGCATACAATCTCACCTGTACCCCGTTCGCTGCGCCTCCAACTTTTCCTGCATGCGAGCGTTCTGCCAGCAGCGGTGTGGTTCCATAAGGCTGAGATTACAGCGCAGAAGGGCGCAAATTCATGCGAATGCCATCCGAACAAGAACGGGGATAATCCGATAAGGTGATACTATGCCCCCATTTGCTGAACCGTATTGTTTGCGACCCGAATATCTTCGGCGGGAAACCCATCATACGCGGGAT
>JBBIQJ010000072.1:0-11418 GCA_037442385.1 Armatimonadota bacterium
ATGTGTGGGAGAGCCGTCCTTGTGCAGAAAGCGGGAGAGCGAGGGCGCGCCGTCAGGGGGTGGACGCGGTGTCGGGGTCGTTGATGAGTGTCTGGAGGCGGATATCCTCTTTAGGGCTAAGCCGAATGAATATTGGTCGGCCGTATCGGAATTGTGCCATAAAAACACTTATGCCAAGAGGAAGCCTCTCGAAATGGGGTATAATGTATTGCACTGGAGACGATTATGCTGAAATGTTGGCTTTTTTTATGGCTCACTTTGCTCTTAAGTAGCATGGGATCTACGCAATCGATTGTTTGGTTGGGAACCTTCGGGGGCACTCAGAGCATTGGATTAGATCTCTCCTCGGACGGATCGGTCTGTGTTGGTTGGGCGCTTACTATCAGCGGCGCCAAGCACGCGTTCCGCTGGACCCGAACCACAGGTTTGTACGATCTCGGAACCTTACCTTCATATACTTCTGGCTCAGTGGCGAGCGGCTCCTCTTCAAAAGGGGATGTTATCGTAGGCTGGAGCGAACATGTCTCCGGAATTCGGCGTGCCTTCTACTGGACCGCCGCGAATGGTATGCAACCTGTCGGCAGTTTAGGGGGCAGCTGGAGCGAGGCGTCCGCGGTGTCCACTGATGGGCGATTTGTTGTGGGCTATTCCACCACTACTGCGGGCGTAGGGCACGCCTTTTTACGCGACTTAACTGGAGGCATGCGCGACCTGGGTACCCTGGGTGGCAGCAGGAGTGGCGCTCTCAATATCTCTTCGGATGGTTCGACAGTTGTGGGCTGGGCCGACAACCTGGATGGGGAGTATCGTGCCTGCCGATGGCGTCTTTGGCAAAACACAATTGAAGACCTCGATACGCTGGGCGGCAGGGGTAGTCAAGCCTACGCAGCCTCCTTTAACGGAAATATAGTTGTGGGATGGTCATACAACGAAGCCGAACTTTTCCGAGCGTTTCGCTGGGAACCGACTGAAGGGATGCAATCCTTACCAATCCTTGCCAACAGCTATTATGTCTGGGCGTATGATATAGATCAAAACGGCAGCACAATTGTAGGCGAGACATCGCTTTTAAGCGCTGGGACACGCGCGTTGCGCTGGCGTTGGGGTTTTGGAGTTGAAGATCTCAATGTAACCTACGCAAGCAACCTCCAAGACGGCTCCATCCTGACCAGTGCAAGGGCTGTAACCCCCGACGGACGCTATATCGCGGGACAGGGGATTCACTCAGGCAGGCGGGAAGCCTTCGTGTTAGACACTTGGCGTGAAGGCGACACCAACGGAGATGGATGCGTTGACGACACCGACCTGCTGAATGTGCTGTTCGCGTTTGCTTCTCCCGGCACAGAAGATACCCATTATGAGGATCTCAACAAGGATGGGATTGTCGACGACGCTGACCTGCTCACTGTGCTATTCCACTTTGGGAGCGGGTGTTAGCGCCCGACTTCTCACAAGATAAAAGGAGCGCTGACAAGGAAACGCATAACGTTCTACAGCTTGGGACTTACAAGGCTTGTGGGTTTCGCGTGTGCCCAGCCATTCACTTATCAGGGGCTGCTTAAGCGGGTGCTGGTCTATGTGCCGCGTACTCGACGCCCTGCGAGCGATCCAGTAAGAGTGCGTGCGATCTCGCTTCGAGATGGGGGAACCTGCGCGGTTTCCGTGTTGACGACTCTGTTGCGGGGAGGAGTACGGGGGGCAATAGGCGAGGTTCAGGGTGCATCGGGGGCTGGCGACGCTGCCAGCCCTTGGGAACGAGTTCACTTCTTGCGACGGCGTGCAACAAGCCCCACCAGTCCCACGCTCAAAGCCAGCATGCTGGCAGGCTCAGGAACCCAGTCCTGCTCCACCAGCAGCAGCGCAGCCGTAGAACCCGTGCTGGGCAAGACGGTGAGCTGGAAGGTCTCGTAGACCGTCACATCGTTCGCAGGGGCACTCAGAACCTCAGGCGTCCCAACGGAGAAGGCGCCGTCGGTACCGCCATAGCCTGAACCCTGGAACAGCCCGCTCTCCAGATAAAGGATTGTGTTGTCTGAGTTGCGGACAACCTTCTTGGTCCAGCTAATCTGGGCGAACCCCTGCACGAAGCCCGAGATCACGAAGTTGAACCCCGTCAGTAGCGTGGTGTTGCCCACCTGAGGGCTGATAGAGTAGATCCCTGTAAAGGTACCGACCGTGAAGGACGTGCCATCTCCCACAATCAGGGGGTTCGGCATTGCCGCGGAGGTCAGGAAAGTAATCTGAGGAAGTGGGTTCGTAATGACCGTGTAGGGTACCGTTACAGGCACGGACGGAGGGTTTAGCACGCCGTTGCTGGTGCTGACATTCACATTCCACTGGCAAACGCGCTCAGCGCGATAGTCGCGAGAGCCAAGCTCGTCAGTAAGCGTTGTTTCATGAGCATCTTACCTCCTTTGCGGTATCTCCGCTGAGGCATGAGGGGAGCAATCTATGTACCAAAGTTCTTCGTGAGATAAAAAACTGGTAGATTTGGGGGCATCCTGCGTTTCAGGCGCAGTTAGGGGCAGGTGGGGTATAATTGCGTCGCTGCCGGCGTAGCTCAGCGGTAGAGCAGCCGCCTTGTAAGCGGAAGGTCGGGGGTTCGAATCCCCCCGCCGGCTCCAGAATGCAATTTGCGTGCCCCCTGAACCGCCAATCCTCTGCAAAATGTGGGAATACGCTCTCATGCCCCTTTGAAAAGCGCTGTGTAGACCTTCCGCTTTTTGAGCGATTTTCTCTCAGTCCAGCACCCGCACTTCCCGCATCGTCAGCAACACCAGTCCAAACACGGCGCACACGCTGACGCTCACCGTAACCGCCAGTGGCGCACCCCACAGCTCCGCCAGCTGCCCTATCAGCAACGAGGCAAAGGGTGCAGGACCGTTAATCGCCCAGCTGTGCAACGCCACCACACGCCCCCGCAGCGAATCAGGCGCCGAAGTCTGAAGCACCGTGTTGGTGGACACCAGCTGCATCACCCCGAACATCCCCGCCAGCATCAGAAGTCCCTTCGCCACCCACGCATTCGGCGCATGCACAAAGCCCATTACGCACCACGCGAAGCCGTTCGCCGCGACCAGCACCAGCCAGCCCCTGGGGACCTCGCCCGACAGCCGTGCTACCAGCAACAACCCCATCAGCGAACCGATTCCCGCCGCTGTGTACAGTTGTCCTAACCCTGCCTTCCCAATCCCGAACACCTTGTCGGCAAACACGGGTAGCAATACCAGATAGGAAAGCCCAAACGCGCTCAACACCATCACATTCAGCCAGAGCATCAATAGCCCACGACGCTCCGTGATGAACTGCAGGCCCTCCCGAAGCGAGTCCCACAGTCGGGCGCTATTGGGTTTCTCATGCGAGTCCTGCAATCGAATCGTCCACAGCGCCAGCAGGATGGCAGAAAAACTCAAGCCATTAATCAGAAAGCAAGGCGCAGGACCGAACCACTCCAGTAGCAACCCCCCCACCGCAGGTCCCAGAATGCGCGCTGTATGAAACGCCGCCGCATTCAGCGCGATACCGTTGCCCAAATCTTCGCGCGGCACCAGATGCCCCACCAGCGCCTGGCGCGTCGGCAAATCTACCGAAAGCACCAGCCCGTTCAATAACACCAGACCGAGAATAAACTCATAGCGCACCCAGCCCGTGAAAGTCAGCAACGCCAGAGTCAGGGCGCTGAGCGCAAACAGGCTCTGGGTGGTGAGCAGAATCGTGCGACGGTTCCAGCGGTCCGAAAGCGCCCCGCCGATCGGCGCCAGAAAGAGCATCGGCAACCCCTGCACGAAGCCTACCAGCCCGAGCAGGAACTCCGAGCGAGTCAGCTCATACACCAACCAGCTCTGCGCGACATTCTGAATCCACGAACCGACAAACGATAAAAACGCGCCCAACCAGTAACGCCGAAACTGAGGCGAGCGCATCGCCCGAAAAGTTGTCCCTATCATAGCGCATGTGCAAACGAACGGGTTTCGATACACGGTGAACGCCCGTTTCCATAACGCGACAGGTTTCACCAGCCCCTAATATACCCCATAACCTTCTTAACCCGCCCTTAACATTCTGTCGGATATGCTATGGGTATGATACGGGTAAAAACCTTTCTGGGCATTGTGGCGCTTGCCGGGTTGCTGCTAAGTGGGTGCGGCGAAAAGAAGGAAGGCACAGGAAGCGCCGAATCGGGCGCGAAGCAGGCTTTATCCGGCAAGATTGTGGTGGACGGCTCCAGCACGGTGTTGCCCATCTCGGAAGCGATGGGTGAAGAGTTCCAAAACCAGCATCCCGGAGTGACGGTGGCAGTCGGTAAGTCGGGAACGGGAGGCGGGTTCAAGAAATTCGCAAACGGTGAGATTGATGTCACGGGCGCCTCGCGTCCCATCCGTGCAGACGAAGACGCCGCCTGTAAGCAAAATGGCATCGAATACATCGAAATCCCCATCGCCTACGACGCGCTGGCAGTCGTGGTGAACCCCAAAAACACATGGTGTGACTCGCTAACCGTGTCCGAGCTGAGAAAAATCTGGGCGCCCGAAGCGCGTGGCAAAATCACGAACTGGTCGCAGGTGCGCCCAGGATTCCCGAACAAGCCACTCCAGCTGTTCGGCGCGGGCACCGATTCGGGCACTTTTGACTACTTCACCGCGGCGATTGTCGGTGAAGAGAAAGCCAGCCGCCCCGACTACACCCCCAGCGAAGACGACAACATCCTGGTGCAGGGGGTCGCTTCCAACGAGAACGCGCTGGGCTACTTCGGCGTGGCGTACTATGTGGAGAATAAAGATCGGCTCAAAGCGGTCGCGATTGATGATGAGAACCCCGCGAATGGCGACGGCGCGTTTCTGCCCACCGAAGAGAATGTGCTGAAGGGCACTTATCAACCTCTGTCGCGTCCGCTCTTTCTGTATGTGAATGTGAAGGCGCTGGAACGCCCCGAAGTTCGCGAGTTTGTGCTGTTCTGCATCGAGAACGCGCCGCAACTGGTGCGTGAGGTTGGCTACATTCCCCTGCCCGACAGGGTGTACCAGCTGGCGCGTGAGCGCGTTGAGAAGCGCATCACAGGCTCCGTCTTCGGCGCACACGGCTCGCAGGTCGGAGTCAAGCTGGAAGACCTCTACAAGATTGAGGAGCAGGGCACCGATGGCAGTCAAGAACGCAAATAGCACCGAAGTGACGCAGGCGGTGGTGCGGATGCCCACCGCCTCAGCTCGCAAGCGTGTGCGCTGGGAAGAGCGTATCATGCGGGTGTTTCTCTTCCTGTGCGCCGCTCTGAGCGTGCTGACCACCGCCGCAATCGTGTTCATCCTGTTCACTCAGAGCCTCGGCTTTTTCCGCAAAGCCTCTATCGGGGAGTTCCTGACAGGCACGGAATGGGCGCCGTTGTTCAACCCCCCAGCGTACGGGGTGCTGCCCCTGGTCACAGGCACTCTGCTGACCTCGCTAATCGCGATGCTGGTCGCAGGTCCGATGGGGCTGCTGGTCGCGGTGTATCTCAGCGAATATGCGTCTCCGCGCCTGCGCCGCGTGGTCAAGCCCGTGTTGGAGGTGCTGGCAGGCATCCCGACGGTCGTCTACGGCTACTTCGCGCTCACTTTCGTCACGCCTTTGCTCCAGAAATTTATCCCCGGTCTGGAAGGGTTTAACGCGCTTTCGGCAGGGCTGGTGATGGGGGTTATGATTCTGCCCACCGTTGCGTCGCTGAGCGAAGACGCGCTCTACGCCGTGCCGAACAGTTTGCGCTACGGCTCGCTCGCGCTGGGCGCGACACGGTTCCAGACCACATGGGGCGTGGTGGTGCCCGCCGCGATGTCGGGCATTTCCGCATCGTTTATTCTGGGGATTGCGCGCGCGGTGGGCGAAACGATGATTGTTGCGATTGCCGCAGGGCAACAGGCGAACTTCACCTTCAACCCCCTCCGTGCTGTGGAGACCATGACAACCTACATCGTGCGGATCGCGATGGGCGATGTGCCTTACGGCTCGCCCGAATACTACTCGTTGTTTGCGGTGGGATTGCTGCTGTTCCTTATCACGCTGGGGCTGAACCTGATCAGTGAAGCGGTTCGGCGCCGCTACAAGGGGGCGCGCGCATGAGCTACTTTACCGAAGCGGGACTGGCACGCTGGCACGCTCGCGAACACCGCCGTGAGGCGATTTTTCAGGTGGTGGGCGCGCTGGTGGTGTTCACCGCGATGCTGATGCTGGCGGTGCTGCTGACCAAAATTCTGCTGGACGGCTTCGCACGGCTCGGTTGGGACTTCTTCGCACAGGCGTCGTCGCGCTTTGCGGATCGGGCAGGCGTGAAGGTCGCTCTGATAGGCAGTCTCTACCTGATGATTCTGACCGCGCTGATTGCTGTGCCGATAGGCGTGGGAGCGGCGATTTATCTCGAAGAGTTCGCCCGACGCAACTGGTGGACACGCTTGATAGAGATTAACATTACCAATCTTGCGGGTGTGCCCTCCATCATTTACGGGCTACTGGGGCTTCAGGTGTTTGTGCGCACGCTCTCGATGGACCGAAGCCTGATCGCGGGCGCTTGCACGCTGGCACTGCTGATTCTGCCTGTGATTATCACCGCCGCGCGCGAGGGTTTGCGCACAGTGCCGAACAGTTTGCGTTACGGCTCGCTCGCGCTGGGCGCGACGCAGTGGCAAACCGTGCGCTACACGGTGCTACCCGTTGCGATGCCCACCATTCTTACGGGAGTCATTCTGGCGCTCTCCCGCGCGATAGGGGAAACCGCGCCCCTGCTGGTGATTGGCGCCTATGTGTACCTGACGCGCCTACCCGAAGGGCTGACTTCTCCTTTTACCACCCTGCCCGTGCAGATTTATGACTGGATTTCGCGCCCGCAAACCGCATTTCACGAAAACGCGGCGGCAGGGATTATCGTGCTGCTCGCGCTCCTACTCACGCTGAACGCGGCGGCTATCTACCTGCGCAATCGGTACCAGAAGCGACTGGCAATCTGACGCCATCGGGTACAATTGCGCATGATGAGTGAGACCATCACGATTGAGGACTTCAAACGCATCCAGATTCGGGTGGCGACCATCCGCGAGGCGGAACGCATCCCGAAGTCGGACAAACTCTATAAGCTGACCGTGGACCTGGGCAACGAGACACGCACCCTGGTGGCGGGCATCGCCGAGACCTACAGCCCCGAAGAGCTCATCGGGCGCCAGATTGCCGTGCTGGTGAACCTGCAGCCTGCGGTGATTCGCGGTGTGGTCTCTGAGGGTATGCTCCTTGCGGCGGATGTGGATGGCAAGGCGGTGCTGCTCTCACCCGACCGCGAAGTGCCCAACGGAAGCGTTGTGCGGTAAGCCATGAAGACCGTGCCAACCAACCAGAAGCCCTTGCCCCCCATCATCCAGCGCGTCTGGCTGGATGAGCGCGCCATCCGTCGCAAGGTGCGCCAGATTGCACGCCAGATTGACCGGGATTATGACGGGCTGACTCCTCATCTTGTAACTGTGATGAAGGGCGGTCTCTTCTTCCTGACCGACCTGGCGCGTGCCCTGACCATCCCGCACACGCTGGACTTTTTAGCCATCACCAGCTATGGTCCCCAGTCGCAGAGCGGGGAGGTGCGTATCACCAAGGACCTCGACGAGCCGATTGCAGGGCGCCATGTGATTATCGTAGAGGATATTCTCGACACGGGGCTGACGCTCTCGTATATCTTTCGCAATCTGGAGCGGCGCAAACCCGCGAGTCTGAAGGTGTGTGTGCTGCTGGATCGCCCCTATCGCCGACTGATCGACATCCCCATCGCCTACAAGGGCTTCGACGCGCCCGACGAGTTTCTGGTCGGCTACGGGCTGGATTGGCGCCAGCAGTATCGGAGCCTGCCCTATATTGGCATTATCAAGCCGGAAGTGTTGCGTGCGGAGATGAGCGGCTGATGCGCCTGGAGGATGTCCTGCATGCCCTTTTGTTCGTGGCGGACACGCCACTAAGTGTGGAGACTCTCGCGGAAGCGTCGGGCGCTACCCCTACCGAAGTGGAAGCGGCG
Source organism: Armatimonadota bacterium (assembly GCA_037442385.1). GTDB lineage: Bacteria > Armatimonadota > Fimbriimonadia > Fimbriimonadales > GBS-DC > LDYB01. The sequence continues at coordinate 8,018 of JBBIQJ010000072.1, forward strand.
CTGAAGAATCTCCAGCACACGCTTGCATCGGCGGGTCCCATCCAGCTCGTGCAGATTGCAGGCGGCTACCAGCTGGCGACCAAGCCTGAATATATGTTCTACGTGGCGCGGTTGCTGAACCCGCCTCCCAAACGCCTCTCCCGCGCGGCGCTGGAGGTGCTGGCAATCATCGCCTACGAACAACCCATCACACAGGCGCAGATAGACGCCCTGCGCGGAGTGGACAGCAGCCACACCGTACGCCAGCTGCTGGAGCGCGGACTTATTCGCGAGGTGGGACGCAAGGAAGCTCCGGGCAAGCCGATTCTGTACGGCACGACCGAGCAGTTCCTCCATTACTTCGGGCTGAACAGCCTGGACGATTTACCAGAACGCCCTGACTAACGCCCCAGCCCTAAAGCCAATCCCACCGCCACGGCGAACCCAATTAGCCCCACCGCCAGCACACTGTATCGCGCAGAAAGCCGATCCTGCTCACGAGCCAACCATGCCAGATGCAACAGCGCCAGCACGGGGGTCAGCAACAAAACGCCGATTCCTGTGTTCAGGAGCCAGTTGGTGGGATCGCCCCGAATCAGATGCCACACCCAGCCCGCTGCCATCAGCACGGCGCTCAAAAGCGTCAGGCGCCCATAGGTCTGGGCAAGACTACGCTCCAGCTCGCCACGCATCGCCAACTATCCGGGAGGCCAGGTGAGATGCCGTCCTCCTAAAAGGTGGAAATGCAGGTGATAAACCGACTGCCCTGCGTCGCGGTTGGTGTTCAACACCACACGGTAGCCGCTGGATTCAATCCCCTCATGGCGAGCAATTTCAGCGCACACCCACAGCAGGTGCCCCAATAGCGCGCTCTGTTCGGGCGTGGCTTCTGCGAGGTTCGCCAGATGCACACGCGGGATGACCAGAATATGCACAGGCGCCTGGGGGTTAATATCGCGGAACGCGAACGCATGCTCGTCCTCATACACCACCTGCGTGGGGATTTCACGCTGTACGAACTTGCAGAACAGGCACTCAGCCATGCGCCTTCCCTCCTTGTGTGCGCTCATGGCGCTGCTGCCGCAAAAAGGCACGCACGCGCTCCAGCGTGTCCTTGCGAATCTGCTCTACATCCTCGGGCTTAAGCGAAAGAATTTCGGCGACCTCCTCCGTTGTTTTCGGGGTGTCCCCTTCCAGACCGTAGAGCATTTTGACCACCATGCGCTCTACAGGCAGCAGGATTTCCATCGCCCGCGCCCACGCTCTGGGAGAGATCGGTATTTCGATGTCATACAGAATCCGCACGATGGACGAGTCGCTTTTATAGCGTCGTTCCCACTGACGCAGGAACGGCTCCACCTGTTCGTAGCCCATCGTCTCCACGAGGTAGCCCTCTGCCCAGAAGTTGCGCCGCCCGATTCGCGCTTCCAGCTCAGGAACCGCTTCAAAAATCCGATGGGAAGTGCTGCGCTTGATATTGCTGACCACATCCGCCAGCGCATCCACTGGCTTAAAGCCAATCAGCAGATGCACCTGCTCTTTGGTCAGCCGAAAGGCAATGAGTTCATAGTTGTAGGTTTTACACACTTCGGAGATGACCTCACAGAAGACCTGGCTCACCTTCTCGTCAAAAAGGGGCTTACGCTCGCGCGCGTAGAACGCCATCAGCGCATAGAGACGGTATGCGCTGGAACCCCCTATGCGCAGCTTCTCAAAGGGCGATTTCGCCTTCCGAGAGGACCGCTTCGTCTCCAGTTGCTTGGACATAGTCAGTCGCGCCTCCACACCAGCACCCTTCACGGGAGGCGTAATAAAGTATACCACACTTCAGGTATCCTTCCTGCCGTGATTCAGGCGAAAGTGCGGCTCAAAGCAGGGCGCGAAAAGAAAATTCGGCATGGATACCCGTGGATCCAGAAGGGCGAAATTCTGACAGTGGAAGGCACGCCCGAACTGGGGGCACTGGTGGCGGTCCATGATGCGCAGAATCGCTGGATCGGGGTCGGCTCCTACAACCCCATGAGCCGCTTCCCCGTGCGGATTTTCACCACTACCGAAGAACCGATTGACGCCGCCTTTTTCACACGGCGCATCGCGCAGGCGCTCCGCCTTCGGCAAACAGTCGTGAACGACACCAACGCCTATCGACTCCTCTTCAGCGAGGCAGACGGCGTGCCAGGGCTGATTGTAGACCAGTTCTCCGACTACCTGGTGGTGCAGGTGCGTACCGCAGGCATGGAGCGCCTCAAACCCCTCTGGCTGGAAGCCCTGCAAGCCGTATGCGCCCCCCGGGGGATCCTGGAACGCAGTGACATGGAATCGCGCCGCGAAGAAGGACTAACGCCCTTCGTTGGGCTGCTGGCAGGGGAAGTGCCCGAACAGATTGCCATCCATGAAAGTGGGCTGGAATTTCTTGTCCCCACACGCACAGGACTGAAAACAGGGTTTTATCTGGACCAGCGCGAAAACCGACGCCAGCTGGCACGCCAGATTAAACCGGGCATGCGCGTGCTGGACATGTTCTGCTACACGGGCGCGTTTGCGCTTTATGCCAGCAGAGCAGGCGCGTTTGTCAAAGGGGTCGACATCCTGCCCGAGGCGATTGAACTGGCGCGTCTTCACGCCGAACGCAACCAGCTCTCTGCCGAGTGGGAAGTTGCTAACGCTTTTGAATGGCTCGCTCAGCCCGCCGCCCACGAAGCGCCCTACGACTGGATTATCCTGGATCCCCCCGCAATCGCCAAAAAGCGCGGTCAAAAAGACTCGTTGCGCTGGGCCATCTGGAAACTGGCGTACCATGCTCTCCCACTGCTTGCCGAAAATGGCTGCCTGCTCATCTGTTCCTGCGCGTATCAATTAAACTTAAGCGATATGATAGAAGTGGTACGGCTCGCAGCGACAGACAGGGGTTGTCCCCTGCTTCTGGAAGATGTCTCTTTTCAAGCACCTGACCACCCGTTCCTGCTCCAGTTCCCCGAAAGCCTCTATTTAAAGTGTCTATGGCTCCGTAAAGGCAGGAATTAGCGCAAAAATAGGGTATAACACAACAGTGGGTGAAATACCCACCAGAAACGATCGAAAAGGAGTGAGATGATGATGCGCTACAGAATCTTTGGAACGATGCTGGCAAGCGTCTGCCTGGGCACGGCTGTCCTGGCATCAGGCTGGAATGTGAACATCACCCAGAGTGATGGAAGTGTCGGCGGTCCCACATTTCAAGTACCCGTGAATGTAAATGGGGCTACCTACTTCCCGCCGATTGTGTCGGTCGCTGTGAGCACACTACCCCAAGTTGCCTTTCTGACCAACACCAGCACCCCCCCTGTGATCGTTGGCAACGGTTCAGGGTACACAAGCGCGACCTTCGATGCCGCCTACAACATTTCGGGGAAATCGGTCAACGGGTTTACCCTGATTATCTC
>JBBIQJ010000073.1:0-11385 GCA_037442385.1 Armatimonadota bacterium
CGTACGCATTCAGCGTGAGCGGGGAGGTGGGCGTCCCCAACCACGGGTCTTTCTGCAAGAACCGCCCTACCGCAGGGTCATACCAGCGCACGCCGACTTTCACCAAGCCGCCCGTGAGCGCCTCGTAGCGATAGCCCCACGCGCCGTTCCACGCATACACATCAGGGCTGCCGCTTAAAAGGTCGCCAAACGCATCCGCCACAGGCGCAGGCTGCGCAGGCGCGCTCGCTCCGTTTGTCGCCACAAGGTCGCCACGCCACGGCCAGTACTGGCTTACATCGCCTCGCTGCAGTAGGTCCAGCCCGTACACCGTCCGTATCTCGTCACAAAAGCATTTTATCTGGCTGGGGATATGATAGCATGGAAAGAAGCATTTTGTCAAGGGGGAATTGCCATCGGGCAACCCCGAAACCCGACGCAGGTCGGCTTCGTATCAGTAGGAACGGCTTTAGCCGTCTGGCAACCCCGAAACCCGGCGGATAAACCGGCTCTTCTGCAAAGAACAGGGTTTCGGGACACCTGTCAGAAGGCGGAGCGCACTTCCCTGCAGCAGAGCGCTCCAGAGCCTCATATCTGAACCTGCAGGAATGAGGGGCAGAAGGGCGAATAAAAACACGCTATGCGCACGCTGGTTGGGCTTCTTCTTGCTGGACTATTGCTTCTCACGGGCTGGACACAAGCACAACTCGATGTCGCCAGAGTGCAGGCGCGCTACCGCCAGCTGATACACGAGATTTCCACCGAGCGGATTGGCGCGACGGTGCGGTATCTGTCGTCGCTAGGGTCGCGTGTGGCGGGCTATGAGGGCGACGCACGCGCCGCCGATTATATCGAGCAACAGTTCCGAGAGCTCGGGCTTCACGATGTCAAACGCGAGCCGTTTCCTGTTACCGTGCCTGTAGATAAGGGCACATCGTTGCGCCTGCCCGACGGCACGACGATTCGGCTCTACGCGCTCTGGCCCAATCAGGTGCGCACCAGCCAGCTGCCCCCCGAAGGGGTTTCGGGGCGGCTGATCTATGTGGGCGACGGACAGCTCCAGCGCTTTCGGGGCAAACCCGTGGAAGGCAGTCTCGTGCTGATGGACTTCAACAGCGGCAACAACTGGCTGAACGCGGCGCGACTGGGCGCAAAGGCGGTCATCTTTATTGAGCCAGAGCGCACCGACCGCGGCGAGGCGGAAGCCAAGTTCATCGGCATCCCGCTGAATGTGCCCCGATACTGGCTGCCTGCCATGCACGCCGCACGCCTGATTGCCTACGCCGAGACCCATCCCAACCCGCAGGCAACCCTCACAGCCAGCATGCCGTGGGAAAAGCGCACCGCCTATAACATCATCGGCATACTCCCCGGCACGGACCCCGAACTGCGCAATCAGTGGATTGTCGTGACGGCGTACTATGATTCCATCTCCATCGTGCCAGCGTTGGCACCTGGCGCGGAAAACGCGACCAGCATCGCCAGCCTGCTGGAGCTAGCGCGCCTGTTCAAGAAATACCCGCCCAAGCGGAGCGTGATGTTCGTCGCCTTCAGCGGGCACTTTCAGGCGCTGGAGGGTGTGCGCCAGTTTATAGAGAAACGCATGCCCGAATGGAGCCGCCCCAACATCTTCGAGAAGATGCTGGGCGACAAACGCCAGCCGCCCGACATCTATCTGTTCGTGGGGTTAGACCTTGCCAGCCGCTATACGGGCGTCGGCGTGTTCTACAAGGGCTGGTTTTACGATATGCGTGAGGACATCCAGCGCTTTTACACCGACATCGGGCGTGTGATGCGCGAGCATGCGGAGCGAATCGCGCCTGTGCTGGGCACGGAGCCTGCTAAACTCTTCGCTGACGGCATCAATGCGGTTCAGGGACGCTACTGGCGCACCTACATCCCCAGCAAACCCGCGTTCGACGCTGAAGCCGCGACCCTCGCAGGCGCATGGGGCATCACCTTCGCCACCATCGAAGATGCACGCCCCTTAGTGGACACCCCGTTCGACACCTACGAAAACTGCAACATCGCCAATATTGCCATGCAAACCAAGATGATTGCCTGCCAGTTAGACCATGTGTTCAACGACCCCAACAAGCGGGGCGACTTTGCGCTCCGATTTCCCATTGAGAAACCCTCGCAGTGGGTGCGCATCGGCTTGCAGAACGGTTTCGGGCGCCTGCATGGCAATGTCTACCGCTTTGACCCCAACCGCAGCTTCTTGCCCAACACGCCAATTAATGGCTCCATCGTGGTGTTGCGCCACTGGATGAAGTCGCTGATGGGCGTGCGGGGCAACATGTTTCAGATAGTGGACGACAGCAGTCCCATCCCTCGCGAGCAGGCGCGTTACGAGTTTGTGGGCGTGCCCCCCATCACCGCCTACGGCTGGAACCGCGAGTTCGAGATTAACGCTTACTACCTGAACCCCCGAACAGGCGAGATTGAATACGCCCCTGACCAGGGCATTCAGGGTTCACAGGTCTACCCGATTAGCATCCGCATGACCGTGGGCGACAAGGAATCGCCGATTATCGTGTTCCGCTGTGTCGCCACAGCGCTCTACGACCTGATAGACCCCCAGTCGCTCAGCCCGCTGACCACGATGGAGATTTACGACGGCGACACCAACGGCACGCCCCAGATGTACGGCATGATTATGACCCCCAAGGATGTGCCACTGTCGTCGTATGTGGAGGATGTGGCGGTGATTTTCTCGCAGCCTGGCTCGCGCCTCAAGATTAAAATGGGCATGGGTCCAGGCGCGGACCGCCTGCTACTGATTAACGCCACGCCCGACGACCCCGAAGGGCGAGGCTATCTGGTGGGGGGCGATCCCCGCGAGGCGCAGGGTTTCACCGTGCCGACTTTTGACCCCAAAACGCTGACCGAGCGCGACCTGATTGCCCGCGGCGGCGTGATTACCTACACCGCCCTGCGTGTCGCCGAGGATATGTACACGCTGAACGACTATCGCATCCGCACGCTTGCCAAGCACCGCATCGTGAACAAGGGCATCGATGAGCTGCACGCGCTCGCGAAATCCGCGCTGGAGAAAGCGCGCGCCGCGCTTGAGAGGAAAGACTACGCCGCGCTCGATGTGTACGCTCGCATGGCGTGGGGCTACGCCGCGCGCGCCTACCCCGATGTGCGCGCCACCGCCAACGATGTGGTGAACGGGGTCATCTTCTACCTGTTCCTGCTGATGCCGTTCGCCTACTTTATGGAGCGCCTGCTGTTCGGCGCACCCAGCCTCAAACAGCAACTTACCTACGCTTCGTTGATTTTCGTGGGAGTGTTCCTACTGTTGCGCTACCTGCACCCCGCATTCGAAATCACGGGCAACCCGATTATCGTGTTCATCGCCTTCACGATGGGCGCGCTCTCCATCATCGTGGCGGTGTTCATCTCCGGCAAGTTTGAAGAGCAGCTCAAGAAGATTCGCAAGCAGGTGATTGGCACGCATCAGGTGGATGTGGGACGGATGAGCGTCGCGGCGGCGGCGTTCAATCTGGGCGTTTCCAACATGCGTCGGCGCGCCCTGCGTACCTTTATGACCAGCCTCTCGCTGGTGCTGGTCACTTTTATTGTGCTGTCGTTCACCTCCATCGTGAGCGTGTTGCGCTTCAACGAAACGCCCGCGCCAGGCACGCCGCGCTACAACGGCATCATGATGCGCACGCCCGACTGGCAACCCCTGCGCGATTCGGCATACCGATTGATGAAAGACGAGTTCGGCGCAACTCGCGGCGTGGCGCCCCGCGCATGGTTCTTCGGCACACAAATTGGAGAGCAGGCGTTCATCACGCTTACTCGCGCCGACCGACGATTCAGCGCCCGCACGATTGTCGGCATGACGCCCGATGAAGCGAAAGTTACGCGCCCGCAGGAAGCGCTGGTGCATGGACGCTGGTTCCAGTCCAGCGAGCGCAACGCGATTATTCTGCCCACCAACGCCGCCGAGGCGCTTGGCATCAAACCCAGCGAGGTCGGGCGCGCCCGAATCCAGTTCGCGGGCGTGGACTACACGGTGATTGGCGTGTTTGACCCCGCGCTCCTCAAGCGCATCAACGACCTGGACTCCGAACCGCTGACCCCTGTAGACTTCATCCTGATGCAACGGCTTCAAACGCAGGGGCGTCAGGGCGGACAGGGCGGCTTCCGCGAGTATGTCCACCTCGAACCCGACACGGTGGTGATGATGCCCTACGAGACGGTGATTAACATGGGGGGCAATCTCTACTCGCTGGCGATAGAGTTCGCCACGCGCGAGGAGGTCTATCGGGTTCTCAAGCAGGAGCTGATGCCGCGGCTGGGGCTGAACCTCTACGCGGGGCTGGGCGACCGCATCGTGCGCTACAGCACAATTCAGGCGACTTCGGGACAGGGGCTGGAGTATGTGATTCTGCCCATCATTATCGCCGCGATGATTGTGTTGAACACGATGCTCGGCTCGGTGTACGAGCGCGTGCGCGAGATTGGCATCTTCAGCGCGATTGGGCTGGCGCCCAACCATGTGGCGATGCTCTTCTTCGCCGAATCGCTGGTGTATGCGGTGCTGGGTTCCGTGGCAGGCTACTTTGTGGCGCAGCTGGCGGCGAAACTGATTGTGGTCACGGGCTGGTTCCCTGAGCTTTACCTCAACTTCTCCTCGATGTCGGCGGTGTTTTCCACACTGGTGGTGGTGGCGGTGGTGCTGCTCTCCACGATTTATCCTGCCCGTAAGGCGGCGGAGGTGGCGCGCCCTGCCGAAGAGCGCACATGGCGTCTGCCCGAACCCGAAGGCGACACATGGCGCATTCCGCTGCCGTTCTCCGTGACCAGCGCGCAGGCGCACGGCTTGAGTGGGTTCTTAGCCGAGTGGTTCCACGCCTATGAAGAATACAGTGTAGGCGAGTTCATCACGCAAGCAGTGCGCACCGAAACCTTTGAGAGCGAACATGGCAGGGGCTACCGCGTGGAGTGCGATGCGTGGATTGCGCCGTTCGACCTCGGCGTGAGCCAGCATGTGCTGATAGAGATTATCCCCACCGATTACGCGGGGGTGTACGACATTCGGCTCACCCTCACGCGCCTCAGCGGCGATATTGCGAACTGGAAGCGCGTGAATCGGCGGTTCCTGAACATCCTGCGCAAGCAGTTCCTTATCTGGCGCACCCTGCCCCAGGAACAGCGCGAGCGATATTTGCAACTCGCTGGGGTTGAGAGCTGAACCCATGCGCATATCAATAAAAAGCCCCCTTCGCTTTCCAGGAGGGAAGTCGCGTGGGCTGAAGCAGATTATCCCGCTCATTCCCGATTTTGAAGAATATCGGGAGCCGATGGTGGGCGGAGGCTCTATTTTTCTGTACCTGCGCCAGCGTTATCCCGACCGCCGCTAATTAACGACCTCAACTATGAACTCTACTGCCTGCTTCTGGAAGGCGCTTCAAGAGCAGGCGAAGACGCTTGTTGAAGCTGTGAGCGAAATCAAAGCGCGTACAACAGACGGACGCACGCTTTTCTACGAACTCATGGAGCAGTATGGGCATGGAACGCCGATCGAGCGTGCGGTGCGCTTTTTCGTGCTGAACCGCATCACTTTTTCGGGCACAGTCGATTCGGGAGGATACTCCGAGCAGGCGTTTCACGGGCGGTTCACATGGTCTGCCATCTATGCGCTCAGGCAGGTTGCGCCCTTTCTAAAAGGCGTTCAGATTACCTGGGGCGATTACGAACCCGTAGTCATCGAAAAGGGTACAGGGATCTTTATATTTCTCGACCCGCCGTACTATTCTGTTGCGCAATCGCGCCTGTACGGGAGGCGTGGGGAACTCCACCTTCAGTTTGACCATGAGCGTCTGGCGCGTGTTCTCCGGCAGTGTCCCCATCGCTGGCTTCTCACTTACGACGACTCGTCCTACATTCGCCAGCTGTATGAGGGCTACTACCAGAGCCGATGGACGCTCCAGTACGGCATGAATAACTACAAGCAGCCACGGGCGCGGGCAGGTAATGAGCTGTTTATCAGTAACTATCCGATGGTGCCTATGCGAAGCCGGCAGCTGGCGCTTGTGATGGAGCGTGCAGGAACGCACCCAGTAAGTGATGGGGCGAGATTGGTTAGGTGGGTTTAGCGTGCGTTAGATAATTGCCTCCATATCCCGCCAGTTGGCGCCCGCTTTGGCTTCTACGGTCAGGGGCACGCGGAGGGTGTAGGCGCGTTCCATCTCGTGGGCGACCGCCTCGGCGACAGCCTTTTCCGTGCCCTGCGGGGTCTCCAGCAGCAACTCGTCATGCACCTGCAGGAGCATGCGCGCACGCGGCTCGCAAACGGGCAGCCGCTTCGCCACGCGAATCATGGCTAACTTCATGATATCGGCAGCTGTGCCCTGAAACGGCATATTGATGGCAGCGCGTTCGGCAGCGAGCCGCTCGTTGCGGTTCGCGCTGTGCAGTTCGGGCATCGGGCGCTTGCGTCCCAGCAGTGTGCGCACATAGCCCGTGCGCCGCGCCTCCTCCAGAATCTGCTCGGTGAACGCTTTGATGCGCGGGAACCGCTGGAAGTATTGCTTGATAATCGTGTTCGCTTCGCTGACCGAGATACCCAGCTCTTGCGAAAGACCGTAATCGCTCATGCCGTACAGTACGGCGTAGTTCACCGTCTTGGCGCGACGGCGCATCTCTTTGTCCACCTGCTCTATCGGAACACCGAACAGGATGGAGGCGGTCGCCGCGTGGATATCTTCACCCTGCTCGAACGCTTTCAGCAGCATCGGGTCTTGCGACATGTGCGCTAGGATGCGCAGCTCAATCTGGGAATAGTCCAGTGAGAGCAGGAAATAGCCCTCATCGGCGATGAAGGCGCGGCGGATGGCGCGCCCTGACTCCGTGCGAATGGGGATATTCTGCAGGTTCGGCTCGCTGCTGGAGAGGCGCCCTGTGGCGGTTACGGTCTGGTTCAGTTTCGTGTGGATTCGCCCCGTGACGGGGTTCACCAGCTTCGGCAGTGCCTCGGCGTAGGTACTGCGCAGTTTGCTCAGCTCGCGATACTCCACGATTTTGGGCACAATCGGGTGCTGGGCTGCCAGCGTTTGAAGCACTTCGGCGTCGGTGGAGTAGCCCGTTTTGGTTTTCTTGACCACGGGCAAGCCGAGTTTCTCGAACAGAACCGCGCCCAGCTGCTTCGGTGAGCCGATGTTGAACTCCTCACCTGCGAGCGCATAAATCTCCTGCGCCACGCGCTCCATCTGCTCCTGCAGTTGCGCCGAGAGTTCCTGCAGGTAGGGCGCATCGACGCGAACCCCATACCATTCCATCCCGGCAAGGATGGGGGCCAGGGGCATCTCAATCTCGTAGAAGACAGTCGCCACCTCTTCCTGCTCCAGCCGCTCATGTAGTTTGGGGTAGAGTTGCCAGAGGGCGCACGCGCTGGCGGGTAGGGCGTTTTCGTCTTCAGGCAGGCGCATGTCCAGCAAGTCTTCGGTCAGCCATTCCAGCGAATACTGGCTTCGGGTGGGTTGCCACAAGTAGGCGGCAAGCAGGGCGTCAAAGGCAGGAGGCGCCATCTCCAGCTCCAACACGCGGGCAATCAGCAGCTCGGTCTTGGCGTCCCACGCGATTTGCACGCGCTCCGTATCGTTCAGCAGGCGCACGAGGGGTTCAGGGGCGAACAGCTGAGCGCCCCAGTCTACCACTATTGCACGGTTGGCTTCGGTGGCAATCGCGAGGGCGTGCAGTTCCGCCGCGCGAGCATGCTGGAGCTGTCCCGCCATCTTGACCGCGACCGCCCCTCTGCCTTCCAACAGGCGTGCGAGCGTGCGCTCGTCGGGGTTGCGGAGGACTTCAGGCTTCAGCGTCTCGCGAGTGGAGGTCAGGGGCGCAGGTGTGCCCTCGCCGAACTGTTGCGCTAACTGGGGCAGCCGCTTCAGGATAGAGCGGAACTCGTAGTCTTCCAGCACCTGCTGGAGCGCTTGCAGCCTATCGGGCGTTAATCGGAAGTCGGGGATTCCGTTCAGGGGCAGGGGCGCGTCCTGCAAAATCGTCGCCAGCATCTTGCTCTGGCGAATCTGGTCAGCGTGTTCGGCGATTCGGGCGCGGAGCTTCTCGTCAGCCACCTGATCCAGATTCGCGAGAAGGTTCTCCACCGTGCCGAACTGCTGGAGCAGTTTGATCGCTGTCTTTTCGCCGACGCCGGGCACGCCGGGGATGTTGTCGGAAGGGTCGCCCTGCAACGCCTTGAGGTCAGGAATCTGTTCGGGGTCAATCCCGTATTGCTCGCGCACGGCTTGCGCGTCGAAGATTTTCAGGTCGCTCACGCCGCGCAGGGGGGCGCACACGCGCACATGCTCCCCCACCAGCTGGAGCTGGTCGCGGTCGCCTGTGAAAATCAGCACCTTGTAGCCGTGGTCCAGCGCGAATTTCGTGAGGCTCCCCACGAGGTCGTCCGCTTCCAGCCCTTCTTCCACGAGGACGGGGATGCCCATCGCCTCCAGCAGCACCTGCGTCATCGGCACCTGCAGTCGGAAGTCGTCGGGGGGTTCACGGCGGTGTGCTTTGTATTCTACAAACGCCTCATGGCGGAAGGTGGGGGCAGGCGCGTCGAATGCCACAATAATCGAATCGGGTTTCACCTGCTCCAGCAGGGAAAGGAGCATATTGGTGAAGCTGTAGACGGCGTTGGTGGGGCGTCCATCGGAAGTGGTGAGCGGGCGCGTCGCATAGAAGCCGCGATACAGCAGGCTATGTCCGTCGATCACCACCAGCGTCGGGCGCTCCATAGGATGTGCTGATTATACCTGAAGCCCTATCGCTGAATGCTGACCCCGAAAGCGGGCTGGTTCTGGCGGAACGGACTTTCCAGTCCGCCCCAGAGCCACACATTGCGCGAGACCTGCCAGTTCCAGCGCAGGCTCCCCTGCCAGTCGTTCGGGTCAAAAACATCCAACGAGAGCCAGTTGTTCATCCCCAGCCGATAATCCATGCCGAAGCCAGGTTTGGAGCCGTATAACCCATAGCGCAGGCTCCAGTTCTGGCTCAGCGGCATGCCTAACTGCGCAATCAGGCGGTCGGTCTCGGTAAAGTCGTAGATCCCCAGCCAGATGGTGCGCTGGTCGCGCGTGGTGAGGCTAACCAGCAAATCGGTGCGGTAGCGTTCGGTTCGGGTGTTGTAGTTCAAATCGATGCGGTAGGTGCTGTCCACGATTCCCAGGGTCTGCAGGGACAGCACACGGTCAAAGGTCTTGTTGAGGCGCTGGAACGCTTCGCCCGCTTCTTTGATCAGAGGGCGCGCCTCCTGCACGGTTTCATTAAGACTCTGGGTGAGCGTGTTGGCGTTTTCCAGCACTTCGCCCGCTTTGTCCGCAACCGTAGAGGCTTTCTCGGAGACGGTGCGCACATTCTGGGCGGTTTGCTTGAGGTTCGCTTGCAGGTCAGGGTCGCTGACCAGCTGTTCCACCTCTTTGAGGATTTGTTCGGTTCTCTGGGCGGAGGCGCGTGCAGAGGCAAGGGTTGCGCGCACATCCGCGTTCAACTGGGGGTCATTCAGCAGGCGGTTGACCGACTGGAGCGTGCGTTGCAGCTCCTGGGTGGCGGCGTTCGCCTGACGCAGGAGCTGACGCACCGCCGCGCGGTTCTCTCGCACCAGCGACTCGACTTCGGTGGCTAACTGCGCCGATTGTTCGCTCAGGCGTTGCACAGAGCGCAGGGTTTCGGTAACGCTCTGGCGGAGCGCCTCATCTTCCAGCAGTCCGCGTGCGGATGCCAGCGTGCGTTGAAACTCCTGCAGGGTCTTCTCCAGCTCTGGGGTCAGTCGGCTCAGGGCGGCGTTGAAGTCCACCGGCGTCTCGCCCTGCACGCGCGATTCGGGGGGCAGATAGTCCGCGACCTGCTGGGGCGGGATAATCTCCACCCGTGCGTCGGCGGGCAGCAGCGCGCCGCCCGAAAGCCGAAAAGTGGAGCCGCGCGGGATTTTAACCGATTCCCGTATTGACAGCGTGAGCTCAGCCCGCGGCGGCGTGCCGACCAGATTCACCGCACGCACATAGCCGACAGGCACCCCTGCCATCAGCACTGCCGCGCCCCGACTGAGATTCCGCGCATCCTCGAACTGCACATAAAGAAGATAGTGCCCCCTATCCGAAAGGTCATACCACAGAAACCGTAGCCCCGTAATCAGCGCCGAGATGCCAATCAGCACCACCAGTCCCACACGCGCCAGATCGGATCGCATCGCTCTGTATCCTTCAGGGGATACGATTCGCCGCCCGTTGTGAGTTTCCTACCGCACCACCACCAGCGGACGGATTTGCTCCAGCCGCTTGGAACCGATTCCGCGTACATTGCGCAGTTCGTCCACGCTTTCGAACCGTCCCACCTGCTGGCGGTACTCCACGATTCGGTGCGCCAGCACAGGTCCGATACCAGGCAGCTGTTCCAGCTCGTCGGCGCTGGCACGGTTGAGGTCTATCGGGAAGCGCGCCTGTTTGCGAGCGGGCGTTTGAACAGCGCCGGAGGCGGTTTTGTGGGTGGGAGGTGGGGTTGTGGGCGTTTCCGTCTTTGTGGCCACATAGACCTGCTGACCGTCCTGAAGCGTTTCGGCGAGGTTGAGGGCGTTCGTGTCGGCATCAGCGCGGGCGCCGCCTGCCTGCGCAATCGCATCCGCGACACGACTGCCAGCAGAGAGCGTATAGACTCCGGGGTTTTTCACCGCCCCTGCCACATGCACCACAAGCGTGCTATCCTGAGAGGGCTTACTGGCTGGCTCGGCTTCAGCAGGAGTCGGCTCTGGGGCAGGCTCCAGAGGAATAATCTCGGCGGGAGGCGCGGCATTAACCGATGCGCCGATTGCAGGGCTGACCTTGCTCTGTCCGCGCCCCACCCCGTACGCCAGCAGCCCCACCACCGCCAGCGACAACAGATAAAATCCCAGCAGATAGCCCCTCTCCTTCGGGTCTAACTTCTCCCAGATGGGGTACATGGGTTCAGCACCTCATTAGGGAGATTTCGAGCAGGAGAAAGAAATTCCTGCACGGCTCGTATCGGTGGAAGTTTTTGACCCAAATTTTTGTCCAGATGACCATAAATTGGCAGGGAAAAAGCGCAGGACGGAGTATATTCAAGAAGGAACCTGAACGCGTGCATATGCGTCAAAAGGTTCGTCGGTCAAAACTCCGATAGGAGGTTGTGCTATGCTGAGTCATCGTAAAGGCTTTACGTTGATTGAGTTGTTGGTGGTGATTGCGATTATCGCCATTCTGGCGGCGATACTGTTCCCGGTCTTTGCGCAGGCGCGCGACAAGGCGCGCCAGACGACCTGTACCAGCAACACCAAGCAAATTGGTCTCGGCGCGATGATGTATATCAACGACTATGACGAGACCTTCCCTCTTGGTTTCGGACGCGCAGGTGGCACAGGGCAGTGGCTGT
>JBBIQJ010000074.1:0-11321 GCA_037442385.1 Armatimonadota bacterium
CCAGCGAAAAGTATCGGGGCTATGTGTTTGACCCCTATGTGGGGCAGCCGAACTCGATAGACCCCCGATTGGGCACACCGCTGGTGGCAGACCGCGACCTCGTGCGGGAGCTTAATCACCTGCCGCCTTCCCAGCTGAAGCCGCTTTACGCACGCCATCACGCCACAGGCGATAACCGTGGGCTGGCGATGCTCATCTTTGGGGATGGGCATGTGAAGCCCTACTCGGCGGCGTCGATTCTGGCGCAGGAGCGCGGCGCGAACCTGTTGTGGCGGTTTCGGTAAAACACAAGCCCTCCCGAAAAGGGAGGGCTTGCAGTCTGATTACGGAACGAAGCTCTGACTGCGTATAGCGAAGCGAATCTGCCCGGTGGCGCTGATGGGACGCCCCGCAAAGTAGTCAAGAATCGCGCTCGCAGGCGCGGTGGAAACCAGCACAGTGCATTCGCCGTCCACCTGGGTGCCGCGCGCGAAGTTCCAGCCATTATTCCAGCCAGAAAGATTCGTGAGGTCGGGTGTGGTGTAGGTGGTGTCGGTTCCCAGCCATGCCCGGGTGAACAACACATTCCAGCGCAGGTTACCCTGAGAGAGGCTCAGCGAGTAGGCGATAGGGGTTTCGGCGTAGCTCAAGCCGTCTACTGTCACGGTAACGGCGCCCGTGCTACTCGGCGTGAGCGAAGCGGAGGTGAAAGGTGGGGGTAGGGTCAGGTTCACCGTGTCGCCGAAGCTCGACTGCACCAGCACGACGCCGCGATCGGTGCCGATTGCATTCAGGCGGAACAGCGTGCCTGCAGGCGCTACACCCGAAGGAAAGATAGGATAACGCATCAAGGTTCCGTCGCCCAGAACCGTGCCAATCGACATCAGGGTGGAGCGTGCGCCCGAAACATAGAAAAACTGCCCTGCTACCTGTTCGCTTGAGTCAGCACCGCTAACAGTGGCAGTGCCTGCATTAATATCGACCACACGGCGCAGGGGGCTATCGCTTGCATTGAAGTCTACAGTATAGGTGGTGTCCTGGGTGAAGGATTGATTGGGGTGAAACCACAGTCGGTTTGGCACGCCACTGCTGCTGCGCACAGAGATGACATCGTAGCTGCCTGCGGGCACGGGTTTGGTCTGGTCATTGACAAAGGGGACCTCCCCAATGCCGGTAAGGGCGCTCCCGCCGTTCAAGCCGCCGACACTGACAGTAACATTCACCTCTGCAAGCGGCGCCGCGGGACCACAGGTTGCGGAGAGGCTTGGGGTTTCAGCGCGTGTGGTGTGCACCACATAAACTGTGGTTTTATCGCCCGGGCAGGTCCAGGCTACCGAGTAGCGTCCTGCGGCGTCACTGACTGGCACGGAGCCGCTGGCGGAGCTGAGCGTGCGCCACGCGCTGTCTTTGCCGTCCTGGAACGCGACCCACTCGGCGCCTGTGATGGTGAGCGACACTGTGCTACCTGTGCCGCCACCGTTGCCGCCACTTGTGCCTCCGCCGCCTCCGCAGCCTGTGAGGGTGAGCGGAATAACGAGCAACAAACAGGCTCCAAAGACGCTCCATGCGTTTCGGCTTCTCATCGCATAATCCTCCCGCCTTTATAGTACCTCAGATTAGACGCTTCACAAGGCGCTAAGTTCCCAAACCTGTAAACCATTTCAGGTAGAGTCGGATAATCGTATAAAGCATGACCGCCGCGAAGAGCAAGCGAAGCGCACTGGTAGGCATAAACTTTGCGAGGCGCACGCCAGCGCGCGCTCCCAACAGAATTCCCAGCACGGCTGGCACCACAATATCGGGTAGCAGCTTGCCCTGCACGAGGTAGAGCAGGGCGCTGACCGAGGCGGTCGCCCCAATCAGAAAAGTGCTGGTGCCGATGGCGCATCGCAGGGGCGCTTTGAGAATGGTGTGTATCAGGGGCACCTGAATCAGCCCGCCGCCGACGCCCAACATCGCCGAGATAATCCCGCCCAGCATCGAAAGCCCTGCGGCAAGATTACGCTGGTGCGAGCGCCACTGGGTGCGACAGGGGGTGTTGGGCGCGTCTGCCTGTGTGGGGTGGCGTGTTGCCCAGAGCATCTGCCCCAGCACATAGAGAATGAGCAGAATAAACAGCCCTGCAACCCATTTTTCGGGAATGACGCCTGCCAGCAAGCCGCCTGCGATGGCTCCCAGCACCGTGGGGATGAGCAGGCGTACCGCCAGCCGCCAATCCACCAGTCCCGCCTGAAGATAAGCGGGTGCGCCCGCGCATGAGGTGGCTGCCACTGCCACCAGGCTCGCCGCCACTGCCTGCTTGATGGGCACATCCATCAACAGAGTCAGGGCAGGCACGAGAATGATCCCGCCCCCCAGCCCCAGCATCGCACCGAAGGCTCCGGCCCCCAGGGCGATTGGAAAAATCCAGAGGGTACTCATCCCGAAGGGCGCTTGTTACGTGGCAGGCGCTCGTTCACAGGGGGAAGCGGCGGAAACGGCTTATGCGGCTCCGTCTGATACCAGTACGCCACGCTCGAATAGTCGTTCTCCTGCAGATTCGCGTGCCCATGCTCAATACTCACGCGGATGGAACGGCTGAACAGAATCGGGTCCTCGATATGAAAGCGGTACGAGGTACACTGGTGGCGGTCGGGAAATTTGGGGTCATGCTCTGGAATCGAAGCGCCGGCATAGAGATACGCTCGCGGATGCATGCCCCACGCTTGCGAGAGGTAGTCTTCGGAACCTGTCCCGTGCAGGGAGGGAGGCCATGGCTCGCCGTCAATAAAAATCATATCGTCGCCCTCGCCCCACCAGGTGTATTCCTTGATTACTTGCTCGTGGCTGCCGAGTTTGCGAATCACGGGCAGGGGGTCGATGTTGTCCACCGACAGCACGCAGCCCACATAGTGTCCCGCACCTTCCGCCTCCAGGATGAGGTAGTTCTCCGCGTCGCTCAGATTGGGGGTGTCCAGCAGTTCCCAGTAGTTGCGGCGCTGTTCGAAGAGGTTGCCCTGTGTGCCGCGTGTGGGGTATTCCTGCCGATACTGCGCGTGGAACTGTAACACATTGTCGGGAAGCGGGTTCTCGTAGGTTTCGTAATCGATGTAGTAGTAGAACGAGCCGATTTCTACCTCGCATTCGTTCACGACCTCAATGCGCGCCGACTGCGAGAAGGGCATCGGGAAATAGCAGTTGAGCGCGACGCCGCCGCCGTAGTTGCCCTCGTTATCGGTGTGGGTTACGGTTGTTAGTGGGAGCGACATGAACGAGCGAGCGATGCCGTGTCCCAGCCCGAAGAAGTCGCCCAGCGGACTCAGCACGCTGGGTTCTGGTTCGCCGTCCCAGTACATTCGAAGTACCACCTTGCGCAGGTAGAGCGGGTCGCGGCAGCCGACGGTCATCCAGATGTGTCGGATGCAGCCTGCGCCTTGCAGAACGGCAAGCGTTGCCGTTGCGCCTGCGGGAATGGTGAGAAAATCGCGATTACCGCCCGTGCGGTCCCAGCTGGAAATGCGCTGGGTGCGCCCTTCACGGCGGAAAATGAGCCGCGCCAGCGGACCAGCGCCCTCGTAGCCTTTGAGAATGTCCATCGCAGTAAGCCTCCTGAAGGGCAATTTCTCGGCGTGGTGCGCTACTCCTGCTACAGGAAGAGGGCGCGCAGGGTGGGCATCGCCTGACGCATCACGCGGGCGCGGTGGCTGATGCGGTTTTTGAACTCAGAGGGCAGTTCGGCGAGCGTACAGCCAAGTTCAGGCACATAAAAGATGGGGTCATAGCCGAAGCCCGCCTGTCCCCGCGGCGCCTGGGTAATACGCCCTTCCAGGGTATCCTCGAAAGTGTAGAGGTCACCCGTGGGGGTCGCGATGGCAATCGCACATCGGAAGCGCGCTGTGCGGCGCTCGTCGGGTACGGTACGCAGCATGTTCAGTAGAACACCCATTTTGACGGGGAAGGGGGTCTCTTCTCCTGCGAATCGGCGTGAGAAGCGCCCGGGCTGCCCGTTCAGAGCGTCAATCTCCAGCCCGGCGTCGTCCGCCAGTGAGATTTCGCCTGTGAACTCGGCACACGCCCGCGCTTTGATAATTGCGTTCTCCACATAGGTGTCAGCGGTCTCGTCAGGTTGGGGCGCGCCGGGGTAATCTGCAAGCAGGGCAATCTCCACGCCCAGATCAGCCAGCCCATGCTCCAGCAACATCGCAATCTCTTTAGACTTGGAGCGGTTGTGGCTGGCAATCACGATGTGTTTAGCAGCCATCTTCCTCGCTCAGCAAGCGGTTGATGAGCGCTTTGACCCGCATTTCGATCATATCGCGCACGCGCCGAAACTCGTCCATCGGCTTGCCCACAGGGTCGGGGATGTTCCACTGCTCCTTCACCCCCATGTAGACCGCAGGGCAGAGGCTGTCGGTCTCCGCTTCGCAGAGACTCACCACAGCATCAAACTGGCTGACATCGAACCCCGTAACGCTTTTGGACGACTGGGGTGAGATGTCGATGCCTTTTTCCGCCATGACCGCAATCGCGTTCGGATGCACATAGCCTGCGGGCATCGTGCCAGCACTGAAGGCGACCACGCGTCCTTCGCCGTAGTAGTTTCCAAAGCCCTCTGCCATCTGACTCCGACACGAGTTGCCCACACACACGAACAGAATCGTTTTGGGCGTTTTCATCATCAATACCCCTTTTGTTTATATTCTTCGATGCTCCGCTTGTAGCGTTCCGGGCCGTCGGGGCGGTTGATGCTTGCCAGCACAGTAGGAGTATACCCCGCGCTGACCATGCGCTCTATAATCCCTGCGACGAGCGCCCACAGCGCGACTGCGGCGCCAATTCCCGAAGCAGGGCAGAAAGGGACATCCAGCCCCTCTATCTGCATCATACCGTCGCCGTAGGGAGCGGCGTTGTCAATCACCAGGTCAGCGACCTCGTAGAGGCGCTTGCCTGACTCATGCTCCGACTGCAGTTTTGAAGAGTAGTCCAGTGCGGTGAGCGCAATCACGAACACACCGCGCTCGCGCGCCTGAATCGCCAGTTCCACAGGGAAGAGGGTTTTGCCTGACACGCTGCCGATAATGAGCACATCGCTGGGAAGGATGCGGCTCCGATCCAGCGCGGCGGACACAATCGCTCGCACGGTTTCAGGGCGCGTTTGCCCCGAAACGCCCTGCGCTTCGCGATAGGGGTTCGGGTTGTTCACTGAGAGGTCAAAGTGAAAAGGGGTGAACGCCGCCAGCCCGCCCGCGCGGTTAATCAACTCGCGCGAGACGAGATGTCCTGTGTCGTACACATGGATGACGCCCCCTCTTTGCAAGCACTCCGCACAACGCGCAGCCGCCTGCTCAATCGCCTGTAAAGAACGACGCTCTAACTCCTGAATCTGCGCTCGAATCCGTTCGAGGTAGGCTTTTGGCAAATCCATAGTGCAGAAATTGTACCTACTCCACCCGGAAGAGGCGCTTGTCTACAATGGTCTGCCCGAACATGTCGGTGGCGCGCACATAGAGCGTGTGTGTGCCGCGAGGGAGCATCGCGGGCAAGCGTCCGCCCCACAGGTGTGGGCAGGGTATCACGCTCGGTAGCGTGCGCCCCGGTAGTTTGTATTCTGTTTCGAGACGCTTGAGCTCAGCATAGGCGGGGTCCACACGCCCCTGAACGGGCTGGAGTCGTATCCATTCGCCCTGCTCCCCGACACGCATTTCCACAATAGAACGCTCCGAGCCAGCAAACACATTCACCAGCACCTCGATATCGGTGATCTGCGCCTGCGGAATCACATCGGGCAGATAGATATTCATTTGATAGTCCGCAGGGCGTCGCGCCGCCTGATAGCGGATTCGGAACTTCGCGCGGTCAAAGGTGAGCCACAGATAGCCGTTGGGAGTGCCGTCGCGCATGGTGGTGTGGGGAATGCCTGTCGGATCGGGCGCGCCCGTCCACCAGCTGCCGCAGACCGTGACGGCGTTCCAGTGCAGGTGGGGGTCGCGTCCCCGCCAGCCATCGGCGGCACCGAAGAAGCGTTGCGTTTGAAAATGGGTGTGCGCCGAGAAGGAGAGCGTGTTAGGGAGTGGCGCAAGCACCTCAAACACCGCGCGACGCTCCGCTTCGGGCCATTCCCACATCGGGATGTGCATGCACACCACTACCCAGTGCTGGTGCGGCACATACTGCAGGTAGTTGCGGATGAATTCAATCTGCTGTTCGCCCAAGCCTGCCCGATAGCGCCCGCGCTGACCGTCCCGCATGCCTTCCCACACTACATCATCCAGCACGATAAAATGCACATGCCCGTACTGGAAGGCGTAATAGTTCGGCCCGAACACGCGCTCCCAGGTTTCGTCGCTATGCTCGTCGTCGGGTGAGTCATAGTTCATGTCGTGATTGCCCAGCACATAATAGAAGGGGATACCGATTCGCCCAATAGCCTGCACCAGGGGAGGCATCACATTAAGCTCATCAAAGACCACATCGCCCAGCACGATGCCGAAGACTGCTTCGCGGGTTCCAATCAGCTCCCGAAGCACATCGTGAGCGATATAGCCTACTTCGCGCAGGTCGCGGGGCTGGGTGTCGCCGAACACCAGCACGGTGAACCGCTCCGACTCGCGCTGGGGATAGAGAGGGAAGTCTAGCGATTTGGGGAGCGCTCCTGTAGGGGCAACACCGCGATAGCGCACGGGCGGGGAGCCGTGCGGCTTGTGGATATAGTAAAAGCGAGGCACATTGTTGGCGTCTATGGTGGTGCGCCAGCCCCGCGGTTTTATCACGAAAATCTTCGTGTCTTCTCCAACGGGTAGGCGATAGCGTCCTTTTGAATCGGTGCGTACCACTTCACGCTGGTTGGAGACCAGCACATTCGGGATCCCCGACTCTCCTGTGTCGCGAACCCCATTCCGATTGCGGTCATGGTACACCACGCCTTCCACGAACGCTCCCTGCTGTGCCCAGATGCACGCGAAGAGCGCGAGCAGACCTGCAAACGCCAACCCTTTTCGCATGGGGATACCCTCATGGGGAAGGTACGCCGTGAGGGGGAGAGTTCCTGTCACGAGGCGACCAGATGAGCCGATAAACCCTCACCCACTCTCCCCCACAGGCAGCCACACGCGGAAGGTGCTGCCCACGCGGTACTCGCTCTCCACCTCCACATGCCCCCCATGCGCCTCCACAATGTGCTTCACGATGGACAGACCTAGCCCCGTGCCCCCCGTATCGCGAGAGCGGGTCTTGTCCACCCGATAGAAGCGCTCGAAGATGCGCGGAATCTCCGAGCTGGGGATGCCGATACCCGTGTCCTGCACTTCTACCACCACGAAGCCGTCGCGGGTAGCAGCGCGCACCCACACATGACCACCCTGCTTGTTGTACCGTATGGCGTTCGTGAACAAGTTCAGCAATACCTGCACCATCTGATCGCGGCTGGCGAGCAATCGGAGCGGCTCTTGAATCTCACACTCGATGGCAACCTTGCGCTCTTTGGCTTCACCCTGAACCTGCTGCACCACGCTACGGATGATGGGTGCGAGGTCTATTGGTTCTTTCTCAGGGGGGAGCGATTCGGCGCGCGACAGCACCAGCAGGTCGTCGGCGATACGGGCGAGGCGCTCGGTCTCCTGAACAATCAGCTGCAGAAAGCGTTCACGGGTGTCGGAGGGCATCGCGCCATCGTGCAACAGGGTTTCCGCCAGCGAGCGAATGGACGCCAGCGGCGTGCGGAACTCATGCGAAACATTCGCCACGAAATCGCGGCGCACCTGCTCCAGCCTCACCAGCTCGCTCTTATCGAGCAACGCCACCGCAAACAGGGGGGTATTGCCGTCGTCGCCCAGATACCAGATGCTTGCGACCACGTGGCGCTCGCGCGGGTAGTTCAGCACAATCTCGCTGGTCAGTTGATAGCGCCGCTGCACCGCGTGCAGGTACAGCACATAGAGGTCGTAGCAGAAGGTGAGCGCAATAATAGACTTTCCCGTGAGTGGGCGATAGCCAAACCACTCATAGGCGGCGTGATTCACAAAGCGCAGATTGGCGTCCTGATCCCCAATCAGGATGGGGAGGGGCAGTCCTTCCACGAAACTGACAAAGCGTCGGCGCAGGCGCGCCAGATCCAGGCTCTGCACCTCATTTTCGGCGGTGAGGGTCTTGAGCCGATTCTCCAGTTGGACGTCGTGCTGGACTTCTTGACGCATGAACCAGTAGACCAGAAGCCACGCCCCCACCAGAAGAATCGCGAGGGTTTCCACAACCGCAGGTGGAAGCGAAAATAGCGCTATCGAGGCGGAAAGTATAGCTCCCACCGCTGATAGACGCGGAATCCACGCTCTCATAAAGAAAACTCGCCTCTCCGCTATCAGTATACCTGTGAGGGGGCAACACCCCCTTAATTTTGCCATAAGCTTTCACACTTTCCACGCCGAGAATTTCCGTTATGCAAATTAAAGGCGTTTCAGAGACGATGGTCAGCGCGGTAGGAGGGGAGCCGAACCTCAAAGCACAGGCGCAGGTAAAACTTGCTCGAAAAGTGCTGGACATGCAAAAAGAGCAGATGGCGACTCTGCTGAGCCAGATGCAGGGACTGGGGAAGCATATCGATGTGAAGGTCTGAAGCGGGTACACTTTACCCGCGATGCTTCGGCTGTATCTGGTGCGGCACGGGCAAACCGCGTGGAACGAGGTCGGGCGCATTCAGGGGCATTCGGATGTGCCGCTGGATGCCGTCGGCTTGCGCCAGGCAGAGCAGACCGCCCGCTGGCTCGCCGAGACCCTCCAGAACCCGCAGGGCGTGTACACCAGCGACCTCCAGCGTGCGGCGCAGACTGCGGAGGCGATTGCCCGCACCCTCAACTGCTCGCTCTCCCCGGAACCGCGCCTACGCGAGCGATTCTGGGGCGACTGGGAAGGGCTGACCCTCGACGAGGTGCGCGAGCGCTACCCCGAGCAACACCTGACCTACCTGTATGACCCCCTTCACGGCACGCCCCCAAATGCCGAGCCGATGGAGTCGTTCTGGGAGCGCGTGAAAGATTTCGCCCACGCGCTGTTCAAGACTCATGCGGAAGGCGACTGGGTGATTGTGGGACACGGCGGCAGCCTGCGCATCATTTTGTGTGAAGTGTTGGCAGGCGATGTGCAGACCTATCGGCGCATCCGACTGGATAACACGAGCGTTTCCATTGTGGAACACACGGGCGAGCGCGTGTATGTCGCCCTGTTGAACTCCACGGTTCACCTTCAGGACCCTTCGGTGGACGGCTTTTGAGGTTGTTCAGGGAAACAAGCACGCTACGGAATCAGGGAGCATTTCTGTCCGATAGCTAAAGCGGCTCTGTCGCAAGGATGCGTATGCCACCTCGTGGCACGATTAACTTCGCCGCGTGGGGCGCGGCGACCGTGCCCCCTCCTGATGCCCGTACGGGCGCGGTTCCCGCGTCTTGTTCACCAAGCCCCCCACTTTTGCGATAGAGCAGCTGAAGCCGTTCCTAACCGCCAGCCCGTTGCTATCCTGCGGATAATAACCCCACGGCTCACCTGCTTGCGTCATCATCAATAAAGTACCCCCAGTGTGCGCAAACCGCCAGTTCCCATTATACCCCAGCGCGTTCCCAACAGGCAGGTAATCCTCCACACTTGCCCACCTCTCGCTCCCTATCGTCCGATTATACACCCGCATCGGCACACCCCCGCACCCTATCCGACACACATACCGATACTCCCGCTCAGCCAGACCATCCCGCTTCCACACCCGAACACCATCACTATTGTACCCATACTCATACGGCACAGTCCCATCATCCCGCTCTATCCGCGTCAAACGACCCTCCTCATCATACCCAAACACCCGCGCATAACTGTTCGGCTGATTACTGCTCCACCGTGCCAGCGTCCCTTCAGGATTCCATACGAAGTAGTTCACTGCACCAGTCACCGCATCCTCCACCTGTGTCAACCGCCCTGATACCGTATCATAACTGTACCAGTCAAAATGCTCACCCCGACAATTATCATAGCGCCACACCCACGCCCGCGAACCATCCAACTGATAACTATACAGACGCCAATAGCCTACATCCCCCGTCCGACCCTCATACACCAGTCGCCCCGCAGACGAATATTCATCCACCGTCTCATCTCCGCTTGGCTGCTCACGGCTCCAGACGACCCGCCCTAACCGATCGTACCGATACTCGTAGCCAAACACAGGCGTTCCCAAAGGATTCCCAAACTCATCCACCGCCGTGCAATCGCCCAGACAGAGCTGGATGGATTTCAAGCGTCCTATCTGTTCAGGCGCTTCGGTACCGTAATAGCTGTGAATAAAGTGGTTGCCATTCGGGAACGCCTTTTTCCACAGGCGCCCCGCACTGTCATAATAGTAAATCACATTCCTATCTCCCCCATCGGAGTCAGGGGGATTGGGTGACGGTCCGATGGCTTTGACGCGCCCCAACCCGTCGTAGAAGGTATAAATGGTGCGTCCTGTGCCATATGGGGTTATCTCGCGGATTTCAGTGCGTCTGCGGCGGCATCATAACTGGCTTCTACTGCCACTATGTCAACAGGCTCATTCCCGCAGCATCCCTGCTGGCGCACCACCCGACCCCACGCATCGTAAGTGTAGTCGCGCCGACCAGCGCCATCCACAACCCATACCCGACGGTTCTCACCGTCCCAGCCCATACTCACATCGGCACTGCGCGGGTAGTCTATCCCCCGCAACCGACCCCACGCGTCATAGGTGTAGGTCGTCACCTCGCTCCCGCTCGCCGTCTGCACCTCGCGACGCACCATCCAAGCCAGTCCGCCATAATCTAACTCTCGCCAGTATCCGCCCGGCACAATCACCCGCTTCACCTGACCCCGACGCGCCAGGTTCGCCTCATCGGCTGCGTAATCCTGATACTCCGTCGCCCGCCCCAGCGCGTCTCTCACCTTGCGCACCAAGCCATACATCGGCTCGGTCTACCAATCATAAATAATAATTCCGCGTAGCCCCTTCCGATTCCGACGGAGAAACTCTTCTGCCTCGTGATAGCCCCTCTGGGCAAATCGTGTCATAATCGGCTCCACGCGCGGGTCATCAAAACCTGCCAGCACCTCCAGCAGGTTCGCTATCCCAACATTCACCCGAACAATCTCCGCCTCCTCCTTCGGCTTCTGCGAAGACAGCTCCTCTATCTTCGCCAGAATCGCAGGTATCGCCGCCTCGCCACACTGCCACAGCGCCAGCAACTCGTACCGATCCCGAAAACGACTTGCTGGTTTGTGGGTCAGCGAATGGATCAGCCACTCAATCCGCTGCTGTCTGTTCAGCGGTATCAGCTGATACCGAACCCGTGAGGGGTCGTCCCGCTCTAACTCCA
>JBBIQJ010000075.1:0-11306 GCA_037442385.1 Armatimonadota bacterium
GAATGCGAACCATGTCAGACCTTCAACCTGCCGATTGAGGAGCGCGTGGTGATAGAGAACGCAATGCGTCAGCTCAAGCAGATAGAGCGCCAGGTGCTGGAGCTGTTTTTCAACGAAGGCTATAACCAGACCGAGATTGCGCATATGCTCAAAATCTCGTGCAACTATGTATCCCATATTCTACGCAACGCCACCCAGAAGTTGCGTCGCATCATCAGCGAAGAGGAGTGGCTGGATCAGCAGCGCCTGCGAGCGCGCGGGCTGGAGCGCGGCGACTTCGAAGCGCGGATTTTAGACCCCCAAACAGGGCTGTATTCCCACGATTACCTGCAGGTGCGCCTGCGTGAGGAGGTCCAGCGCTCTGCACGCTATCATAATGTGGTCGGGTTCGCCATTTTTGAGTTCGTTTCAGACCGCCAGACACTGGATGCGTTGGGCGAGTTCGCGCTGGGGGAGCTACTGCTCCAGGCGGCGGCAGTCGTGCGGGAAACCGTGCGCAAGGCGGATATCGTGGGGCGCTATGGACACGCCTCGCTGGGCGTGATTTTGCCGTACGCTGGGGAGCATACGCCCTCCATTGCCCAGCGCGTGTATGAGGCGCTTACCGAGTGGCTCCAGAGCGCGTTTCAGGAGAGCGTCAGTCGCCACTTCAGCCTGCACTATGGCTGGGCATTCTATCCGGGCGACGGCAGGGAGTTTGAGAACCTGCTCCAGCACGCCGAAGAGCGACTCGCCGCCCATCGAGTCAACGCGCAGGCGGCATAACTCGAAGATGGTGCGAAGGGAGCCACCCTTCGCACCACGACTCCAGAAACTTCGCTTTCATCCCATAATCCATGTCAAGCGTCAAGGATCTCCTGACGATATCTTAATCGAAACATCTGAAAAACGCTGGACGCAGGTTTACCTGTGCCTCGAGAAACTTTCAAAGGGGGTTTTCCAATGCTTACACGCTTTTTGCTGACTGTAGTGAGTATCGTCGCGTTACTGGGTACGGCTGTTTCTGCTGAAGAGCCGCAAAACACCCCCACACGCCCGCAAGCCATCGATGCGCGCGCGACCGCCCCGAAAAACTCCGAAAACGCCGCACCGCCCTTCCGGGTCATCATCCTTTACCATCAGGCGACCACGCCCCCGCAAACGGTTTCCCAGCTGGTTGAGGGAACGCAGCTCGTGATTAAAACAAAGTCGTCCCCGCGCGACCGCGTTGGCAGAGAGCGCACGAGCGCGCCTGCTCCGAACCCGAACTGGCAGAACACTCCGATTGAAGAGTTCCTGCGCGGCGTGTTTGGACCCCAGCTGACCCCCGCACCGCAGGCAAATTCCAGCGAAAACGCACGCGGGATTGAGAAAAAGGATATTCGTCCCGTCACGCGCCCTGTGCGCACTGTCGGCGACCTGTTCCAGAACTCGCCTGTGCCGAATGTGGGATGGATTACCGTTTTCAACAACAAAGAGAGCGGGGGCGATTCGGGAGGCTGCCGCTTCCCCTGCTTCCGCTGGTGGATTTTCTGCGTGTGTATCTACCCCGACCCCGACCCGATACTGGACCTCCTGAAGGGGCTGATCGGCTTGCGCGTTTCCAGCCCGACGGTGGTGATTGCCGTGGGTGTAACGCCTGAGAATCAGGAGACCGCGCGCGCCGTGTTGAAGCGCACGCTTGCCGACGAGCGCATCTGGGGCGATTCCGGGTGTGTGGCGGTGGGGTTCTGAACGAGCGCCCTGACTGACCTGCAAGCCCCTCAGCGCTCCCTGCCGTTGTGGGTAGGGAGTGCTGTTTTTATTGTCCACCTTGCCAGCGCCCTATCAGCGAACCCGTGCGGCGGCACACCTGCACATGCCAGCCAGGTTCAATCAGCACGGTGGCGTCGGGTTGCACCACCAACGCGGGCGCGGGCACAACCTCATCGGGCGCGAGCGCGTGGCGCGGAATCACGGGCGCTTCCAGCGTTTGCCCGTTCAGAATCAGCGTTGCCGTACTGGGCAGATTCGGAGGGAGCCAGTCTGCAGGCGGTTCCCAGGTGGCGCCTGCAGGTTTCGGCTGGAGCGCAACCGCTCGCAAGCGCATGTTCACCAGTTCCACAGCGCGTCCCGACAGGGTGAAGCCATAGCGCGCCTGATGGAGCCGTTCAAACTCTGCCTTTGTCTGCGAGAGCCGCGCCATGCTCAGCGGCACAGTTATCTCGTGCGATTGCCCCGTATAGTGCAGGTCGGCGTAGGGATGCAGTTCGAAGCTCCCGATTGGCACGCCCGCTTCGCGCATCACCGACTCACACTCCTCGCGCAGGTCTATCAGCACGCGCTCCAGCGGTGGGTCAGCGCGGTCGGGCAGCTCGCGCAGCACCGTGCGCACCGCTTCGTGCAGAATCTCCATCCAGAGCAAACCGTACGCCGAGAGCACGCCGGGATAGGGGGGGACCAGCCACTGCGGAATCTGGAGCAGTCGCGCCAGCGCACATGCGTGCAGGGCGCCTGCACCGCCGAACACCACCAGCGTGAACTGCGCGGGGTCGTAGCCCCTGCCTGCAGAGAGGGTGCGTAGCCCGCGTGCAATTCGGGCGCGCGCCTGCTCCACAATCGCCTCCGCGGTTTCGGGGATACTCAGCCCCAGCGCCTGCGCGAGTGGCTCTATCGCACGCCATGCCCGCTCTGGCTCCAGCGCAATCTGACCAAACCCAAAAGTTTCAGGTCGCAGATGCCCCAGCACGAAGTGGGCGTCCGTGAGGGTTGGCTGCAGGCTCTTGCCGTAGACCGCAGGACCGGGGTCGGCGCCCGCGCTCTGGGGCCCCACGCGCAGCCCCCCTGCAGGGTCCAGATACGCCAGCGAGCCGCCGCCCGCGCCCAGAGTGTGAATGTCAAGGCGCGGCATGCGCATGGGCATGCCCCCAATCTCGCCCAGTGTGGCGCGTAGCGGCTCGTGGTCTATCAGCGCCATATCCGAGGAGGTGCCGCCCACATCGAGGGTCAGCGCTCTGGGGATGCCTGCCTGTCGGGCGAGCGCCCATGCGCCCATCACGCCCGCGGCAGGACCCGACAGCACCGTGCCCAGCGGATAGGCGCGTGCGCGAGGCAGGCTCATCAGCCCGCCCGAAGAGCCGCTCAGCAGGATCGGCTCCGCGCCGAGCGCCCCCGCCGAATCTTCCAACCGCTCCAGATAGCGCCTCATAATCGGGGTCAGCATCGCGTTCAGAAAAGTCGTGCTGGCGCGTTCGTACTCGCGGAACTCAGGCGCCACCTCGCTGGAGATGGAAACCGCGAAATGGCGCTCCAGAATCGCTTTCAGGGCACGCTCGTGGCTGGGATTCACATACGAAAACAGCAGGCATACCGCCACCGCTTCCACGCCCGCCCGCTTCCATCGGCGAATCAGGCGCTTCAGCTCCTCCGTATGAAGAGGGTACAGCACCGTGCCGTCGTAGGCGATGCGTTCAGCGACTTCGGCGCACAGGGCGCGCTCTGCAAGGCATGGGCGCGGTCGGGGGCAGAGACTATACAGCTCCTGACGCTCCTGTCGCCCGATGTGGAGCATATCGCGGAAGCCGCGCGTGGTCAGGAACGCCGTGCGCGCGCCCTTCCCCTCCAGAATTGCGTTTGTGCCGACAGTCGTGCCGTGCAGCAGCCGAAACGGCACGCCCTCGTTCAGCCAGTAGCGGATGCCGTGCAACACCGCCTGCTCTGGCGCGTCGGGCGTGGAGGACACTTTCCGCAGGCGCAGACGCCCATCCTCCCAGAAGACGAAATCGGTGAAGGTGCCGCCCGTATCGACGCCTATCGTGCGCATCAGAGTGCCGTTAGTGCCGAGTCTAAATCGGCAATCAGGTCGTCGATATGCTCGATTCCTACTGAGAGGCGCACAAGGTTGTCGGTGATGCCCAGTGCGGCGCGTTCTTCGGGCGTGAGGCTGCTGTGCGACATTCTGGGGGGATAGCCCACCAGCGACTCCACCCCGCCCAGGCTGCTGGCGAGTCGGAAGTAACGCGTGCGCGTGCAGAATCGGTTCACGCCTGCGCGGTCGGTTTTCAGGTAGGCGGCCATCATTCCGCCGAAGCCGCGCATCAGGCGCTTCGCCCGCTCATGATGAGGATGGCTGGGCAGCCCCGGATACAGCACACGCTCCACTTTAGGGTGTTCCTCCAGAAAGCGTGCCACTGCCATGGCGTTTTCGCAGTGGGCGCGCATGCGCACGGCGAGCGTTTTCATGCCGCGCAACAGCAGCCAGCTCTCGAACGGCGAGAGAATCCCGCCCCCCACCGCCTGCTGGTCCCAGAGCGGCTCGTGCAGGTCGTCGCGGTTGTAGACCAGCGCGCCGCCGATAATATCGCTGTGCCCGCCGAGATATTTCGTAACGCTATGCACCACTATATCCACACCCCACTGCAGGGGATTCTGCAGGTACGGCGTGGCGAAAGTGTTGTCAAACACGGTCAGCAGCCCGTGCGCTTTGGCAATCTCTACGAGCGCAGGCGTCTCCAGTACATAGGTGAGTGGATTGGTGGGCGATTCCAGCCAGAGCATGCGTGTGTTGGGCTGAATGGCATCCGCGACCTGTTGAGGATCCAGGGCGTTCACATACGACACCTCGATTCCGCGCT
The DNA here is from genome assembly GCA_037442385.1 of Armatimonadota bacterium. GTDB lineage: Bacteria > Armatimonadota > Fimbriimonadia > Fimbriimonadales > GBS-DC > LDYB01. The sequence goes on from JBBIQJ010000075.1 coordinate 4,593, forward strand.
GGGGGGCGATTCGGTTCATCAGCGACATGGTGCCTCCATACACATCGCGCGTGCAGACCACATGGTCGCCCGGCTTGAGCAGCCCCAGAACAGCGGTCTCGGCAGCCATGCCAGAGCCGAAAAGCAGAGCATAGCGCGCTCCTTCCAGCGTTGCGAGGCAGGTTTCTGCCGCCGCGCGCGTCGGGTTGGAAACGCGCGAGTACTCATAGCCATCGGTCTGATCGATGCCAGCGCGCACGAAGTTGGAAGTGGCGTAGATGGGCACAATCACTGCGCCGGTGGCGGGGTCGGGTTGCTGTCCTGCGTGGATGGCCGCCGTTTCAAATCGCATTGCCTCCTCTCCTGTGGGAGGGAATTATACCCTTCCTGACCTTGCGTTGAAGACTTTGCAGCCAGACAGCTGAAGCTGCTCTGTCGCAAGGATTCGCATTCCACCTCGCGGCACGATTCATTTCGCCGCGTGGGGCACGGCGACCGCGCCCCTACGCCCCCTTATACGGACACGGCTCCGGCATCTTGTTTGGCTCGCGGGGACGGAGACTGTGCCCCTACCGATGCCCGTACGGACGCGGGAACCGTGTCCTGTTCGGCGAATCCCCGGTTCTTCGCGACAGAGGAGGTTCATCCGTTAAAGACAACAGGCTTTTGATTGTTCATTTCTCAGTTATGGGGATTGCGTCATACGGGGAAAAAGCTGACGCACATTCTGCTCGGTCAGCTCGGCGAGCGCTTCGAGGGGCATTCCCCACAGGGCGGCGACCTGCCCGGCGATCAGGGGGATGTAGGCGGGTTCGTTGCGTTTGCCGCGATAAGGGTGCGGCGCGAGGTAGGGGGCGTCTGTCTCCAGCACGATGCGTTCGCGGGGCACCTCGCGCACAATCGCACGAAGCGAGTTGGCGCTACGGAAAGTGACCACGCCGCCAATTCCCAGCCAGTAGCCCAGCTCCAGTCCCCGCCGCGCATGCGCCTCCGTGCCCGAAAAGCAGTGCAACACCCCACGCACGGCAGGGTATTCCGCCAGCGTTTCCAGCAAGGGATCGTACGCATCGCGACAGTGAATCACCACAGGCAGCTGGAGCGTCTGGGCGAGGCGCATCTGGGCGTGGAACGCTTCATATTGCACCTCGCGGGGGGAAAAATCGCGGTAGAAGTCGAGTCCGATTTCGCCAAGGGCCACCACGCGCGGATGCTGACACAACGTGACGAGTTGCTGGTGGGTGGCGGAGTTCCACTGGGTCGCGTCGTGAGGGTGAATGCCGACGGTTGCGTAGAGACTGGGATGTTGCTCGGCGAGCTGCACTGCGCGCTGACTGCTTTCGAGGTCGTAGCCGACCACCACGAAGCGTTGAACGCCCCCCTGCTGTGCGCGCGCCACAACCGCCTCCCATTCGCTCAGGAGGTCGGGGTGATTCAGGTGGCAGTGTGTGTCGGTCCAGGACATCGTTGTGATGGCGGAGAGGGTGGGATTCGAACCCACGACCCCCCTTTTGGGAGGGTTCCCGATTTCGAGTCGGGCCCGTTCAGCCGCTCCGGCACCTCTCCGTGCTGGCGCGCCCGGAGGGATTCGAACCCCCGACCCCCAGATCCGAAGTCTGGTGCTCTGGTCCGCTGAGCTACGGGCGCAAGAGTGAAATGGTCGGGGCGCCCGGACTCGAACCGGGGACCTCTACCACCCCATGGTAGCGCGCTAACCATACTGCGCCACGCCCCGACGCTTGCAAGTGGTGGGCCGTGCAGGACTCGAACCTGCGACCCGCTGATTAAGAGTCAGCTGCTCTACCAACTGAGCTAACGGCCCATGCTGGGGCGACCGATGGGACTCGAACCCACGACCTCCTGAGCCACAGTCAGGCGCTCTAACCGACTGAGCTACGGTCGCCGTGCAGATACAGTATACCCCATTGGTACGGGGAAAAATCAAGAGGGCGAGAGGCTCAGCGGAAAAGGCTCGTCCCCTGCCGCCCCTGCAATTACGAGGCGATAGATTGGCTCCGTGCCGATACGGTATTCCAGCGCCTTGAAGACGCGATAAGTCGAATCGCGCCATAGAAAGGTGTCGTTGGGCAGAAGCAGCACATCGGGCAGGTGGGCGAGCATCCAGACAGGATACGGCAGGTTTGCACGCTCTGCTGGCGAGAAAAGCCATTCTAGCAGCTCGGAAGGGGGCGGCGAGAACAGCCCATAGAAGCTCTGCGCGCCCACCTGAAACGGCTCGCCATAACGCTGAAACCAGTGGCGCACCAGTCGTGCAATCCCCATCGGTTATGCCTCCTCTTCTGAGTCGCGCGGCTGTCGGACAATGAACTGCAATCGCATGTTGCGGCGCAGATAGGGCGCGAGTCGGGCATAGCCCTGCGCTTTCAGTCCCGACGGGTCCAGGGGGTTCGGTGGGAAGTAGGCGGGTGTGATCTGGAGCCAGCCGAGCCGAAAGCCAACCCACGCGCCGGCCTCGCGCCAGAGCGTCGCGCTCATCTCGCCTGCCACCAGCTCCAGCGCTCCCAGATTCAACAACGCCAGCAAATCGGGTTCAGGCGACTGCAGATACACAGGGTCTATCGCGTATCGAATCGCGGGCACCATCTCGTCGATCAGCGCGTCGATATCGCTATCGTAGGCGGTACCGCTCAGGCGCAGCTTGCGCTTCACATCCTCACGCTGAACCGTAATCATGGCGCGCCTCCTCAGGGCTTATGCGAGTCCAGCCACTGGTGGAGCGTGTGGCGCAGACTCAGCAACACCTCGCGAATCTCGCCCAGAGTCTGCTCCATACGCTCGTAAGACTCTTCCGTGCGATGCACGCTTTCACGCAGGTAGGCGATGAACTCGTCCGTTACGGTCTGTTCCTGCTCGCGGGCAGACTCCACCAGCTTGTCCATACGGGTGAGAATCTGGCGCGTAAGCAGGAGCGTCCAGCCGATGAGCATGCTGACCACGGTGGCAAACTGCATCCAGTCCATCACGGCTCCCACCGCTCCAGTTGATGCAACACAATCTGACGCAGGGCGTTTTCGAGTTGCTCCACCAGTTCGGGGGGTACCTGAAATCGGTGGGCGATTGCGTCGCGCTGGGCGCGCGGCAGACGCAGAGCGCGCTCTTCCAGCCATTTTTGCACCGAAGGGCGCAGCGTATGCCAGAGCCATCGGATCAGGGTCTTTCGCATTCCCGTTCACTCTCCCAGAGAAGGGACACGGAGCGGAAGGGCATGCAACTTCGTACGGCTTTGGGGTACAATATGGGTTTGCAAACAGGAGGCAAATAGAGAAATGGCACGCGTTTGCGAAATCTGTGGCAAAGGTCCGATGTTCGGGCACAACATTCAGCACCGCCATTCGGGTCAGTGGCGCTATCGCGCCCCGAAGACGAATCGGCAGTGGTCGCCGAACTTGCAGACCGTCCGCGCCTATGTGAATGGTGGCAAGACAGTGCGCCGAATCAAAGTGTGTACACGCTGTTTGAAGGCGGGCAAAGTGTTGCGCGCGGTTGGATGAACTGGGATGCGGTTTTAGAGTCGCTGACGCCGCTTTGCTCGGAGCCTGTGCGCCGTTCGGAGCCGATGCGCCGCCACACGACCCTGCGCGTGGGCGGTCCCGCGGCGCTTTTTTATCGAGTGCGCCAGATTGACGAGTTCGCACGAATCGCCGCATGGTGCCAGCAGCACAGCGTGCCCACCTTCATTATGGGGCACGGGAGCAACATTCTGGTCAGCGACCGTGGCATCCCGGCGCTGGTGCTGTATAACGCCTGCGACCGCGCCGAAATAGGGGAAGAGACCTACGCACAGACGGGGATTGCGTTTCAGGAACTGTTTTTAAAGACGGCGCGCGCGGGTTTGAGCGGTCTGGAGTTCGCGGTGGGGATACCGGGCACGCTGGGCGGCGCGCTGGTCTCCAACGCGGGCGCGTATCGGCAGAATATCGCTGACCTGCTGATTGCGATCGAGCTGGTGTCGGCAGGGCGTCGCCAGTGGGTTGTGCCCGACTGGATGGAGTTTTCCTATCGCGACAGCAAGCTGCGCCGTCCGAACGCGCCGCCTACCGCCCTGCTGAGCGTGAAACTGCGCCTGAAACCCGACCAGCGCCTGAAGATTCTGGCACGCGCCCGCGCGCTCCAGCGCCAGCGCATCGAGAAGCAACCGCCCGAATCGTCGGCAGGCAGCTTCTTTAAAAATGTCTATTCTCACGAACTGGCAGAACGCCTGCCGCATCTGCCAGAACCGATGCGCGAGGCAGGCGTCGTGCCCGCTGGTTTTTTAATCGAGGCGTGCGGATTGAAAGGCCACAGTATCGGCGGCGCGTGCGTCTCACGCAAACATGCCAACTTCCTGATTAATCGGGGATGGGCAACGGCGCGCGATTTCCGCAAACTGGCTGAATTCGTGAAGCAGAAAGTGTACGAGCAGTTCGGCGTCTGGTTAGAGGAGGAGGTGCTTTCCGTCGGCGATTGGAGCGATCCCGAAGAGGGGGCGTGAGCAGTGGCGACGCCGAAGAGTCTTCCGTTCGACAGCCTGAACCTGTATGCGGTGCTGACCGAGTGCCAGCTGCTAATAGGGGGACGCATTCAGGACATCCGCCAGCCAGAGCCGCTCACAGTGGTGCTGGAGGTTTACGCCCAGCGCCGCGAGCATTACCTGCTGCTTTCTGCCGATGCCCAGTTCGCGCGGCTTCACATGCTCAGCAAGCGCCCCCCAAACGCGCCCACGCCGCCCCCGTTCCTGCAGAGCCTGCGCAAGCATATCGAAGGCGGAATCCTGACTCATATCGAGCAGATAGGGTTTGACCGCATCGTGGGGTTGCATGTGCGCACGCGCGAGGGCGAGTACCGCCTGATGGTGGAGCTGATGAGCAAGCACTCCAATATTATTCTGGTGAATCCGTCGGGGCTGATCCAGAGCGCCATCAAGTGGGTTTCACCGAAACAGAGCGCCGTGCGCCCCATCCGTTCTGCGGAGCGGTATCAACTGCCCCCCACGCGCGTGGAGAGCCTGCGCAACCCGCTGACGCTGAGCGACGCCGAATGGCGCGCCCTGTGGGAGCAAGCCGAAGACGACTGGCAGGCGTATCTGGAAGGCTTGAGCGGTTTCACGACGCAGGAGCTGAACGCCGTCGCGGGAGGCGGCTTCGAGAACCTGCTGGCGTGGGTGGAGCGCCTGCGGCACGCGCGCTGGGAGCCGATTGTGGTGCGTGAGCCTGAAACCCGCCGCGCCCTGGGCGCCTACCCGTTCCCGACCCTGCAGTTTCCCCCAGAATGGCAGCATCCGCGCCAGAGCGTCAACAGCGCGTGGGAGACCGTATTCGAGGAGCGCATCCGCCACGCGCGCATGGACGCCCTGCGCAACACCCTCCTGCCTGTTCTGCGTAAGGCGCTTCAGGCGCGCCAGCGCGCCCTCGAAGAGGTTGAACGCGCCCTCGAAGAGGGGCTGCACGCCGAGCGCTGGCAACTGTGGGGAGAACTCCTCCTTGCCTTCGGGCACACGCTGGAGCCGGGCACTTCCAAACTGCTCGCCCCCGACTACACGCACCCCGATATGCCCACGATTGAGATTCCGATAGACCCCAACCGAAGTGTCGTGGAGAACGCCGAGCGCTATTTTCAGAAGGCGCGCCGCGCCCGCGAGCATCAAAACGAACTGGCGCAGCGCTATGGCGCGCTGAGCGAAGAAGCGGAGGCGCTGCGTCTCGCACTGGAACGCGCTGAAAACGCCAGCACGGAAGCCGAGCTGCGCTCCCTTCTGGAAGAAGCCAGAGCGCGCGGCTGGCTGCGTGAAGCCGCCCCGCTCCATCCCACAAAACGCGCCGAGAAGGATCCTTTCGAGGGACACCGCATCCGCGTGTATCTTAGCCCCGACGGCTATCAGGTGCTGGTGGGCGAGAACGCCGAGGCGAACGACTACCTGCTGACCCGTGTGGCACGCCCCAACGACTGGTGGCTCCATGTGCGCACAGGCACAGGCGCCCATGTGATTATCCGCACAAACAATCAGCCAGAACGCGTGCCCCGGCGCACTTTAGAGTTCGCCGCGAAACTGGCTGCTCAAAACAGCGCCGACAAGCACGCGCATATCGTGGAGGTGGACTACACTCTACGCAAATATGTGCGCAAGCCGAAGGGCGCGCCTTCGGGTTTCGCGCTCTACACGCACGAAAAAACCCTCGCTGTGCGCCCCAGCGCGCCGTAGCCTGGCTGGTGTAAAGTCGAAAAGACGCCCTGTTGCTATGTCTCAGGAATATCTACGAGCGTGTCTCTACCCAGCAGCGGGAACCATCCAATTGCAAAAGAACGAATCGCGTCGACCACTTTAGCCAACACAGGTAGGTTTCGTCTGGGAGCAAAGAGTTCAGTCGCCTTTTCTAACGAGAAGCCTGCTCCCTTGATAGAGCATCCCCGCAGGAGAATGGTTCTCTGTTCTCCTCTGACCGTGAACGCTGCTTGCGAGAAATTTGCCCATAAATCGGGGGGATTTTGGGGTAAAATCGGGGGCAGATTCCTTAATTTTTCGGCTACCAAAACGCCCTTAACTCCATGTACGTCGCCGAAACACTTTCTCTAAGGAGGAATCAGGATGAGAGGCCGACATACAATGCGGACAGTATTAATCTGTATGACGACGCTCATGGGCGTCGCCACCTGTTTTTCTCAGCGGATAGAATGGATTCCACCGATTGGCGGTGGAGACTACTCCCAGGCATACGACATATCTGATGACGGCAATCGGAT
>JBBIQJ010000076.1:0-11235 GCA_037442385.1 Armatimonadota bacterium
GCCGCCAAAGGCAGATTAGCCCGCCATGCTCTGCTCCCCAGAGATACCTGCTCTGTTGTCGCGGAATCCGGGATTTGGTGCGCAGGAAGCCGGGATTGCCTTCGCTAATTTTCCGAAGGGTAGCCCGAAAATAACAAAAATCAGAACACCTTTGCTATGGTGAGTAACAAGGTACTCAGCGGAACGGCTTTCAGGGTTCCCCCTTGGACAGTAGTAGAGAGTCGGCTGGCGGGGGGGCTGTTCGGACAGGTAGAGAGTGAACTCGCCGCCCAGCACTTGTACAATCGGCTTAGCGAGCGTGGATACTCGCTTTGTGCGCTACGACTGTCCGATACAAAGGGAGATGTCGTGGACTCTCTACCCCCCGAGTTCCTGAAATACTTCGCGGCTCCTGTGTTCGCCCCCACGCTACAATCGCTGTCAGCAACCCGGTCGTGGGACATCGCTATCGCCAGCCTGATGGGAGGCAAGCCTCTCCGCCAGCGGGTCGCTCGGCTGAAAAGCGTACAGATCATCCACCACAGTGAACCACCGTCTCGTGGGCTACTCCGATGCCCTACCCGAACGCTTCGCCACATAGTACACCGACTTTTTGGAGACGGCACCGAAATTTTCTTCCTTCCGGAAACAGGTCAGATGGAGATAGGGCTTCAAATAATTACCTCCACCTACCTCAGCCCTCAACAAATCATGGCGTTGCTTGAAAAGGCAGGTTTTTGTGCAGCACTACTTCGCGACTCGACAGCTCTGGAAATAATCTCGAACCTTTCGCTGGAGGCAATCCGCGAGACGATAGCACTGGAGAAAGTCAACCGCCGCTTCCATGAAGAACTGCGAGGAATGCAAGAGCGGCTGGCGTCCCTCCTGATGAAATACCCCCACCTCGAAACACAAGTGTGTGAACTGGCTCGCACAGCTGCTCTTCGCGAAGCTCAAAAGATGGCTCGCAGATTCCCGTCTACATGGCTTCAAGCGGAGAGAAGTCCTGAGAAACTTACCTCGGAGATTGCAGGGTTCTACATCCTGAGTCGGCATGTGGTGGAGTTTTGTTGTGTTGTGAAATCGATCACTCCCCTGACAAAAAGCAGGTACTGGATTGCGGTAAGGGGGGTCTTCAAGGAAAACGGCGATTTTGCGTTCAAGGTAAGGCATATCACACAGTGGTTCGATTTCGTTCATCACGAAATCGAACCACAGAGCGTAGAAGAGCTAATAACATCCTTCTTTGGCTTAGAAGAGGGGTAATCTGGTGCAGATGGACTGCTTTCTACTCTTCGGTCAAGGCTGTCGCGTGTGCATGTTGGGTTGTTAGCTATTTCTGGATTGCGCCCACTTCAGAGCAAGGTTTAGTCCTCGCAGAGCCACGAGAGCCAAACAGAGAGGGTTGCCGAATGCCCACACTCTTTTCCTGATGAAAACTCCCCAAATCGCCGCGCGCCTTCCCGCAGGTAGAAAATCGCCTTCCGCGCATGCTCCGTGAACCGTTGCCGTCTCGTAGTGCTGTCCCCTTGGCTATATCCGCTCCGAGGTGATTTTGGGGATAACCTCTGAGGGTGTTCGAAAAAACGCCTTCGAGCAGGACGGGTGAACCTGTTCCTGATAAACAAAGCCAGCCTGCGCTAGCTCAAATAGCCGACGCAGGTCGGCCTTGTCTTATGGGAACGGCTTCAGCCGTCGGGCGCGAGAGAAGGATTTTCCAAACACCCTCACACCCCTTGACTCTGACCAGTCGGATTGGGTATATTAATCGTGTCAATAGACCTGATGGGGCTATTGACAATTCTGGACTGGAGAGGTGAACCATGCACGAGACACAGGAGACGCGGTTTGTGCCGAAAGGTGCCGTAGCGTTTTTTATCGGGATGCTGATTCTTTACGCCGTCATCTGGATTGCCACTTACCTGGTGATGGTCGCCTGGAGGTGAAACGATGGACCGCTTTGAGAAAAATGTGATTGTGCTGGCGTTAGCGCTGCTGTTTTTCTTCTTCGGACTGGTGGTTTACGCGGCGAAAGCGCTTCAGATTGAGGTGCCCACCTGCCTGACAGGCGTCAACCCGTTTCAGGAAGGGCGTGTAATCGTGCTGGATGAGGGCGCCAAACGCTATCAGGTCAACCTGCTGGCGCGCATGTGGAACTTCGAACCCTACGAAATCCGACTGCCCGCAGGCGCGAAGGTGGCTCTCTATCTCACCAGTCGCGATGTGGTACACGGACTACGCATCAACTCCACGAATGTGAACCTGATGGCAATTCCGGGCACAGTCAGCTACGCGCGTGTACGGTTCGATAAGCCGGGTGTCTACACGATTGTCTGCCATGAGTATTGCGGCGTTAACCATCACCTCATGGCGGGCAAGATTATTGTGGAATGAGGAGGGATTGCGATGAGCATACGAGGCGGATTACGGTTCATTCTGTTGAGCGAGATTGTGTTCCCGTTCGTGCTGTTGATTCTGGGTGTGTTGCTGGGGCTGTTGCAGGCGCTCCAGCGAGCGGGAATTATCAAGAGTCCGGGCTATCTGGGAATTGAGTATTATCAGGGGCTCACGCTTCACGGCGCGATTAACGCGATAGTGTTCACGACCTTTATTATTGTTGCCTTCAGCAACGCGATGGTGATGTTCAGCCTCAAGCGGTCGCTCAAGCCAGGCGTGCAGTGGGTTTCGTGGTTGCTGATGGTGGGCGGCACGCTGATGGCAGCCTACGCGATGCTCACGGGCAAGGCAAATGTCCTGTATACCTTTTACCCTCCACTGACTGCCCACTGGACCTTCTATGTGGGCGTGGTGTTGCTGGTGGTGGGGTCGTTGGTACCGTTCTTTCTGGACTGGATACCGAACTATCTGGCGTGGCGCCGCGAGCATCCGGGCGAACGGTTTCCTCTGCCCGTGCTGGGCGTGTTTGTAACCTTTATTCTGTGGTTTATTATGGTAATTCCTGTTGCGATAGAGATTCTGTTCCAACTATTGCCCCTGTCGCTGGGCTGGGTAGAAGAGGTTAACCCGCTTCTGGCGCGCACGCTGTTCTGGTTCTTTGGGCATCCGCTGGTCTACTTCTGGCTGCTGCCAGCCTACATCATGCTCTACTCGATTTTGCCCAAACTGGTGGGCGGCAAGCTTTATTCGGACCCTGCGGCACGGCTGGCGTTATTGCTCTTCTTAGTGTTCTCCGTGCCCGTGGGATTGCACCACCAGTACACAGAGGGCGGTCTATCGGCGGGCTGGAAGCTGTGGCACGCCTTTCTGACCTTCATGGTGGCGCTGCCGAGTTTCATCACGGCATTCACGGTGGCGGCCTCGCTGGAGTATGGGGCACGCCAGCGTGGGGGCAAGGGCTTGTTCGCCTGGTGGGTCAAACTCCCCTATTTCAATCGCGAGGGCGACCAGTGGCTCTTTGCCTATTTCATCTCTGGGCTGCTGCTGTTCCTGTTCGGCGGTATTACCGGGATTGTCAACGCCTCCTACAGCCTGAACTCAGTGGTACATAACACCTCGTGGATTGTGGGGCACTTCCACACTACGGTTGGCGGGCTGGTCACGCTGGCGTTCTTGGCAATCAGCCTCTATATGCTGGCGAAGCTGCGCGGCGTGGAGGTCAAGGCGAAAGGGCTGGCAATCGCCGCCCCCTACCTGTGGCTGATTGGTATGATGGTGTTTGAGGTCGCCATGTCGGTCGCGGGGTTCTACGGGTTTCCGCGACGCACGGCGGCAGGCGCCTCGTACATCGATCCCGCTTCACCCCTGTACCATCCAGAGTGGTACTTCTGGGCGCACCTGAGCGCGGGAGGCGGCGCGATTGCCGTGCTGGGGTTTGTGGCGTACATGGTCTCGTTCCTGAGCACGCTGTTTGCGCGCTCTGTGCGGGAGCCTATCGTGGAGTTCCCGATGGCAGAGGCGTTGCACGATGAACCTGTTCCTGTGCTGAACAATCTGCGCCCATGGCTGACCGTCTCGATTCTGCTGATTGCGTTCTCGTATACCTACCCCATCTATGAGTCGATGACGAAGGGAATTACCGCAAAGTCGCCTGCCTATGGCGACCGACTTCCCGTACCGCTCAAGCAGACTCGTACCGAGGCGAACGCCGAGGTTCCGCGATGAAACCGCTCATCCGACCTCCTCACCGAGCCATCCCCAGCCTCTTCGCGGGGCTGGGGAGGTGGCTCTGGGCGCTTGGGCTGGGAACCCTCGCCACTCTGCTCTGGGCGCAGGGCATTCCGCCCGATGAATCGCGCACGATTGGAACCATCGTGCCCAATACCCCCCTGATCGATGCCCAGGGGCACAAGTTCCACCTGCACGACCTCAAGGGTAAGCCCGTGATTCTCAGTCCCATTTACGCTCGATGCCCCAGCGCGTGCGTGGCGATTGGCAGCAGCCTGCAAAAAGTGCTGCCGCAGGTGGGCGTGCCCGGTAGGGATTTCTGGGTGCTTTCGCTGACTTTTGACCCCAAAGAGGGGTTGAGCCACATTCAGGCATATCAGCGCCGCCATCGCATGGATGGCTACGGCTGGCGGGCGGTCTACGCCGAGAACTCCAGAGCGCTCTTTGAGCTGCTGGATGCGATAGACTTTCGTTTCACCTACATCTCGGAAGCCGTCAAAGACCATCCTAACTTTCTGGTGGTGCTATCGCCTGAGATGGAGATTCGCGCCTATGTGTACGGCACAGAGTACGACCCTGAGGCAGTACGCAAGGCGCTCCGAATCGCGCGAGGGGAGTTAACGCCGTGGGAGCGATGGCGCGATTACGGACTCGCTCCCACACTGCTCCTGATGGCGCTCGCGCTGGGCGGGGTGTGGTTCTATCGTCAGTTCAGGCGTTGAGGGGCAGTTCCACCCGCACGACGCCTGCCCGCTCGTGGCGTGCGGTGAGGCGAACCGTGCCGCCTTTTGGCGCATGCACAACCCACTCGATTTTGGCGCGGTCGTCGGTGGGGTCAGCGGTCCAGCCACTGACGGCGGAGGGCTTGTAGGCGCGCCCTTCCAGCTGCCCTAGCTCTTCGCGCGGCTTGCCCGTGCGCAGGGTCGCGCCTTCGGGCAGTTCAATTTCGACAATCACGCCGCGCACCCCCTTCTTCTCCAGCGCCTTTTTGGTGATGTAGGTGGGCAGCCAGCCCGTGTTCTGCACCACAAGCCTTACCTGATAGAGATGGCCACCCAGCGGCATCGCCTTCGCCTCGTAAATTTCCAGCTTCGGCGAAATCAGCAGATGCCACACCAGCCATTCGGGGAACAGTGCGACCTCTTTCTCCAGAAACTGGGGAGGTGGGTTGCGCCACGCATACAGCACATCCCAGCCGCCCAGCTCCACCTTGCCCAGCTGAGGATGATCAAACTCGTACCAGTCCACATAGCCCCTACCACCCAGCACCTCGTCGCTCCATTTGAGGAGTTTGAGGTCGTCTTCCACGGGATGCTCGCGGTACCAGTCAATAAACTTATAGTCGGCGATGCCCGCCTGGCGCTGGGGGCTCCAGATTTCCACTGTCCATGCAAACACGCCGAGGTGGTCGTACATCCAGTCGTCGAACACGCCCGAAATAGACTCTTTGGGATGATACTTGAAATCGTGATACACGGAGACATTCGGGTAGCCCGTGATTTCGGTACCCTTCGCACCGATTTTCTGATAGGTCCAGAGGTCCTCAGCGGGGAAGGCGTCGTCGGGCTGGTGGCTGTAGGGGCGCAGCAGCACACCGCTCCATGTGTGGAAGGTAACGCCGCCTGTGATGTTGGGATGCTTCACAATAAAGTCTACAATTGCTCGCACTTCGGGTTCGGAGGTGGGGTACGGACCTGCGCCGGGCTGTTCGTATTCCTGGCGCCAGTGGGCGGGGAAGTTGCGGTTCAGGTCTAAACCCTCCTTTTTCGGCTGGAGGGTGAGGATGGCAGGGTCAAATGGCTCTTCGAATCTGCCTTCGGGCAGGATTCGGTAATATTCGCCGCCCACCTCGTCGGGTGCGCGGCGCACCATCAGGCGGGGTTCGTCGGGGTGCTTTTTCCAGTTGCCGTTCGGGTCGGGAATGCGCATCATGAGCATGCGCCCATCGCCGTCGATATCTTCCTGCACCAGTCCGCCGATGGGGTCTTCGTTATAAGGGTAAGGGCGCGTGCTGGAGCGAATGATTTTGGGTTTCTCGGCGAGCGCCCACTCCGCGCCGTCGGGGTTCACACGCGGACAGATATAGAACGCGCGCGTGTCCAGGCAGCGTGTAATTTTCTCGTCGCGCCCGTAGGACTGCGTGAGCGTGTGCAACAGATACAGGCACGCTGTGGAGGGCGAGACCTCGCTGGCATGGATGTTGCCGTCCACCCACAGCGCAGGTTTCTCCTCGGCCCCCCCCGTAGCGAAGTTCGTAACGGTCAGCAGCCAGATGTCGCGTCCCTCGTAGCTCTTGCCGATGCTCTCGATGCGCACCAGATGCGGATACTCCTCGGCATACGCATGCAGAATATGAGTCAACTCGTTGTACCGATAGTAGGTATCGAACCGTACCTGTGGCATAGCGCGTTTTCCTCCAGAAAGAGGGTTCGGCGTGCGGGCAGAGGTTCCTGCAGGCTGGATAGATGCTCCTGTCACCTCGCCCAACAGGAATCCCCTTTTCCTCCTCGAACACACGAAACGGAGGGTTGCCATGATAACGCGCCGTGAGTTTCTGGTGCAGTCGGGTAAGGCGCTGATTGGGGCAGCGGCAGGGTTCACCATCCTGCGTGCGTGGAGCCATAGCCCCAACGATACGATTGGCGTCGCCGTCGTCGGCTTCAACGGACAGGGCAAAACCCATATTCGCCAGTTCAGCCAGATAGAGGGTGTACAGATTGTCGCGCTCTGCGATGTGGACGAGCGCGTGCTTCAACAGGGCGCCGCGATGGTGGAGCAACCCACAGGCAAGCGTCCCAAGCTCTATGTGGATGTGCGCCAGTTGCTGGAAGACCCCGATGTGGATGTGGTTTCCACCGCCACGCCGAACCACTGGCACGCGCTGATCACCATCTGGGCGTGTCAGGCGGGCAAAGATGTGTATGTGGAAAAACCCGCCTGCTGGAGCTTCTACGAAGGCGAGAAGATGGTGGAAGCCGCACGCAAGTATAACCGCATCGTGCAGGTGGGACACCAGACCCGCTCCGACCCCACTACACGCAACGCCCTCCAGCGCGCCCGCGCCGGCGAAATCGGCGAGATCTACATGGTGCGTGGGCTGTGCTACAAGCCGCGCGGCCCGATCGGCTTCCAGAAAGACACCGATCCACCCCCATGGCTCCACTGGGAGCTGTGGCAGGGTCCCGCCGAACGCCGACCCTTCAACACGAACTATGTGCATTACAACTGGCACTGGTTCTGGAACTACGGCAACGGCGACATCGGCAATCAGGGCGTCCACCAGATGGACATCGGGCGCTGGTTTCTCGGCAAGGGTTTGCCTGTGAAGGTGCATTCCGTCGGTGGGCGATACGGCTATAAAGATCAGGGCGAGACCCCCAACACACAGGTGGCAACTTTTGAGTACGAAGATGGCAAACTGCTGGTGTTTGAGGTGCGCGGGCTTTACACCAACGACGAGCAGGGCGCGAAGATCGGCAATCTGGTGTACGGCTCGCTGGGCTACATGTCGTCGGGCGACGGCTACAAGGCGCGGCGTAGCCCCACCGAGGAGCTGCCCCCCAACGAGAACCTGAATCTGGAGCCACTGGGCGGCACAGGCGACGACAACCACTACCGCAACTTCATTCAGGCGGTACGCAGCCGACGCTGGCAGGATCTGCACTGCGATGTGGCGGAAGGGGTCCTCTCGGCGCAACTATGCCATCTGGCGAACATCTCCTATCGGCTGGGGCGCTCGCTCCGCTTTGACCCCGTGCGCAAGCAGTTCATCAACGACAAAGAGGCGAACGCAATGCTCAAACGCGCCCGCCAGGTCAAAGGCTTCGAAATCCCTGACAAGGTATAATCCTGCGTATGATGCAGGAGGCGTTGATGATCGCAGTGGCGCGGACGCCGATTGGCAAAAGCCCGCGCGGCAGCTTTCGCCACACCCGCCCTGACGATTTAGCCAGCGTCGCCATTCAAGCCGTGCTGTCGCGCTGTCCTGCCTTGTCGCCTGAAGAGGTGGAAGATGTGATTTTCGGCTGTGCTACGCCCGAAGGCGAGTCGGGCATGAATGTGGCACGTGTGGCGGCGCTCCGAGCAGGACTACCCCTGAGCATCCCCGGAGCGACGGTGAACCGCTTCTGCGCGTCGGGGCTGGAAGCGGTCGCAATCGCCTGTGAGCGCATCCGCGCAGGCGATGCGGATGTGATAATCGCGGGCGGCGTGGAGAGCATGACGCGCGTGCCGTTTCTGGATATTCGCACACACCCAAATCCCACCCTGTTCCAGAACGCGCCGAACACCTACCTCAGCATGGGGCTGTCGGTGGAGCAACTTGCCCGCAAATACGGGATTACTCGCGAGCAGGCAGACGCCTTCGCCCTGCAGAGCCACCAGAAAGCGATTCGCGCACAGGATTCGGGCTGGTTCCAGGACGAAATTGTGCCCGTTTACACTGAGATTCAGGAGGTGGACTGTCATGGGCGCCCTATCCGCACACCCATCACGGTTTCTGCCGACGAGGGACCACGGCGCGACACCAGCATGGAGGCGCTGGCGAAGCTGAAGCCCGCTTTTCGCGCTGATGGGATTATCACGGCAGGCAACGCTTCCCAGCGGAGCGACGGCGCCGCCGCGGTGCTGATTATGAGCGAGCGCAAGGCAAACGCGCTGGGCGTCAAGCCGCTGGCACGGTTTGTGGGCTACACGACTGCTGCGCTCACCCCGGAAGATTTCGGCGTCGCGCCTGCTTATGCCATCCCGAAGCTACTCAAACGCCACGCCCTCCAACCCGAAGACATAGACCACATCGAGTTCAACGAGGCGTTCGCGGCGCAGGTGCTGGCGTCCCAGCAGATTTATCCCCTGCCGATGGAGCGCGTGAACCCGCTGGGCGGCGCGGTTGCGCTGGGACATCCGCTGGGTTGCACAGGCGCGCGGCAGGTGGCGACGCTGGTGTGCGCCCTCCAGCGCACTGGTGGACGCTACGGGCTGGTGACCATGTGCGCCGCGCTTGGCATGGGCGCCGCAGGGCTGTTTGAGCGGGTGGCTTGATGGAGCATCTCTTTACGCAGTTTTTTGGCTCCAACCCGATTGTTCACGGGCTGGTGGGCGGTCTCATTATCACCGCCATGAATGCGCTTGGCGCCCTGCTCGTGATGCTCTGGAAGAACCCTTCCGAGCGCATGCTGGATACCGCGCTTGGCTTCGCGGCGGGGGTCATGCTGACCGCCAGCTTCACCAGCCTGATTCTGCCCGGAATCGAGTACGGCGGATTACTGCCCGTCGTGATTGGGATGGTGCTGGGCATAGCACTGATTGACCTGGCAGACCACTTTGTGCCCCATTTCCACACGATTCTGGGCTACGAGGGCATCGCGTCGCCGCGGGCGAAGGCGGTGTTGCTGTTCATTATCGCCATCACGCTTCATAACGCGCCAGAGGGGCTGGCGGTCGGCGTGGCGTTTGGCGCGGGCGATGTGGTGGATGGGCTGAAACTGATGTTCGCGATTGGCATGCAGAATATCCCGGAAGGGCTGGCGGTCGCCATCTCGGCGCTGGGAATCGGCATGGGGCTGCGCCATTACGCCGCGTGGGTGGGCGTGCGAGCAGGGCTGGTAGAGATTCCCCTCGCGCTGACGGGCGCGGCAGCGGTCTACCTGATGCGTCCCCTGCTTCCTTACGCGATGGGGTTCGCTGCGGGCGCGATGCTCTATGTGATTAGCGACGAGATTGTGCCCGAAACCCACCGCAAAGGACACGAGCGCTTCGCCACTTTCGGCACAATGCTGGGCGTGATGGTGATGCTGGTGCTGGATGTGGCGTTAGGCTGAGGCTGTGCAGTACCGCCGCCATGCGATTCGCGCCACTGCCACCGCTGGCTCCATCACGGGCGTGTGAAACCGGGCATTCGGGAACGCCGCGCGGAACCCCTCTTCAAAAGTCGTCCGAAACAGACCTGGCTGGCGGAACATGCCTCCCGTAAGCGCAACCCACAGCGGCTCCTGCGGCTCAAAAAGGCCCTGCGCACACGCAAGTGCGTCATGAGCCAGCACTGTGGCACGCTCGCGTACTAACTGTTGCGCCAGCGCATCGCCCTGTTCAGCCGTCTCCAGCACATGGGGTGCGAACCGTGCCAGTTCGTGGCGGGGCACGCCGCGCTGATACAGCAAAGGGATGAGCTCGCGCAGGTCGTCCACGCCGAAAAACGCCCGCACGGCGGCAACGAGCTGGCTGGGCGGCTCACGCCTATCCCACGAACGCACTGCCATCTGCACGCCATGTCTTGCCAGGTCGTACGCGCTGCCCTCGTCGCCTATCAGCGCTCCCCAGCCGCCCACCGTGCGCGCCAACCGATCCGACACAAACGCGCTGATAACGGAACCTGTGCCTGCTACGACCGCAATCCCGTGCGCCACATCGGCACCTGTGCTGACGAACGCCATGCGCGTCTCCTCCACCGCGAACGCCTGCGGGTTGCCCAGCCGTTTCCGCACCCAATCCCAGTTGGCGAAAGTGCCTGCCACAGTATAGCCCAGCGCCAGCACAGGTTCTGAGATGCCCTTCAGAGCCGATTCGATGGCGGTTTCAAACGACTCCCGCTGTTGCGCTTCGCCGACGAAGTTGAGGTTGGCAGGACCGCCCTGCCCATACGCGAGGAGCGCGCCCTGCTCATCTAGCACGGCGCACCCCGTTTTCGTGCCGCCGCCTTCCAGCCCGACGATGATACCCATCGGATAAAGGATACCTTCAGCAGTTGTACGCCCGTCTCTTGTAACAAAACCTATCTCCCCTTACTCACAAGGAAATTCCGTCGAAGAAAGCGCAGCATGCTTACGCTCCGTTGCGTGCAACAGGACACTGGCAAAAGTGCACGCATCAAACTCGTACTCCGATTGTACCTCATGAGCTGCCCAGAAGATCTTTGAGAAGCTCCGCTTTGCTGCCGAAATGGAGTATAATACATACACCCTTGAAAAGGAGGCATATGATAATGCAGATGTGCAATATGGTTCGGGTTTTTGCGGTTGCTTTGGCGGTAGTCAACGGATGGAGTGCGATCGCACAGTCTATCACCTGGATTGGACGCCCTGCTGAGCCGCGATATAGCATATTTGTTTCGTTTTTCGCGGCTGGCGCAGGCAT
>JBBIQJ010000077.1:0-11180 GCA_037442385.1 Armatimonadota bacterium
CACTCCTGCCCTGCCAGCGCGGGCTCGAAAATATCGCGTGTAAGCTCGATATCGTCGGGGATGGGGATGGGGTAGTCGCCGTTGAAACATGCGAGGCAGAAACGTCCCTGCGGCTGGCCGCACGCCCGGAGAAGCCCTTCGATACTGAGGTAGCCCAGGCTGGTCGCTCCAATCTGCTGGCGGACATCTTCCACAGTGTGGTGTGCAGCCACCAGCTCGCGCTGAGTCGCCATATCAATCCCGTAGTGGCACGGAAATCGGATGGGTGGCGCGGTGATGCGCATATGCACCTCGCGCGCGCCTGCCTCAAACAGCAGGCGCACAATCTGGCGTGTGGTAGTGCCGCGCACGATGGAGTCGTCCACCACCACGAGCCGCTTACCGGCAATCACTTCGGTGAGCGGTGTGAGCTTGAGGCGTACGCTCAGTTCGCGCATGCGCTGGTCGGGTTGAATGAAGGTGCGTGGCGCGTAGCGGTTTTTGATGAGCCCGTCGCCGTAGGGAATTCCCGACGCATGCGCATAGCCCACCGCCGCGGGGATGCCCGAATCGGGTACTGGAATCACGAGGTCGGCTTCTGCGGGATGCTCGCGCGCCAGTTCCATGCCCATGCGGCGGCGCACCTCGTAGAGCAGTCGCCCATAGAGGTGGCTGTCGGGGCGGGCGAAATAGATGAGCTCGAACATGCACAACGCCTCGCGCGCCGGCTTTGCGCCTTCATAAGAACGCAACCCCTGCGAGTCAATCACAACAATCTCGCCGGGCGCCACATCGCGCACATACTCAGCGCCAATCGGAGGAAAGGCGCAATCTTCCGATGCCAGCACCCACGCCGAGCCGAGTCTGCCAAGGCAGAGCGGACGCACCCCAAACGGGTCGCGCACGCCAATCAACTGGGTGGGGGTCAGAATCGCCAGCGAGTAGGCGCCTCGCACGCGCACCATCATCGCCCGAATCGCCTCCACAATATCGCCTTCGTAGGCGCGGGCAATCAGGCGCACTATCACCTCGGAGTCGTTCGTGCTTTCAAACTGCTCGCCAGCGGCTTCCAGCTCCGCGCGCAGGGTGTGAGCGTTCACCAGATTGCCGTTATGCGCCACTGCGATATTGCCCTGAAGCGTGGAGCAAGTAATCGGTTGCACATTGCGCAGGGTAGACGAGCCGGTGGTGGAATAGCGCGTGTGTCCCACCGCAATATGTCCTCGAAGGCTTTGCAGGATGGGTTCCGTGAAGACGCGCGTTACCAGCCCCAAATCGCGATAGGCGCGTACCGTCTCGCCATCGGATACGGCGATCCCTGCGCTCTCCTGCCCCCGATGCTGCAGCGCGAACAGTCCAAAGTAGGTGAGCCGCGCCACATCTTCGCCTTCGGCATAGACGCCGAAGAGTCCACAGGCTTCGCGCGGAGTGTCGTGGTCAATCACGGCTGAGTGCCTGCCTTAGCCAATCGGGATGGTCTCGCCGGGGCGCATCGCGATAATCTCCAGTCCTTCGATATCACGGGTTTCTTCGCGCAGCTGTTCGGGTGTGCCTGTCAACAGCGGGAAAGTGCCCCAGTGCATCGGGATGACCTTCTTCACGCCGAGCAGTTTGATGGCGTACGCCGCCTCGCGCGGTCCCATCGTGAAGCGGTCGCCAATCGGGAGCATCGCAATGGTGGGGCGATACAGCTCGCCGATGAGCTTCATATCGCCGAACACGCAGGTGTCGCCTGCATGATATAGAGTCAACCCATCCTCAAGGCGGATGACCCAACCTGCTGGCTCGCCCCCATAATGCACCTGCCCACCTTCGTCGATACCGTTGCTGTGGAAGGCGTTCACCATGGTGAAGGTGATCCCGTCCATCATCAGCGAGCCGCCCTTGTTCATCGGCTGCACCGCATGGATGCCGTGCTGTGCCAGATGCAGGTAGATTTCAAAAATCGCCAGAATCTGCGGTTGGAACTCGCGGGCAATCTTCACCGCGTCGCCGAAGTGGTCGGAGTGCCCGTGCGAGATGAGCATGTAGTCCAGTTTCGGGAGTTTTTTCTCGCTTTCGGGGCAGGCAGGGTTGCCGTAGACCCACGGGTCGATTAAGATGCGCTTCCCCTGCGGTGATTCGATCAGAAACGTCGAGTGTCCGAACCATTTGATGGTGGTTGCCATGGCGCTTCTCCCTCCGGTATTTAGGATACCCAATCGCTCAGGTGATACGCAGGGGCGCCAGCACATTCCAGCCGTTGATGACGGCGAGGTTGTTGGCGAACCGCACGCGCGGCTGGTTTCTCCACGGGTCTATGATGCCCAGTACCAAACGATACTCTCCCTTTGGCAGGCTCACCGTGGGCGACACCGTGCGCAGAATGAACTCGCCTGGTAACCAGCGGCGAATATCCACGGCGACGCGCCAGTTCCACACAACCTGATTGGCGGCGTTCATCAGCCCCATTCGAACTTCCCATGGGTAGTAGAACGGCGCGACGCCCTGATTGGTCCCAAACAGAGCGAGCTCTATGCGTGAGCCGCGCCGTACTGTAGGGGTGTAGCGCAACTCTTTAAAGCGATATTCGTACCCCATCATACGCACCATCGTACGGCAGTTATTCATAAAAGTGCTGTTGTTTCGATAATCTTCCAGCGGAGGGCAGTAGGGTCCGAGGTAAGTGATGTGAGCGCTCTCTGTCATGGTGCGCATCAGGGTCCAGTCGGTGGTCATCAGGCGGAGGGCTTGATCGGGCACCATCTCGCCGCCGATGCAAGCGACTTTCCAGTTCTGGTCGCGCCCCGCGCGGCGCAAAGTGGGCAGGAAATGCCACGGCTCTCCGCCGTCGGTATCTTCAGGAAACATGTCGTCATGATAGCCCAGCCAGGGGTGCTGTCCCAGATAGCCGTTTGCCGTGCGCGCCTGCAGGATTTTGTTCGGGAAGGCGGCGCGCATCTCATCCACTACAGTGCGTTGCGTTGCCTCGCTGGCGAAAAGTTCCGTTCGGGGATAGGTATGCCATTCGCCCCAGAAACCGAGCAAGCCAAGCTGCACAAACGCCACGCGCGGGTGGTTGTTATACCGCTGCCCCAGCGCCCGAATCAACCGCACAAGTGCCTGCACCAGACGCGGGTCGTCATAGTCTGGCGAGAGACCGCCGCCATACTCTGTGTAAGGACGCATCTCCACGCCCATGTCAATTAGCCACTGAGGCACGCCTGTCGGCTGACCCGGATAGTCCAGATACACACGGAACACGACATGGTTGTTGCGTGTAAGATTGGTGTCCCAGCGCTGCTCCCATTGTTCAAACCGATAGTCGTTTGGGTTGGGTTCCAGTTCGCGCCACGAGACATACCAGAAGTTCATGCTCACAGGGAGGTAATACTGCGTGAGCCACGGAAACCAGTAGGGCGCCCAGCCCTTGAGTGGATTGTCCAGCGGGCCGGTCGCCGCAGAGAAGAGCACCGTTTTCGGACGCCGAATGTTTTGCATCCTCGCTTACCTCCTTATTATTATTGTCCCCAGAAACTGTAGGCGGGAACATTGAATAGCACACCGATCAGACTCCAGCCCATCCCAACCACCGCCTCACCGACAATCAATCCCAGAAAGAAGGGGAGCCACTGCTTGTAAAGTTGCAGCCCACCAAACCGCACAATCAGCCATTTGATCAGCCATGCGAGCATCAGGGGCGCCCATACGAGGTTCATCGCCCAGCTACCCGAAATCGCGAATCCTATCGGATGAAACGGGAAACCGAGCCAGTGCGTGCGGAGCATCATCAGCCCGCTGGCGACTACGAAACCCACGCCTATCGCCGCGATTTTCCCCTGATGCGGTTCCTGCCCCAGCTGAATCCAGTTCTGGAGACGATTATACGCCTCAAAACCGAACTGCTGGCCTGCAAAAAACTCGGCGCCTGTGCCATACTGATACGCATAGTGCAGGAACGCCCAGAAACTCAAGATTGCGCCCCACAGCCCCGCCCACAGGAAGGCTTTGAACAAGGGCGTGAGCGCCGCGCGCTGCTCGTGTGCCATCTTGAACCCTTCGAGGATAAACGGCATTGGATGGGAGCGATAGGCGCGGTTGAACCAGTAGAAAAAGTTCAAGATCGTCAGCTCGCGCCCTGACCACTGATGAGTGCCGAGCGCTGTTGTCAACACATGGTCGGGTCCCGAGAAGTGTTGGTCATGCACAGGAGGACCCAGCTCGGCGCGGATACGGGTAATCACCAGTGCGAACAGCAGGTACAGCCCCACTGCCAGCAGTGCGTAATACCACCGCATACCGAACATCCCCAGAAAAAAAGTTAGCCCTGCCAGCCCGCCCAAAAGACCCCATACCGCATGGCGATACGGCAACGCTTCTGTTTCATCGCGTAAATCGCTTTGGGAGGGGTCTCGAAGATGGTTCACGATCTGCCTGACCAGTCCGCGCCCGCCCAGCAACAAAAACAACCCAATCGCCAGATAGGCGCCGATGCCCTGCTCCCGAATATAGGGAAACTCCGGCGTGATGTCCAGCCCCCATGCACGGCTCACCACCAGTTGCGCCTTCCAGAACAGATAGAAAAACCAGCAGGAAAACAGCAAATCCAGCGGGAGCAGAAACCCAATCCCAATCGCGAAGGGGTAAAACGAAACCGGAAACCAGCCTACCGCATCCCACGGCTTACTTGCCATATACGG
The DNA here is from genome assembly GCA_037442385.1 of Armatimonadota bacterium. GTDB lineage: Bacteria > Armatimonadota > Fimbriimonadia > Fimbriimonadales > GBS-DC > LDYB01. The sequence continues at coordinate 4,659 of JBBIQJ010000077.1, forward strand.
CGCCAGATCCTGATGCTTGACCGGGATTTCAGGGACGGAAGGGAACCAGAAGTGCAAGCCGTTGAGCAGGTTGATACCTCCTGCGACCAGAGCGCCCACCCAGAACGGTCGTGAGCGCCACAGCGCCCCTTCCGGCTGTACCATCTGCAACGGCAGCGCCACCAGAGGAAACGCCAGTTTCTCCTGTACCGTCCACTGATGGCGTACCAGCGAACTCAGGCAGAGCATCGTCCACCACAGTAGCCCGATAAAGAGCATCCAGAGCAGCAAGGCGGGCGCCCATGCCTTCAGGTAGTGCCAGCGGTAGAGGGTGTCGTTGCCGATAAAGTAGCCTCGGAGCGCCTCAGAATCCCGTATCACCAGCGCATCGGGCAACGCCTTCAGCGCGCTTTCGAAGCCGGTCTGCTGTACCCCATGATAGTAGGGATGCGCCATCATCTGGATGAGGGCAGGCACGCCGTCCAGCCCCACAAACGCTGAGCCGATGCAGAGCATCGAGTAAATCGTGAGCAGTTCCGCAGGGCGAAACGCAAGTGTGGGGCGTAGCCTCGCCAGCAACCGATTGGCAATCAGAAGCAGAATCAGCCAGAAGAGAGCGTTCAAAAATAAGGAAATCGTGGTGGGGTAAGGACCCTCACGAACGCGTTCAATCTGGACAATCCACGCCGCGTTCGGAACCATCAGCAGCGTACCAGCAAGCAGGGCGCGCCGGCGGGGGCGAATCGCCTGCTCCACCGACACACCTTTGCTTGCCTCAACGAAGGAGGTCATCTCGCGACGCTGCAGAAGAGCCATCGGACTCAACGCGGCGCCATTGGCGCGCCGCCTCCGGGAACGCCTGGCATCGGCGTTCCCGGAGCGCCAGGCGCAGGCTTGGCAACACTCTCGCCGTACTGCTGAACCCCTCCTGCCACCACGAAACGGTACAGCAGCACGCCTGCTATCACCAGAAGCGCCACAATAATCCCGATTGCGACAGGAGCTGGAATCTCGTGTTTCATCGCTTGCCCTCGCTATTGACCATAGTCGTAGGTGCCGGCGCAGTCCGTGCCAGTAGCAAACTCACGGTCGCCCAGCAGCACAGGGTAAAAGTGCGAGAAGTTAGCGCCCCGCCATTCAAAATAAGGTGCCCCCCGCGCTGAACGCCGCGCCCACTTGGCGTGCCCATCCACGAAGGTGAACACAAGTCCCTCCTGGTGGCGCACAACGCCCTGGACCCACGGCCATTCCCGGTCGTAAGGTACATACTTCATGAAGGCGTTCGGATTTGCAGGCCCGCGCAAACAGGTGTACTCGCTGTAGATGTAGTTGTTGTCCATCACCAGCGCTACTTCTGACACGCGCTCAATCTGTGCCAGCGAGACCGGACTCAAGCTCTGGGTGCGGTTGATTATCACCTGGTTCAGCCCATACTCCACTTTGGGCACGACCCACTGGTTCTGCGGCGGTCTGCCACGCCCGCATTCCCACAGGGCATAGGAGGCGTAGTACCACTCTCCTTCGTAGCTGGGGCAATCAAAGATCCCCGCATTTTTGATGTAGGGATACAGCAGGTATGCCCAGTGCTGGCGGGGGTGGCGGGCGTCATAAGTGAAGTATTCCGTTTCGCTGGTAGGGCAACCGCCAGGCCACGGTTGAATGAAGAATTTCTCGTCGTAGTCGGTTACATAGGCAACCACCGCAATCCCGATTTGACGCATGTTGCTGAGGCACTGGGTCTTGCGGGCGCTCTCACGCGCCTGTGCAAATACAGGAAACAGAATCGCCGCAAGGATAGCGATAATCGCAATCACGACCAGCAGCTCAATCAGTGTAAACCCTTTATGCGTGTGTCGCATGATCTCACCTCACTGTGTGATGTTTTGCGGGGAGCAAGTTACGGCTCCCCGCAAAAGCGTGTCTCAGCATCCGCTGCCAAAGCTGAAGAGCACCTGCAACAGGTCGGCATCGTCCACGATGCAATCCTGATTGACATCGCTGCTCAGCCCGTCGCCGTTGTTGCCGAAGTCAAACAACACCTGCAGCAGGTCCGCATCGTCCACACAGCCATCGTTGTTAACATCACCAGCGGTCTTGAGAAACACCTGCTCCAGCTGGAGATACTCAAACTCAGCCGCGGGCATAGGGTCTGCTGTGAAGCCGGCGACATTAAAAAAGCCAACATAGCCGCCGTTCTGCACGATGTCGCTGACGATCTGGGGCACATCCATCGGCGAGGGCCAGATAGCAACCCAGTCCTCGTCGATGCCCTGACGCTTGATCTTGATGTTCACTTTGCGCACCCCGTCAATAATGCCCGCGTCTTCAATTCGCAGACCACAGGTCGAGGCGTTTTGCCCATCATCCCAGTAGCCTGCAGAGGCGCCTCCATAGGTGTAGCTGCGATTAATCTCCTGAGCAGTGCTGACCCAGAACCGAAGCGGTGTTGCATTCGGATCCACCAGTAACATGAGCGTGTAGTAGTTGTCCATGTCCTTCATCAGGATAAGCCCCGTCTGGGTAAAAGCGCCCGGAATGTTGCCATTCAGGTTAAGGGTGACGGTGGTTTCGATCGCCCAGCCGCCGCCGAAGCCACGCACGGGCAGGTTAAGGAAGTTGTTCGCGTAGTTCCACTGGTCGTACACTGAGTTCCAGGGGTGGAAGTCGATGATTAGCATGTCGTCCAGAAATCTGTATCGGGACGGGTCTTCCGAGTTCCAGTAATCGCATCCGTCAGGATTCGGAGCAATCACAGTCCACGACCATGGCAGGCTCGGATCCAGCCCACCCGAGAACTCATCGCGCACATTCACCTGTGCGTAAGCGCTTACGCTAACGCACAACATCATGACTAATCCCCATCGATTCAGGTAGCCTTTCATCGCTATGCCTCCTGTTGCGTGATTTTTGTGGTGCTCTGGCGCACCACAAAGCGTGTTGCGACCGTCTGAACAGGTTCTATGTCGCCTTTTTCTTTTTGTAAAAGATGAATCAGGCTTTCCACAGCCTTCTCCCCCAGAACAGCATAGTCAATTTGGATGGTGCTGAGGGGTGGAATAAGCCACTGGGCAATCGGAATATCATCGTGCCCCACGACGGAGATGTGTTCGGGCACCTTCAGTCCTGCCTCCTGAAGCGCCAGAAGGACCCCCATCGCCAGCAAATCGGTGCGTGCCAGAATGGCGGTAGGACGCTGGGACTGCTGGAGCAATCGCTTCGTGGCTTCATAACCCCCCAGTGGGGTTTCGTTCGCATAGAGAACTCCCCCTGCCACCAGTGCTGCGCGATGCTGGTGGAGCGCTTCGCAGATGTAGTCCAGTGCGGGATCTGTTGGGTGGCTGCCGATATAGGCGAATTGACGATGCCCCGCTGCCGTAAGATGAGCAACCGCCTCCTGCCAACCTCTTTTCACATCCAGAACCACACAGCGCATCCTATCGGGCATCTCCGCAGGGGGATGATAGGCAATCAACACGGTCGGGATATGTACCTTTCTCAGCGGTTTGAGCCATTCGGCCCCCACATCGGGGTTGCCTATCAGAATCACACCCGAGATCAGGCGCGAATTAATCCACTGGCGCAGGGTACTCTGACGGTAACTGGGGTCGCCGACCAGATTCATTAGCTGGCGGTAGCCATGCTTAACCAGCGCCGCCTGAATAGCACGTCCCAGCTCTATCAGGAACACATCGGACAGCACTTCCATTTGCCCCAGGTACTCCAGAGCAATCAGTGTGCTGTGGCGTCGTGCAAGGCTCTGGGCGTGCAGGTTCGGCACATAGCCCAAGCGCTCCATCTGCTCCAGCACGCGCGCGCGGGTTTCGGGACTGATGCGTCCACGCCCGTGAATCGCTCGCGAGACTGTCGCGACCGACACCCCCAGCGACTCCGCCAGTTCCCGAATTGTTATTTCCTGCGTGCGCTTCATCGCCTGTTCCCTCTGCGTAAGCGTTTTCGCACCCTGTGCTAATTATACATCGATTTGCACTGTGATTCCTGCCGGAGGGCTTCGAAAACTGGAGAAATTCGGGGGAATAAACGCGCCAGTTGACAAAAGCGAGGCGTGGTCTCTTGCCCGCCCCGCGGCGAGCAAGAGACCGAAAAGGCGTTTCAGACTCTTGGCGTGAGGATGAGCTGGTGGGTGGTCAGGTCAAACAGAATATCGGCGTTCAGCACCTCGCCGAGCAGGGTGGCAGGCACTATCACGCGCCCGTTGATAATCTGAAGAGGCGCCTCCAGAGCGAGCGGCACCTCGTTGAGGGTGGCGCGGTTCGCCCGGACATCCAGAGTCAGGGTCTTATCGCCCAGCAGGATCGTGGCTTGCTTGAGCTGATTGTCCCAGCGAATAAGGGCGCCTGCGCTCTCCAGCGCGTGGCGCACCGTGACGAGCGGGATGCCCGATTCAACGCGCGGCGCTACATCGGGCACAATCACCCTGCCGTTCCACACCAGTTCGAAGGCGCGGATGGTGCTGGGCAGGCGCGTGCCGTGCCGGAATAGCAAAACTGCGCTCTCGTAAGCGGTGGGGGCGGCAGGTTCAGGCGCGCTGGCAACTACGGGGGGAACCGTCAGCTTTTGACCGCGCATCTGGGGTTCTGCCTTCGCCATACGCCAGCTCGGCTTCCACTGAGAGACGGGGCTGGGAGTGAAAGTCATGCTGGGGGGCGCTTCCGGCACGGTGAAGCGTGCTTCGAAGTACGGCTGCCCCGCGCCGGGGGCTGTGCGCCATGCGGCAGAATTCGTTTCCGCTGGGGCGAGCGCAAGGCTTAACGCAGGTGCTACAGGTTCGGGACGGGTGGCTTCGTTCACAGGCGTGCTGAGACGCAGTTCCAGAGGCGTCGTGCCTCCTGCTATTTCGCCCGTTCGAAGCCCTGAAAGCTCGGCGCTGGGCGACGACTCGACAGCGACCACTGCCGGTTCCACAGGCTCCACCATTTCGCCAGAAGCTTCTGGCTCCATCTGGCGCTCGGTGCGCCCGCCAGGGTTGTTCACAAACACACGGGTGGGCGGTGTTTTGAAGGTCTGCCTGCCGTCAAACACCCACACTTCCAGAGTGTGCCAGCCGTTCGTTTCCTGGGTGGTATCCCACTGATAAATGTAAGGCGCGAAGTTGCGCAGGGCGCGCGCCTGACCGTCCACAAAAAAGGTTACATACATGTTGCCATGCAGGGTGAGCCGCGCCTCTACGGGCACGGTGCCGCTCACGCGGGTTCCATTACGCGGAACAATCAGGTTCACAGGCGCGTAAGGGTCTGGCTGAAGGTCCACAGACGCCCGGGTTTCGCCTATCAGGCGTCCGTGACGGTCATACATGCGGATGATTGCCTCGTGAGTACCGGGGGCTAACCCCATGCTGGTCAAACCGAGCGTCATCTGAGCGCCCTGCACGGTGCGTGTGGCAATCACCTGCCCGTTCACCAGAATCTCCACATAGGCGGGGCGCACCCGCTCGAACTGCAGAACCACCTGATTGGCGCTACCCCGAAACACTTTCACAGGCACGGGAGATTGCGATGTTGCAACTACCGATAAACCTGCCAGCGCCAGCACGCTAATCCACTGTCGAGTTCGCATACTAACCTCCTTATTTCAAAGTTGCTCCTGCATTAGATACACCGCAACCTACCATGTACCGCCCTTCGCGGGCAATTCCTGCCAATTTCGGGCGAAATTCGGCGCAAATTCGCCCAAAACCCTTGACTTTAAGGGGGGGTAATCGTCTAAACTACTCATGCCCGCACGGGGAGTGTGTATGGAGCGAGAGACCTGGTGGCGAGAAGGGCGAGCTGACGCGGCGGTCAGCGCTGTGGGTACGGCGGAATCCCCCTCAGCGGGCATCACTATCCGATGGAGGGCACATACATGAGGGAACACGGCATGATGGAGGAACCCTTCTTCGACGACTCCAATCTGTGTTTCACCTACATGCAGGACGAAGAATTAGTTTACTATGCCAAACAGGGGAGCCAGCGCGCCGCAGAGATTCTTCTCAAACGCTACCGTTCGCTTGTAGAGATGAAGGCGCGCTCCTACTTTTTAATTGGCGCCGAGCATGAAGACGTCGTGCAGGAAGGGCTATTAGGGCTTTACAAGGCAATCCGCGACTTCCGATATGACCGTTTCCATAAGTTTCGCCCGTTCGCGGAGCTGTGCGTGACACGCCAGATTATCTCCGCTGTTAAAGCGGCGACACGCCAGAAACATATTCCCCTTAATGACTCCATCTCTATCGATCGCCCGATTCAGGACCCCACCAGCGCCGACGCCGACACGACGTTGGGCGAAATGCTCCCCGACCCCAACGCCCTGACCCCTGAAGAGGTGATTCTCTATCAGCGAATCCCGATGGCAGTGTTGCGGCTGGCACAAGAGCGTATGAGCCCGCTGGAGCTGCAGGTGCTGGAGTGCTATCTGGACGGGCTATCCTATCGGGAGATGTCGGAGAAGCTCAATCGCCATACAAAATGTATCGATAATGCCCTCCAGCGTGTGAAGAAGAAGATTGTTCAGGTGTATCAGGAGTATTACGGCGAGGAGAACACA